>JBBSBI010000130.1:0-15824 GCA_038251425.1 Polyangiales bacterium
CCGTGTGCGATGCTAAGCGGAAATTCTCAGTTTTCCTGCATGAGCGACGCGCTTGAAAAGCCGTACGCACTCTACAAGCCCTTCCCGTTCCCTGAGAACAACGCGCTCTTCACGGTGATGGTTGAAGGCTCCGAGCGTCCAGCCACCCATGTGAGTCACGCCAAATGGGGAGATAGCCTGGCGCAGCCTGGCGTTGGCACGGCCTGGCTCATCTTGGTGGACGCAGACAAACGCATGGGGCGGAGCCTGGATGATGCCCGGCAAGTAGCGCGGCAATTCGTCGCCAGCATGGGCCAGAACGACATCGTGAACGTGATGTTCTTCAACGACCGCCAAGTCGTTCAAGATTCGAAGTGGGTCGGTGCAGCGGCGAAGAATAAGGTCCTCGCCTTCGTGGATGGCGTGACCGCTAACTATCCAAGTCAAGGGCGCACCCGGAGCCTGCTCAGCATTATCAAACAGGCAGCAACTGACGGCTTTGGTGGGCTCGGCAACGTGGGTGAGAGCCTGGCGGTGCCCCTGCATCAAGCCATGGTCGTGCTCTCCAACGGATATGGCGGAGCGGATGCCGCAACGAGCGGCCCGGGGGCAATGCAACTCCAGAATTACATGACCCAAGGGCGCTTCCCCGAGAACAATACTGCGGCGCCCAAGGTCCCGGTGCCGGTCATCAGCGTGCTGTTCCCGTATCGCAGCATCGACGAATTTCGGCAGAACTCGCTCGAGTTCATGCAAAACCTGTCAAACCCTGAAATCGGCGGATTCTTCACCGTGGTTCAAGAGGGTCAGGGAGCTCGGGCGAGCGCTGTGGTGAACGCGGTTCGCTCGCGCTTCGCCAAAATGTACATCGTCAAATGGAAAGTCTCCTGCCTGGCGCCCACCGTCACCCAAACATTCGCCCTGAATTTCGCTGACGTGAAGCCACCCATCCTGGGTGATAGTACCTTCAAAGATGTGCCGATCGGCATCGACCCCACGTCGTGGCCACTCGATGTGAACGTTCAATACACCAAGGATGCCGCGAGTCGCCAAAACGGCGTGTATGCGGGAGGAAAATTCAAAGTATTTGGGGATTTTTGTTGGGGCGGGGACCAATCCCGAGCCGAAGTTTACTTCCTCCCCGCCGGCCAAGCGGTGCCCAAGGAGTTAACCGGCACCAATTTGGAAGCGGCGAAACGCGCCCAACAGCAGTTGATCCAAAACGGCATGAAAGGGACGACGCTCGGGACGAGCGATACGTTTGCGGAATTCCAAGCCCCCGACAAAGACAAGCTGCTCCAGGGCTCCGGCAAGAGCGCGCTCGTGCGCCTCGTGCTCTACGACAATAAAGCGCGGCGCGTGAGTGGCGTCACCGCGGACACCATCCTGGAGCTGCAGGGTACCGAGCCGCCGTTTCCTCTGCTGTATGCGCTCGGCGGCGCGTTCGCATTGGTGGTCATCCTGCTGCTCGTGATTGTGATCGCACGCGGCGGCAACAAAAACCGACCTGCAGGTCCTCCGGGACCGGGACAGGGACCCGGCTACGGCGGACCACCTGGCGGCGGCTACGGCGGACCACCACCCCAAGGAGGCTACGGCGCCCCACCCGGTTACAGTGGCGGCCAACCACCCCCTGGGCAAGGCCCCGGCTATCGTGCAGCCCCGCTTCAACAGCAGATTCTCGACACTTCACGCGCCATTCTCGAAGGAGCACCCGGCGTCTTCACGGTTCTCCCAGGTGCGGAGATTCACGTGGGGAGTGACCGGCAACGCTGCAACATTGTGCTCGACCAAAGCCAGGCACTTGCGCTTCAAGCGTCGCTCAAGCTCGAAGCGGGAATGCTCTATGTCCGCAACGAGCAGCGCGAGGGCGGGACGCATGTGAACGGGCACGCGGCACCACTCGGCGCTTGGATGCCAGTGGTGAATGAATCCCTGCTCCGCATTGGGCGCGCTGAATTTGGCGTCAGTCTTCACTAACGCCGCTTACTTCCTTCAACCAAGGTACGCCTGCTTATGATCCCCGGTTTTGGCAAACGATCGATCACGCTTGGGAGCGCCCCCGGTTGCGATATTCGGCTGGGCGCGGAGCAAGTAGCCCCGGAGCATGCTCGCATCAGCTTCGGCGAGGCCGGGCAGCTCTTCTTTCAGGATCTTGGGGCTGGTCCGAGTTTCGTGAATGGCGCGGCGCTGGCCAGTGGCTCACAGGTTCCGTTCGACTTTCGGGCGCAGTTCATGCTGGGCACGGCTCCCGTCCCCAATGCACATCCGGCACTCGCGCTGATGCTCTTGAGCCGCGGGCAGGCTCCGATCGTACCCGGGGCGCTGACCTTTGGCCGCGATCCGTCGCGAGCCAATATCGCCGTCGCCAATTCCAACGTTTCGGGCCTGCACGCGTCGTTTGGACTCCAGCCTTTGTCCATCACCGACCAGGGCTCCACCAGTGGCAGCTGGCTCTCCGGGCAGCGCCTCCCGCCTCACCAATCCCAATCCCTCGAACCACATGCGCACCTGACGCTCGGCCCAGTGCCCTTGCCCGTGGAGTTGGTACGCCAACTGGCTCAAGCCTTAGGTGCCATCGCCGCCCCAGAACCTGCGCGTGCTCCCCAACCGAGCGCAGACGCTGGCGACAGTCTTCGCCCCCGACACAAGACAGTTGTCGGCCAGATCACCATGGGGGCCTCAGCGCCTGCCAGTGTGCAATCGATCGGCCGCACTCCGGAAAACAACATCGTGCTCGCCAGCCCGCAAGTTTCGAGCCGACACGCCTCCTTGCACAGCATCGCAGGAAAGCTCTTCCTAGAAGATCTGAGCAGCGCCAACGGCACCTACGTGCGTGGACAGCGCATTCCGCCAGGCCAACGCGTTCCCGTGAGCCACGGGGAAAAAGTCTTTATTGGCCCCATGCCACTCCTGCTGCAGGTCATTGGCCAAGAAGTGTCAGTGGTGGTCGAGGATTCTGTGCAGTGGGCTGGGCGAGCACTGTACGAGATTGAAGCTTGGGATCTTGTCTTGCAGGTGCCGGACCGAGACAACCCGAGCAGCCTCAAAACCCTGCTCGATCACGTCAATTTCAAGGCACTCCCGGGCGATTTGATCGCACTCATGGGCCCAAGCGGTGCCGGAAAAACGACGCTCTTGATGACGCTGAACGGCTACCTTCCGCCAAGCTACGGGCAAGTCCGCATCAACGGCGAAGACCTGTATTCGATCTACGATGCTCTCCGCGGCTCGATCGGCTACGTGCCCCAGGACGACATTGTTCACCCCGAGTTAACCGTTTGGGAGGCCGTACGCTACAGCGCCAAATTCCGACTGCCTCCAGACTTTTCAGAAGAAGAAATCGACCGTCGCGTCGAGACCACACTCCAACAGCTTGGCCTCGAAGCCGTGGCGCACCTGCAGATCGGACGCCCAGAAAAGAAGGTATTGAGCGGCGGTCAAAGAAAACGCGTCAACATCGCGATGGAGCTCGTGACGGATCCGGTGATCATGTTCCTTGATGAGCCCACGAGTGGGCTCGCAGCCGATGACACCACGGCACTCGTGAGCCTGCTCTCAGATCTCGCCAAAACGACTGGTAAGACGATCATTACCACCATCCACCAGCCCGCCAAAGCTGAGTACGAGAAGTTCAATTTAGCCCTCATTTTGGGTCAAGGCGGGCTGCCGTTGTTCTTTGGACCCAGCACCTCCGGTTATCGCTTCTTCGGCTCTTTCCTCGAGCGTTTGGGCCAGAAAAACACCGTCGATAACCCGCGCGACATGTTCGACATGCTCAATCGCCGCGAGCGCCCGATCTTCGACGCGATGCGCGCGGCCGATCCCAACGCACCCCGGATCCTGGCCCGCCGCCAATCTGCCGAAGAATGGAACCGCGAATTCTTCAATCCTCAAAATCCTATTTTTGAAGAGATGTATACAGGACGCCGAGCCGTGGGCGCGGGTTCATCGCAGCCTCCGGTCGCTCGCACCCGCCCGCCGACGCGCGGCCAATTCGGGCTACTGTTGAGCCGTTATTTCAAAGTGAAATTCCGCGATGGGATGGGAACAGCCATCATGCTGTTGCAGGCGCCGATCATTGGAGTGCTGTTGGCCGTGGTCTTCGGCGGTCAAAAGGATGCCATTCCGTTTTGGTGTTTGGGCGCGTTGCAGGAGCTCGGGCAACGCTCCGGTGGCCTCAACCAGTCCGATGGCATGTTGAGCGGAATGAGGCCGACACCCGATCACGCGGGGGCCATCTTCTTTCTGGTGGTTGCGGCTGTTTGGTTTGGAACGAGCAACGCGGCGCGCGAGATTGTGAGCGAGAGAGCCATTTATCGCCGCGAGCGCATGGTGAATCTGAAGCTCTTCAACTACGTGGCCTCGAAGTTTGTGCTGCTCGGCGTGATCTGTCTGGTGCAGTGCACCATGCTGTTAACGATCGTGTTTTTTGCGCTTGGGTTCAACGGCGGAGCGCGTGCCTTTGGCCTGGAGCTCGCTGCGATGGTTGCTGTGTCCATGAATTCCGTGGCAGTGGGGCTTTTACTGAGTGCGCTTGTAGAGAGCAGTGAAGCGGCAATGGCACTCACGCCTATCGCCTTGATCCCACAGGTGGTGTTGGGAGGCTTGATGGTGCCCATGACCACCAACCCTCTCCTCAAATGGCCGATGTACCTGGTGCCCGCCCGCTGGGGCTTTCAGGGCGTAATTGCACAAGAGCGCATTGCGATCGCCAACGACCCAGCCTGGGTCATCGATCTCAAGAAGCCGGACATCACGAGTCCAGAAAATTTCGTCTTTGCTGGCAAGTTCCACTGTGCCGAGGCCCAGATTGCGGCCACAGACTTCAATGGGGCTTGGGGATTTACGGACTATCTCTCGGCTTGGTTGCCGATCACCGTGCTCGGAACCATCCTGTTTTTGACCATGCTGATGATTCTTGTGCTGCTCAAGCAGCGTGATTCCATCTGAGGTGACAGGGCTCGCGGGCGTTCCGGGCTGAGCTTCCCCTCCAGGCTCAGTCAGAACCGGCGCCAAATGCTAGCGCGAAGAGCTGCCGTTTGCCTTCCAACTGTCGCCCCGCGGGGCCGGCTGGTGCGTTGATGGAGCGCATCAGCTCGAAACGCCCGGAAACACCGAGCTTTCTAAAAATCGCACTCAGCTGATTGGCTATGGTGCGCCGAGAGGTGCCGCGACTCTTTGCTGCGTCCGTGTGGGGGATGCCTTCGATCACTTGCCGCGTGACCGCCCGCTCCGCCGACGAAAGCACAGTTGGCAAACGAACATCGGGCCGCTCCATGCTCACGATGTCGTAACGTTCGAACTCGGACTCGTAGGCACTCGCGCGAGCATCACCGAGTTCAATCACCTGATACGCGGCTTGACCCATCAGGGCGACACCCAAGGGCAGATTCTGTGCACGGCAGGCGAGACCCAAACGCGCCATACAGCGGCTCAAGCTTAACGCCACGGTCGATGGCGTAACACTCATATCAATTGAGATCGCTTTCTGACTCTGACCCAAAAGCAGGCGCCGCAACATCTCCGCATAGCGAGGCAGCAATGCGGCTGTTTGCTGGCCGCGAAGTTGGGTACGGCGGAGCACCACGTATGCCCGGCTCGAGTCGCAAAACGCATCCACCACGGTGCGTTCCCCGGTCAAGAGCGAGGCCCAAATAGGCTCGGTGCTGCGTGGCCTTGAAGCCGCCGCGTCCAACCAGAGCACGATGTCCCTCGACACCCCTTGGTGCCGCTCCTGTGCGCGGGGAGACACAACCTGGAATTCGGAAAGCGGGAATGCAGGACTTGCCATGGCCATCCCTACGCAAGGCGCGTTCCATCGGGTTACCCCCCGCTTATCCCGTAAATTTGCTGGATTTTTAACCAGAGCTGCCGAGTCTATTGGACAGGGTGTCCAACCCTTTGGACACTTCGCTCTCCCCGCTCTCCCCGCTCTCCCCGCGCGCTCCTAGCGGCGACTGATGCCGAACGCTTTGATCAGGTTGTAGAGGTGGGCGCGCGTGAGGTCGAGCTGGCGTGCCGTGGCGCTCACGTTCCACTCGCTGACGTCGAGCGCTCGCCGCACGAGCTCTGCCTGGAATCGGCGTGTCTCTTCTTGAAAGGTGAGTGGGCCTTGAGCCTGCGCACTGGCGTTCGCTTCCGGAAATAAGTGCTCAGCATCAATTTGATGCAATCCCCGGCTCGCCGCACGAATGGAGGCCGCTTCGATCGCGTGTGAGAGCTCACGAATATTTCCCGGCCAATCTGCAGCAGCCAGCGCTCGCACCGCACCCGGAGATAAAGACAACCCTGAAAACCCGTGTTGCTGCTGGGCTCGCTCGCAAAAATGAAGCGCCAGGAGCGGCAAATCTTCCGGGCGTTCACGGATCGAAGGAACTCGAAAACTCACGATTTGCAGCCGATAATACAAATCCTTGCGAAACGTTCCCTCCGCCACCGCTTGCTTCAGATCCACATTCGTTGTCGCGATCACGCGTACGTTCGCCGGCACAGAACGCGCAGAGCCGAGCGGGAAATATTCCTTATCCTGCAACAGCTGCAATAGCTTGGCTTGAGAGCCTAACGCCAATTCACCGATTTCATCGAGCACGAGCGTGCCACCTTGAGCTGCGGCGACTTTGCCTTCCATGCGCTTAGTGGCCGTCGCGTGCGATCCTGGCAAAGAGCCAAACAGCTCACTTTCAACCAGTTGTTCCGGGATAGCGGCGCAATTCACCTCCACCAACGAGTTGGCTGAGCGGGCGCTATTTTCATGAATAATCCGACCAATTTGGGTCTTCCCGGTTCCTGTTTCGCCCGTGATCAACACGCCGACATCCAAACGCGCCAAGGCGAGGACCTCTTGCAACAAGTTCGCAACCGCACGGCTCTTGCCGACCACCGAACTCGCTCGCAGCTGCGCTCGCAACGGGCGCGTGGGATCTTCCGAGGAACGACCCAACTCAGTAAAAAGCTTCTCCACCAACGGCGCCAGATGCCGCGCGAACAGCTTCGCACGCAGGATCTCATCCGTGTCGAAAACTCCAGGCCTATCGATCCGGTGCAGATACAGCACGCCTAGTGGCGCTTCACCACCGATCGGCGCGCACAACACCGCGTCGATCTTGGAGCGTTGCACGCTCTCTCGGGTGTTGAAACGGGGATCCAAAAGCGCTGAAGGTGTCATCACCACTTCGCCCGAGGCCACCGCCTCAGCGATGATCCCGCGGGACACCAGCTTGCGAATTTGCTGAACGTCCTCATCCGAGCATCCGGCAGCACGCCACCACCTGGGCTCTCCGCCATCTTGATTGAATACCTCAAGGTATCCCTGCTGTGCGTCGGCTGTCTCCACGATCAGCGCCAACGCTGTCTCCAAGAATGGCTCCGGGTTCGACTCATCGTTGAGCCGCAACAGACCCAAGTATAAGTCTCGCTCCTTCGCCAGCCGTGAATGCTCCCGCTCTTCGACCATGACGCCGGGAACTCTACTCGAAGCCTGTGCCCAAGGCTCAGCTCATTTAGTGAGCCTACTCCTTTTGATGACAACCAAAGCAGCCAAATCCCTTGGGATTCTCGGCCGACGCGGGAGCCTTACCGAGCAGCTTGGCCATCAGCGGCACTACCTTTTGTTGCATGAACTGCGTCACGTGCGCGTCATATTCCATGGCCGCAGGGATTGGATTCGGTGCGGAAAGCGGGCGCAAAGTGTTTGGCATCCGAAACTTCACGGCTTTCCTATTTTCGCCGTGGCACGTTTCGCAACTGAACTTCGGTTCTTGATTCTCTTCTTTGCCTCCGTATTCCGCAGGCGAAAACTCTGCGAAAGCCTCCGACATCTTCGGCAGCACAACGTTTGCCATGTAGGCTCCCCGCTCTTGAAGATTCAGACGGTCCCAGCTCTTGGCTTCCGCCGTTTCGGCTGGCGCGGGCTCAGCCGGGGCAGCAGCTGTTGGCTCAACGTGAGAAGCTGAGGCCGCCTCGGGGGCACGCGGTGCGCCACAGCCCACCCAACTCAAGGCTAATACTAATGCTGATATTTGCGATTTCATTCGATCACTCTTGCCGTTTCTACCAGAAACTTTGTTATTGGCCGGCGAGCGGCACATTCCAGACCTCGCGAGCGTAGCGCCGAATGCTGTTATCGCTAGAGAAAAAGCCCATGCGGGCCACGTTCAGGATTGCTTTCTTCGTCCAGAGCTCGGGATCTGTGTAGGCATCTTCTACCGCTCGCTGGCACGCGCTGTAGCTGAGAAAATCAGCCAACACCATGTAGTAGTCCCCGCCGGAAAGCAGCGCGTCTACGGTGGGCCGGAAACGCGACGGGCTGTCAGGGGAGAACATCCCGTTCGAGACGGCATCCAACACGGCACGCAGTTCGGGTGCCGAATAATAGAGCTGCCACGGATCTTGTCCCGATTTGCGGGCTGCTGCGACTTCTGCTGTTTCGAGCCCAAAGATGAACATGTTCTCGCCGCCGATAGCTTCAAGCATCTCGACGTTGGCGCCATCCAAGGTGCCAATGGTGAGTGCGCCGTTCAACGCGAATTTCATGTTGCCCGTACCGGAGGCCTCCATGCCAGCCGTTGAGATTTGCTCAGAAACATCGGTTGCTGGAATGATCAGCTCGGCCACGCTGACCTTGTAATTGGGGACGAAGATCACCCGGAGGTACTGGCGCACGATGGGATCGTGATTCACCACATTCGCAACTGACGTTATCAAATGAATGATGCGTTTGGCCATTTCGTAGCCCGGTGCGGCTTTGCCAGCGAACACGAAGGTGCGGGGAGGCTTTCCTACGGGAGGGGCCTTCTGATAGCGCAGGTAGAGCGAAATCACGTGTAGGATATTGAGCAGCTGCCGCTTGTATTCGTGGATGCGCTTCACATGGCTATCGACAATCGAAGAGAGCGGTAGCTCTTCCCGGTGCTCTTGCCAGAGGTAGCTCGCGAACCGCTCCTTATTCTTCTGCTTGACGTCGCGAAATACCGCCTGGAACGCCGAATCCTCAGCGTACGGCACGAGGCGCTGCAGATCGGTGAGGTTCGTCACCCAACCATCTCCGATGCAGCTCGTGATGAGCTTCGAGAGCCCCGGATTGCACTTCAAAAGCCAGCGGCGGGGTGTCACCCCGTTGGTCACGTTGATGAATTTTCCGGGCTCCATTTCGTCAAAGTCCGAAAACAACTCCTCTCGAATCAGGCGGCTATGCAGGGCCGAAACGCCGTTAACCCGGCTAGAACCAACCACCGCGAGATGCGCCATGCGGACGCGCCTTTCGATCCCCTCCTCCACCAACGACACTCGAGCCAGGCGTTCGGCATCCCCGGGGTATTTCCCGCGCATTTCACCCAGGAAATGGTGATTGATATCGTAGATAATTTGCATGTGGCGAGGGAGCAACCGCTCCATCAACCAGACTGGCCATTTTTCGAGCGCCTCCGGCAGCATGGTGTGGTTGGTGTACGCCATCGAGCGGCGTGTGATATCCCAGGCTTGGTCGCGCGGAATGCCGTACTGATCGGTGAGCAGCCGCATGAGCTCCACAATGGCGAGTGTGGGATGCGTATCGTTGAGCTGAAAAATTGCCAAATCTGGCAAATTCTCAGGGGTCGGGTGAGCGTCGAGGTGCCTTCTTAGGGCATCTTGGAGGGTCGCCGAAACGAGGAAATATTCCTGCTTTAAACGCAGCTCCTTCCCCGCAATGTCGTTGTCGTTCGGATAGAGCACGCGCGTGATGTTCTCGGTGGCGCTCTTCTCTTCAACTGCCTTGATATAATCGCCGCGATTAAAATAAGAGATATCAAAATCCTGAGTGGCTTTAGCTGCCCAGAGCCGCAAGGTATTGATCACGTTGTTCCGATATCCAACTACCGGTGTGTCGTACGCCATCGCGTAGACGTCGTAGGTATCGATCCATTCGTGGATGCGCCGGCCTTGTGCGTTCGTGTAGTGGATAACGCGACCACCAAACTGCACCTTGAAGCGGCGCTCGGGGCGTTCGATCTCCCAAGGATTGCCTTGCTCCAACCAATGATCGGGCTTCTCTTGCTGGCTTCCACCCACGATCTCCTGACGAAAGATGCCGTACTCGTAGCGCAAGCCGTAGCCCATGCCGACCACACCTAGGCTCGCCATCGAATCCATGAAGCAGGCCGCCAGGCGCCCTAAGCCTCCATTACCCAGGCCCGCATCCTCCTCCTCATCGAGGACCTGCTGCAGATCGATCCCTACCTCAGCCAGCGCTTGCTCCATCGCATCCCGAATGCCGAGATTGAGCAGCGCATCGTCGAGCAAGCGCCCGAGCAGGAACTCCATCGACAGGTAGTAAACCTGTTTGGGCTGCGTGGCTTTGCGCTGCTGCCACGTGCGCGTCCAGCGGTCAAAACATCGATCCCTCGCGACCCTCACCGCCGAAACGTAGTGATCGAGAGGCGTCGCCGCATCGGGATGCTTGCCCTGGGTGTGTTGAATATGTTGGATGAAGCTCTTCTGAACGCTCTCACGATCCAGCGCGAGCTCATCATGCAACTTGTGGAGTATCTTCTGATTCACAGCCCAGCTTCTTATCACTCCGAAGGGCAGGCTGGCCACTCCCCCCTCGTGGTTCTACTATGCCCAGCGACGTCTGCGCTGGACCACAGGTGCCTACAGCTGGCCGGCCCTTGCTTTCTGAATCCATTCTTGGATTTCCTTTTCGATCACTCCTAGCGCCACGCCTTTGAACGGCCGGAGCAGAAAAGGGACCTCAAGATCCATCGAGATGGCCGTGTCATTCACTTCCATGGTGCCGCTGAGCGCCATGCCTTTGACGTTAAAGCCAATGTCTGCGTGTTGCTCATCCCTCCAAACCGCTTTGGGTTTGTACTGACTGAACTTCGCTGTGTAGGCGTCAAACGCGGCCTGTGCGACCTGTTTGGCTCGAGCATGACCGAGATCGTGGGAAACAACGTGTTTCATGGGTACCGCTCTTTCCCCCGGCCGTTCACAAAGGTAAAGGCCTTAGCCCGATCCGCGCCTTTCTGCGCTTATTTGTGCGTACACACCAAAGTGGTCAGACGCGTGAACGCCCGCGCTCGGCTGCTCGAAACAGAGCCCCGCAGAGACAGGCTCGCCCCGAAGCCAACGATCCGGACCCCCCACAAAGATGTAATCAATCCGGCGTGGCGGCTCACGCGACAGTGCTGAAAAGGGATTTTTCCGATCGAATGTATAGCCAGGTCCATCACCCGCGTAGCGCCAGACATCGTTGAAGAACACGCTCTTGCCCTCCACAACATGCAGGCCGGAAAGATAGCGTATCTCATCAGAATCAGGCTCCGCATTCAGATCACCCATCAACACGGGCGGAAGCCAGCTTTCATCTGTCGGGACGCGTTCTGAGATGTGATCACAAATGGCGAGAACTTGACGTAAGCGAACCGATCCTTCGTGATGTTTCCAATTGAGGTGGGTAACGAAGGTTGGCAAAAGACCAAACGGCGTCTCCAGTAGACTGTAGAGCAGTGTACGTTTCTCACCGGTTTCGGCACCTGGCAAAGTGATCGCCTCGCTCGTAACAATGCGATGCGGAGTGAAAAGCGCGTTGCCGAGCCGCAGCCCTCCCCCCAAATCCGAACCTCCTGCGTAGCTGATAGAGAGGTTCATTCCGTCCGCGAGTTCCTGCGCCTGGTCGGCAAAGCTGACGCCCGCGGGTTGCGCGTCAAAGCGGAGAACCTCCTGCGCCGCGAACACGTCGAGCTGCAGGCGGCTGAGCTGCTCACGAATCACGGGTAGCCTTTCCTGGTAGGGGCCGGACTTGTTCCAGATGTTGAGAGTGGCGAGCGCCAAGGTCTTCATGCCGCGGAGTTTGAACGCTCTGCCGCCCGCTTGAAAGGCGCCCGCTCCACTCGGGGTGACCTTGCTTGACAGGCTGGGGGCTAAGGGCCCACTCTGGCGCCCGAGTTATGATTGGTGTTGATTTTGGTGGCTCGCGCATCAAAGTGGGCTTGGTAGAAGATGGGCGTGTGCAGAAGTCGACGGCGGTCACAACGCGCGCCGGGCTCTCTGCGGATGAGATTTTAGACGTGATCGCCAAGGCGGTGTTTGAGCTCACGCCGACGCCAAAAGCAGTTGGCCTGGCGATACCTGGCGAAGTAGATGCCAACGGGCGCTGCTGGCGCTTGCCCAACGTGCCGGGCTTTGAGCAGGTAAATGTTGCGGCCGAGCTTGCCAAGCGTGTGCACTGCCCGGTCGCGGTAGAAAACGACGCCACCACCGCCGCACTCGGTGAACGCTTGTATGGGCACGGTCAACAGTATCCGAGCTTTTTGATGGTGACGCTTGGAACTGGGATTGGCGGTGGGCTCGTGCTCGGCGGTCAGCTCTATTCCGGTGCCCACGGATTTGCGGGAGAAATCGGGCACGTCAACGTGAACCGAGCGGTGGATGCTTGGCCGTGTGGCTGTGGCCTCAAGGGCTGTATGGAGGCCTACGCGGGCACCAAAGGGATCTTACGCAGGTTCCGCGAACTCGGCGGCGTGGCCGATGAAGTGTTGCCGATTGCAGAGAGCGCGCGGCGCGGCGAACGGGCTGGAATCGAGTGTTTTGAGATGATGGGAGCGGCGCTAGGCCGTGGCCTAGCCAACATTCAGAACGTGCTCGATCTGAACGCGATCGTCTTCACAGGCGGCATTTCTCAGTCTTTCGATCTGATCGAACCCATCGTGCGCAAGCACCTGGGCCAAAATACCTTCGCACCGCCCTTGGCCTTGGTGCCGATGCTCGTGAGTGAGCTCGGCGAGCGCGCTGGTGTGATTGGCGCGGCCTACCTCACCACGCTCTGATCAGAATACAGAGCGCCAGCCGAGGCCGATGCGGGCAATTACTATTAGCGGTTTTGGTGGGCCCGATGTGCTGCGCGTCGCGGAAGTCGAAGCACTTGAACCGGCGCCCGATGAAGTGCTCATCGACGTGTTCGCCACGGCGCTGAATCGTGCGGACCTGCTACAACGACGCGGTCTGTATCCCGCCCCTCCCGGCACCAGTTCGATTCTGGGCCTTGAGTTTGCGGGAGTGGTGAACCAGGCAGCGCAACCTGCGGGGTTGCCGATCGGCGCGCGTGTGATGGGGCTACTCGCGGGCGGCGGTTATGCCGAACAAGCCGTCACGCATCCACGCCTGCTTTTGCCGCTCCCCGAAGGGTTTTCGTTTGAAGAAGGTGCGGCCATCCCCGAGGCGTTTCTCACAGCCAGCGAGGCGCTGTTCACTCTTGGGGCCTTGAGAACTGGGGAAACTGTGCTGATCCACGCTGCCGCCGGCGGTGTGGGCTCCGCTGCCGTTCAGCTCGCCAAGGCGCTCGGCGCGTACGTGATTGCTGTGGTGAGCAGTCAAGCAAAAGCTGAGTTTGTGTTGGGGTTGGGTGCCAACGAAACGATCCTGCGCGGCGACAACGCTCTCGAAAAACACGCTGCCGCTGAATGTGGACTCGACGTTGTGCTGGATTTTGTTGGGGCTAGTTGCGGAGGCTTCCATGCTCGCGCGCTTAAACCCGGGGGCCGCTGGATCGTCGCGGGTTTCCTCGGGGGCAGCTTGGCCGAGCTCGATCTGAAAGCGGTGCTGAGCAAGCGTTTGCAGATTATGGGGTTGGTGATGCGCACGCGGTCTTTGCTGGCGAAAATTGCTATCACCGAGCGCTTCTTGCGAAACAGTCTGCCTCTTTTTTCCAAGGGCCAGCTTTTCCCTTGCATCGACTCGATCTTCCCGTTCGGTGAAGTGGTAAAGGCCCATGAACGCATGGAGCGCAACGAGAACCTAGGTAAAATCGTGCTCTCCGTGCGTTAGCGCACACACAAGAAGCGGAACCTAGAGCGTGCCTAACACCGGGCAAATCACGATCGTACCCGGTTCATTTTTCACCCGCGCTTGGCAAGCCAAACGATGGTTAGGTAAATTTCCGAGCAGCTCCAAAAGCTCCCGCTCAGCTTCCTCCGGCGGCTCCAAGAGCGCCAATCCTTCCGTCACCTCGATGTGACACGTACCGCAGCTCGCTGAGCGACACGAAAAAGGAATGGGCGCCAAATACTGATCGCAGATATCGAGCAGGTCGCCCCCGTCGGTTTCAATGGCCTTTTCGTGGCCGATACGGGTCGCGATAAACACAATTCGAGGCATCCGCAGTATTCTCAGAAATCAAAGAATTGAGCTTAGAGAGGGCTCGTTCGTTGTCAACTGCCGGCTCCGCCCCCGATCCAGCGGCATCGCTCTCCGGCATACCGAGCGCAGCCACGTCTTAAGATCGGCTCGTGCCGTGGTGCTCCCGGACTTGTCCGTCACCTCTTCCTCAAAGTCGAACGCAAGATAGTACGCATGCTGACTATCTTCCAAGAAACAAAAAGGGCCGCTCACCTGACACTCCCGCGAAGCGGCCCCGCCACTACATTCCGCCGGTGCCCCTCACGCAGCGACCCGGCAGCGACGGGGCGATGCTTGGGAAGGGGCGGCTGCTGCGCTTCGCAGCAGCGGGGTGGGCATTAACACCAACCCGGTGTCGATACCACGAGCTTGCCTCGGTCTCAAAATTGGCGCTGAGTGTCGAGCAGGATCGTGACAGGACCGTTGTTCACGAGCGCTACTTGCATGTGTTCGCGAAATCGCCCTGTTTCTACAGTGAGTCCGAGCTTTCGGCACGCCTCGCAAAACACCTCAAACAGCACACGCGCCAACGTGGGCTCCATCGCCTGCGAGAAGCCGGGGCGATTGCCAGAACGCACATCCCCAAGCAGCGTGAATTGGGAAATAGCTAGCAAGGAATAGCCCAATTCGAGCACCGACAGATTCATCTTGCCTTCACCATCTTCAAAAATCCGAAGAGCCGCCACCTTGCTCGCCAGTCGCTCGGCGTCGCGCTCGTTGTCTCCTGTGGCCACGCCCACCAAAACGCAAACACCGGGCCCAATCTGCCCCACTGTTTCTCCACTAACCGCCACGCTGGCAGAGAGCACTCGCTGAACTACAGCTCGCATGGGGCTCCTCTCACCGACCTCGCCTAATACAACATGAAAAAGATCACCACGCCGCTCGCTGAAACAAACAGCCAAATCGGGAGCGTGATGCGCGCGATCGCACGATGCGCCTCGATGCGCTGAGTCCAGCCGCGATACAGGGTAAAAAGCGCCAGTGGCACCACGGGAGCGGCCAAGAGTACGTGCGGAATGAGCAGTCCAAAGTAAACGTACCGCACCCAACCCACACCTTGATAACGCACCGAACCCACCTCCGCATGGTGCAACAAGTACGTCACAAGAAAAGTGCAGGAAATCAGGAAGGCCGAGAGCATGCAGGCGCGATGGGCTAAAATGTTCTTCTTCCGAATGAACCAAAACCCGAGCAGCAGAAAGACAGTAGCCGCTCCGTTCAGGCATGCGTTCACCTGCGCTAGCAGCGAAGGCGCACCGCGCGACACCGAAGGCGGCCTTCCCACCATCACCGCCGCTATCGCCACAAAGGCGATCAATGTGAGGCTCCAAATAACCCAACGCGTGCGCGCGGCTTCGATCGGCGTTGAGGCTAGCATGGCGTACGAGCCCTTAGCACGCAGCTCGGCCGGCGCACTATGCGAGAAACTCGACCTGATGCGACACGGCCAAGTCTTTCCCCTCCGGGCGATCCCCGCGCTCGGCCTGCCGCATCAGACGCCACATATGGGGCCCCATCAGATCGATGGCCGTGGACATGAACTGTTCGCCCGAAAATTCTCGAATAGCTTTCGATTGTGCCTTCAAAATACTGGCATCTTGCCCAAAAATCCGGAGCGCGAAGGGCTCCAGGATGGGCCGCAAGAGCCGCGCGGGAAGCCGAGTGCGAAATGTTGCGAAGGCGAA
>JBBSBI010000131.1:0-15818 GCA_038251425.1 Polyangiales bacterium
AACGTAAATCCTGGGAAATTCCAGTTGGTCGTCCAAACGGGTGCCGGCGGCGAAAAAGTAGAAGGTGGCAGCACCAATGCCCTCACCATCGACCTGCCGCCCCCTGCCCTAAGATCCGTCATCGATTCATGGGCCGCCATCGTAGAGTAACTGCGAGAAAGCTTCCAATCATGCTCCTCCGCCGCTTGACTAACGCTTTCGCGCTGGCTGCTGTTCTCAGCAGCACCGCGGCCTGCCACGACGAATCCCCCATCGTGCCTTCAGGACCTCGCCCTGCCGCGGTTGCGCCGCCACCCCCAAAGCCAGTTGATCGCCTGGCTGAAGGAGAGCTCGCCCCGGGAACGCACCGGGCGTTCGGATTTGTGGCGCCCCGGGACTTGCAGTTGGATGCGACCTTCCCAGATTCTGCTCATTTTTCCGGCCAAGTGGATGCGTTGGCGCTCGCCAGTTACGTGAAGGAGCGAGTCTCCACGAGCAGCGCCGAAGTTGCCGAAGGGCGGACCACTTATGAGCGGGTCCGCGTCCTCGCAGGCGATCCGAAGCGCGTCTACAAGATCGATATTCTAAGCCCGAATAGCCTGAAAACTCTGCTTATTATCAGTGATCTGACGCCACCTGCGGCAGTCCAAGGTCTGAGCGTCGCTGAACGTTGGCAGCGCACAGGGATGACGGCCAACGGCCAACTGCTCGATCCTTTGAAGCAAGAATAGCTGGCTGCGTCCCTCGCGACGCCGCTGCAGCTAACCAGCGCCGCTCAGTGGTTCGCTTCGTCTTCTTGGCGCGAGGCCTCAAGCAGCGCCATGCTGATCCGAAGCTTGCCCTTGACCGGCACAACGAGCGTGCGAAACCAAAACGTGCCGCGATTCAGGTTCAGGATCTCGCGCAGCAACAAGATCGGATCTCGAAGCTCGCCGTTGGCCTTCGCTGACACGAGCGTGCCGTCTGCCACTTCAATCGCAATCGAGGTTGAATCCGTCGATTCCAACTTGAGCAGACCGGAGCGCCGCTCAAGCTCTAACATCGTGAGCACTGTTCCAAGGGACATCTGGGCCAGATCGCCCCGCAGCGCAGCTGCCCGCCTTGAGGGAGGGCTCGTATCGGCGAGCGTGGCTTGTTGGCTGCGCAAGCGTGCGGCCATGCCAAGGAGCGCCGAAACTTGCGCCACGATCTCTTCCTGCACCACTGGCTTGGTCATGAAAATATCCGCGCCAACGCTCAATCCCATCAGGCGACCATTCTGATCTTCAGCGCGCGTCAGAAAGAGAAACGGCGTTGTCGCGACGCGCGAGCGCTCGTTGCGCACTCGCTGAGCCACCCAGTAGCCGTCGATATCTGGAAGGTCCACGTCGCACACGATGCAATCCGGCAGGAGCGCCTTGGCGCGGGTCAGCCCCTCACGTGCCGCGCGCGACACAGAGACCTCAAATCCAGCGTCCCGCAGGCTCTTCTCAAGGAGAGCCGTCTCCCACTCATCAGCATCAATGATCAGCACGCTACCTTTGGACACAGAACTTTCAGATTAGCACGCATCCAACAAAAACCCGAACCAGCTCCCCCCCTTGGACCCGTTTGAGCGCGTGTGGTCACCGGGTTGCCCCCCGCCTTGGACCGTCGGCAGCGCGGCCGAAGCAGGGCCAGCGGATTGTCTGCGGGGCGGGTCCACGCTACGCGAGAGGCACCGTGGCCGATATTCTACGCAGAACCCCGCTTTACCAAGAACACCAAGACCTGAAGGCGCGCATCGTGCCGTTTGCCGGGTGGGAGATGCCCATCCAGTACAAGGGCATCGTCGCCGAGCACCAGGCGGTGCGAGAGCGGGCCGGCATTTTTGACGTGTGCCACATGGGTGAGCTCTTGGTCCAGGGCGCTCAAGCAGAGCGCTTGGTGAACGAACTCGTCACCAACGATCTTAGCAAGATCGAGAATGGTCAGGCGATGTATACCTGTTGTTGCAATGAGCAGGGTACGATTCTGGATGATTTGATTATCTATAAACGCGCACCCGACGATATCCTCATCGTCTGCAACGCTTCGAATCGTGAGAAGATCTCCGCGCATGTGAAAGCCTTCGTGGGAGCGCAGGCTCGTTTCGAAGATATCAGCGACAAGACGGCACTCTTGGCTCTACAAGGCCCCAAGGCGTTCGCAGTGCTGGATGCTCTGGGCACCGAACCTCAATCACTCGCGAGCGAGCTGAAACCCTTTCGCTTTCGGACTGCGCGGGTGGGCGGTGTCGAATGCACGGTGGCCCGCACGGGGTACACGGGCGAAGACGGCGTCGAGCTTTTTTGTGCGAACGACGAAGCGCGGCGGCTTTTTGCCGGACTGATGAAGGCGGGCACACCGCTCGGCTTGGAGCCAGTAGGGCTGGGCGCACGCGATACGCTGCGCTTGGAGGCTCGGCTCTCGCTCTACGGCAACGATATCGACGACACGACGAACCCGCTCGAAGCTGGCCTCGGATGGGTCGTCAAGTTAGACAAGGCAAGCTTCGTCGGAAAGGCGGCGCTGTTGGCCGAGCAGGCAGCTGGCTTGCCTCGGAAGTTGGTCGGTTTTCAGATGACCGGCAAGGGCATCGCGCGCCACGGCTATCCGTTGCTCGATCCGAGCGGGAAATCTGTCGGAATTTGTACCTCGGGCGGGCCATCCCCCACGCTCGGCATCAGCATTGGGCTCGGTTATTTACCGGCGAATTTGGCCGAAATTGGCACGCGGTTCCTCGTGGATTGCCGGGGGAAGTCGATCGAAGCGGTCGTCGTGAAAACCCCGTTTTACAAGCGGCCCCGCGTTTCCTAAAAGCGGGGGCCAAAAGCTTGCCTTCGACCTCTCCCCTACCCATCTGGAGTCTTGAGTCATGATCGTTGCCACCGAAGTCAAAGACGACCGCAAATACACCAAAGCGCACGAGTGGGCGAAGCCCGAAGCCGGCGAGGTCTTGGTGGGGATCACGGCCTTCGCGGTCGATCAGCTGGGCGACATTACGTTGGTGAGCCTCGACGTCAGCCCCGGCGATCAGGTGGAAGCCGGCAAGGCTTTCGGCACCATTGAAAGCGTGAAGACATTGAGCGACCTCTACGCGCCCATCAGCGGCAAAGTCACTCGCATCAATACCGAGCTTGAAAATCGCCCGGAGCTCATCAATGAGGACATGTGGAGTCAAGGTTGGATGATTGCGATTGAGCCGAGTTCCGAGCAAGCCGCTTTGTTAGCGCCCGAAGCCTACCGTGCCCATCTTGAGGAGTCCGCGCACTGATGCGCTACCTGCCCCACACCGACGCCGAGATCGAGCAGATGCTCGAAGTGATCGGCAAGCCAACGCTGGATGCACTGTTCGAAACGATCCCGCCGGAGGCACGATTTAGTGGCAGCTTAAAGCTCGATGAAGCCTTGGCTGAGTCGCAGCTCATGCGGCATTTGGAGGCGATTGCCGCGAAAAACGCGGGCGCTTCGTTGCTCTCATTTTTGGGGGCGGGCATGTATTCGCACCATATTCCGCCCGCCGTTGATCAGCTCCTGCTCCGAAGCGAGTTTTACACGGCATACACCCCTTATCAGCCTGAAGTAGCTCAGGGAACGCTCCAGGCGATCTGGGAATTTCAGACCGTCGTGAGCGAAATCTACGGTTTGCCGATGGCCAACGCGAGCATGTACGACGGCGCGAGCGCTGCTGCCGAAGCGGCACAGATGGCACGCAGGTTAACCAAGCGCGACGTGATCCTGGCGAGCGGCTGCGTTCACCCCGATTACAGCGCCGTGACACGGACCTACTTGCAGGGCCAATCCGATCAACATTTTCGCGCCCTCGCAGTCGGCGAAGATGGCGGCGCGAACCTCGAAGCAATTCAAGCGGCCCTCTCGGACGATGTTGCGGCCGTGATGGTGGGATACCCAAGCTTTTTCGGGACGGTGAGTGATCTGCAGGCTATCGCAGATGCCGTACATGCTCGCGGCGCATTGCTGATCGTCACCAACAGCGAACCGTACGCATTGGCGATCGCCGAGGCACCGGGTACCTTGGGCGCAGATATCGTTGCCGGCGAAGGCCAACCCATCGCGTGCCCTCCTCAATTCGGTGGCCCCGGTGTCGGGCTATTTGCCTGTCGCGACGACCGAAAATTTTTACAACAATTGCCCGGGCGCGTTTGCGGGAAAACAGTGGATAGCAACGGCCGCCCTGGATTTGTGCTCACGCTAGCAACGCGCGAGCAGCACATTCGACGCGAGCGAGCCACGAGCAACATCTGCACCAATCAGGGGCTTTTGGCACTCTCGCTGGTGATCCGCATGAGCATTCTAGGGAAGAGCGGATTTGTGCAGGTTGCGGAACAGTGCCTCGCGAAAGCCCACTACCTGCGAGCAGAGCTGCTGAAGTTGCCCGGCTTCGAGCCGGGCTTTCAGGGAGACGCTCCCTTCTTCAATGAGTTTGCGATCAAAGTGCGTGGCAAAAGCGCCAGCGAAGTGTGCCGCAAGCTCGAAGCCAAAGGGATCATTGGCGGATTCGATCTCGGCAGAATTGAGCCAAAATTCGCGGATCGGCTACTGATTGCGGTCACCGAAAAACACACGCGCGCGGAGCTCGATCAGCTGATCTCGGAGTTCAAGGCCCTTTAGCCTGAGTTTCTCCGGTGGGCGGGAAGGGATTCTTCCACCAATTCTCGCCACTGGTCCGGAACACGGTGAGGCGCGCGAAGTCAAAGCCTAGCGTTGCCGTTAATCCGTGAGTGGATCCGGTTCCAATCTGCCCGCCAACTGCGGCAACGATGCCGAAGGGAGCACCGAGGCTCAGGGAGCCCGTGAACCCCGCTGAAGCTTGACCCCAAAAGCGTTCATACCCACCGAGATCCAAAGCGCCACCCCAATCTCCCAGTGCGTAGCCTCTGGTGGCGCCGCGCCCGAGCAGCGAAAGATCGGTGCCCGAGCCAAAAAACGTTGAAGTACGGATGATCCCTCCAAACACCAGGGGCCTAAATGGGCTTGTTCCAAGACCGGAACTCACTTCAAGCAAACCATGGGTCCCCCACTCGCTTCCGTGATCTCGAAGCCAAGCGGGCCCGGCCGTCACCGACAACCAAGCGGCGGGCTCGGCCTGGGCGGCACTCGAAACGAGGCACCAAGACAACGGGAGCAGGGATAGGAATCGAATGGGCTTCACCCGCCCCTCCTACACGCGACGCTCCCTGAGCCGCAAGGGCACCCTCGTGGGTAAGGGCGCCTTAGCCTCCAGCGGAAGGCTTCGTTGTGCTCGAAAGATCCCGAATTTGGTCACGAAGCTGCGCGAGCCCGATGTCAATATCAGCGCCCAGATGAAGCCGCAGGGCCTGTCGACCGTTGTGCTGCAACAGTTGAAGATGCGCGAGCGCTTGGGCATCGCGAATAATCGCGAACGAGTAGGTTTTTTCGGGGATGGACACGTCGCCTTCGGGAAGAGCCGTCAGCAAAAGGTGCGCCCCGCCTTCGCAACCCGTCCGCTGCAAACCGCCGGTGGCATAGAGATTCGGAGCACCAAAGCCTTGAGTTGCTACAACAGAAAATGCGCTGCGTAGGAGTCGCTGAATTTCTTGAAGCGTGCGTCTGCGGGCCTCGGTTTCGTAGAAGAAAGCGCCGATCGACACGTAGTCGAAGCGCCTAAGCCCCCGCAGCATCTCGGCAAGTGGTGGATCGCTGGGCGCGGAAGCACGCCACTTAGGAAGAACGCTGTCACGCGCATAGGCTTCCAGAAAACGCGCCGTGCCGGTTCGCGTCTGCGCGAGGTCCGTTTCGTCAAAGGGATTGACGCCGATGCAGGAACACAACAAAACGGTGGCGAGCTGCCAGCGCAATATTTCCGCACCAATGCAGGCACGGTCGCCGAGCGTGGTGGTCGCTACCGGGAAACCTGCCACCACCAGCGAGTCGACTTGGTCATCCAGCGCAGTGCGCTCGGCACCCATCCTCAGATAGAAAAATACTCGATCCGCACCGTACACCTGAGGTGAACCAATCGGCTCGCCATCCACCACCACCAGGCCCTGCTTTCGTTTACCGCAACTGCCCGCGAGCAGCTGCTCCAGGTAGCGGCCGAAAGACTTGAACTCAGGAGCCAAGATCAGCGTCAGCTTGTCTTTGCCAGCTGTGAGCAGGCCACCGAGAAACGACGCCATTCGAAACGCCGAGTTTTGCTCGATCGGCACCGCAGGCGAGCAGCGATCGCCCATCTTGTGCGCGTGGGCCAAAACCAGCTGACCATCAGCACCGGCGAGCGCCGCTGGCAGTGCTCCAAAGTAGGAAAACGCCGAGTAGCGCGCTGTGATGTCGGTGGGGCTCTCAAATATCCGTTGATAGCGTCGGCGCCGCGCGAGGCGTGCCAGGGGCCCGCCCGGCTCTGTCACAGCCACAAAAGCGCGCTGGGGTTCAGCAATGCCCGTCGCCATTTTTTGCCAAAAACACACCTCCAAGGCTTCAAGCTCGGGTGAAAGCTCGCCCTTCGCCATCACCACGACCAGCGTTGCTGAAGGTTCCACCCATTCTTGAAATGCCAGAACGGCTGCAGGTTCGGAATCGTCCAGCACCCGCACTTCTGGGAAGCCCGGATTCTGACCGAGTATCTCAAGAATCACGCGCGCATTGGCCGACTCAGCACCACTTGCTAACACCAAAACCTTGCGAACACCCGAGTGGTACACTTGGCGAACGAAGCTCGTGACGTTAGGCCAATCGGTTGCCATGAACTCCGCCGCTCTGAGGAAGCCCATCTGCCCAGGAATGGCTTTGGCTGAGTCCACATCGTCGGTGAACATGCTCGGATCAATCGTCCAGAGCCTGCGAACGGCTTGCTCCCGCACTAGGCGCTCAACCATCCTCACCACAGCCGACGTCAGCGCACCTGTAAAATACTCTTCCTGATAGCTGGCAAGATCCTCGGCCATAGCGCACCAGCATATCCCAATGCGGAGAACGGCCCAGTGGATGCCAGGCATTCTACACTTCCGGAAGATTTTTTTGGTCCGAACGTGTCTGCCGATTGCGTAGATAAATATATGAATTTACAAAGCTAATCGGCGAATCATGGGGCACACAGCTAGCCTTAGGAGATTCTAGCGGTAGCGCAAGCATCCAGATCTATTATAGTGCTACTGCAACCAGCCCGAGGCAGCGACCCAGCTGCCAAGAAACGCGACTCAGCCGAGGAGATCAACGTGCCGATCGAAGTCCCCAGCGTGAAAATCCTAATCGTCGATGATGACCGCGCAATCTGTGAGTACATGCAGACGTTGCTCGAAAAGGATGGCTTCACTGTCAAAGCCGTGAGCGACCCCACGCTCGTTGAAGACGAGGTCCGCGCCGGCGCATACCACGTAATTATCCTGGATCTAATGATGCCCAAGATGGACGGCATCGAGGTTCTCAAGCGGATTCGCTCGATTGATAGTGATGTTGCGGTTGTCATTTTCACGGCGCACCCGAACTTGGACACGGCCGTTGCTTCGATGAAGCTGGACGCCGTCGACTACATCAAGAAGCCGTTCAACGTCGATGAATTCCGCCAGGTGCTGGCGCGAGTCATGAAGAAGAAGGGCCTGGCGCGGACCCCAGAAGAACAGTTGCATCGGATCATCGGCGATACGATTCGGCTGATGCGCAAAGAGAAGGAGCTCACGCTGAAGCAAATGAGCCGGCGCACCGGCCTCAGCATTTCGCTCCTTTCACAGATTGAGCGGGCCGAATCGAGCCCCTCGATTTCCAGCCTGTACAAGATTGCCATCGCGCTAGACGCTAAGATCCAGACGTTGTTTGGCGACAATTAGCCCGGTTGTTTCGGCCCAGGTGGGTCGTCTGCTAGGTTCCCGCGGCCATGTCCGTGCCCGAAATTCGCACATCTAGACCGCGCACACACTCCTCGCACCAGCTGCGCCTTCTGAGGCTGTGCGTGGCGGTGCTGCTCTTGAGTTGGTTCGGAGCCGAAAGCGCATCGGCCGACCCTCGCACCAACCGCATGCCTCTCTTGGCGCAGAACCTGCGCGTTGCAGTGGTCACTTTCGGACCTGGGGATCATCCCTTCGCGAAGTTCGGTCATGATGCGATTTTGGTCCAGCTGCCTGATGGCCGGGGGGCCATCTACAATTTTGGAACCTTTGGTGGCAAAACATCCTCGCTCATCACCAAATTTCTGCAGGGCAGATTCAATTACTGGTTATCTGTCTCACCCCCAGCGGAAACCTTTCAGGCTTACGCGAGTGATGATCGAAGCGTCACCCTCCAAGATCTCGCGCTCAGCCCGAGCCAGAAGCTCGACCTCTGGCGACGACTGGAAGTGAACGCGCGCCCGGAAAATCGGGAATACCTTTACGACTACTTCAAGGACAATTGTTCCACGCGAGTTCGGGATGCGATCGATGCCGCACTCAACGGCGCGCTGAAAAAGGCCCTGATCCAGAAACCTGCGCGGCTGAATTTTCGCCAGCACGCGCTCCGGCTCGCCTCGGATCTGCCTTGGCTCTACGTGGGGCTCCACTTCGGACTTGCGCAGGAGGCCGACCAGCCTCGTAATCGTTGGGAGGAGGGATTCATCCCTGCAGGCGTCGAGGATAGTCTGGCATCTTACCAACTCCCGCGGGTCACAGGGGAAGTCCCTATCGTCGAGAAGACATCGACTTTCTACCGCGCCAAACGCGTTCCTGCACCGAATGAACCGCCCGCTACCTGGCATTGGTTCCTCTTGGCAGGGCTCGGCCTCGGTGGCTTGCTGTTTGGCCTTGGGAGTCTGGCCATGAAATCGCGAGTCGCACGTGTTTCATTCGGAGCCGTGGCCGCTTTGTTCAGCCTGGTGTGTGGCCTACTGGGGATCGTGCTCCTGTTTCTTTGGCTGTTTACTAACCATCAGATCGCCTACAAAAATGAAAACCTCGCACTCTGCCCTCCATGGCTGCTGATTTCTTTCGTCTCAAGCCTTGGCCTCGCGTTCGGTAACCAACGCATGATGGCACTGACGCGATCCGTGTTCAGGTGGACGCTGGGCGTCGCGGTGCTCGCCGTTGTCCTGAAACTGACACCCTGGTTCTTCCAGTCGAACAAGGAGTTCGCGTGCTTCTTCTTGCCCCTGTGGACGGCCCTGGCCGTGGCAACCCACCGCCTGCTCGAGGCGACCCAGGCTGCGAATCCCGTCAAACGGGCCACCCCCTTGCGCTGATTTAGACCCGATCTATAAGTCGACTAAGTCTAACTCTAACCCGCAAGAAAAAAGGAAGAACACCATGGGCGTACTGGTTCAACGAAAAGCTCCTGATTTTACAACTCCGGCCGTCCTCGGCAACGGCGAAATTAAGGGCGATTACAAGTTCTCTGAAGCCACTAAGGGCAAGTATGTGGTGTTGTTTTTCTACCCGCTGGATTTCACCTTCGTCTGCCCGACAGAATTGATCGCCTTCGATCACCGCATCGAAGACTTCAAGTCTCGCAACGTCGAAGTGGTCGGTGTGTCAATCGACTCCCACCACACGCATAATGCTTGGCGCAACACACCGATCGATAAAGGTGGGATCGGGCCAGTCAAGTACACGTTAGTGGCGGATATGGCGCACGCAGTCTGCAGGGCTTACGACGTCGAGCTTCCCGACGGAACCAAAGCCTTCCGCGGCTCCTTCCTGATCGACAAGGAAGGTATTGTGCGGCATCAGGTTATTAACGACCTACCGCTTGGACGCAATATCGATGAAATGCTGCGCATGGTGGATGCCCTCCAATTCAACGAAGCGCATGGCGAAGTTTGTCCTGCTGGTTGGCAAAAGGGCGGCAAAGGCATGAGCGAATCAGCCGCCGGCGTGGCCAGCTACCTGAGTGAGAACCACAAGTCGCTCTGAAGTTTTCGGCAAGCGTTGAGTGGCTGGGACCTCGCAACCGCGGGGTCCTTTGTTTTTTGTCTGAAGCCGCCCATGCGCTGCAACCCTTGGCACCAGCATCGATCCAGGCCATTAATGTCCAAAAAGGGCTGTCTGAGTCGCATGTTTTAGGTGGGCTCGGTGTAGCCCTCAGGATAGATGAGGCTATCTTCTGGCCCGACCGACCATGACCTTGGCCCCCTTGATTGAGATCGACGCTCTCACACGTTTCTACCAAATGGGGGATGAGCGTGTGGTGGCGTTGGGTGGCGTGAGTTTTCGCATCGAACGCGGCGAATTCGTGGCGGTCATCGGCGCGTCTGGTTCCGGCAAGACGACCTTAATGCACATCCTGGGATTTTTGGATACGCCATCCAAAGGCCGCTACGTGTTCGACGGCACTCACTCAGAACATCTGTCCGATGATCAGCTTTCTCGCTTGCGAAGCCAGCGCATCGGCTTTGTGTTCCAAAGCTTTCAGCTGTTGGCTTCGATGACAGCGTTAAAGAACGTAGAGCTACCCCTCATCTACCAAGGCGTTGCGCCGTCCGAACGCCGCCAGCGTGCCGCAGACGCGCTCCGAGACGTTGGCCTGGAACATCGCGCGACCCATCGACCCAACCAGCTCTCCGGCGGCCAGCGGCAGCGTGTGGCCATCGCCCGAGCGCTTGTCACCCGTCCCGCACTGCTCCTCGCCGATGAACCCACGGGTAACCTCGATTCGACCACCGAACAGGAAATCTTAACCCTCTTTCATGCGCTGCATCACCGCGGCCACACCATCGTGCTGGTGACCCACGAAGCCAGCATCGCAGCACAGTGCCCACGCGTGCTCCGGCTCGCGGATGGGCTACTCATTTCAGATAGCGTCGGCAGTGCGCGGCTCAATCCAACGCCCACGGCGCTCGTGGAGGCTTAGGCATGCAAACCATTCGCCGCCTGTTTTCGATCCCCGCGCGCGTCTATTGCTGCGGATTTAGCCTAGCGTTAGCCGCTTGCTCGAAAGACGCAAGCCTCAGCATCGGTGCAAAAACCGTGCAACCCAGAACGGTTGAGGTAACCCGCGGACCCTTGCAACGCACGCTGCTCTTGTATGGCCGTCTTGAAGCACTCACCTCGGAGGAGCTCGTCGCTCCGAGGACGGAAATGTGGACCGTGAATATTCGCCACCTGGCAGAAGATGGGTCCAAGGTGAGCGCGGGAGACGTCGTGGTTGAGTTTGATAACGCCGCGTTTGTGAGGCGGCTTTCAGACAACACACTCGCACGCGAAGCTGCAGAAGCAGAGTTAATTCGCCAACAAGCCGCGATCGATACGAGCCTCGCCGAGAAAGACATTGCCGTGACGCGCGCCGAGATTGGGCTCCGAAAGGCCGAGCTGGAAGCTGCAGTGCCAGCAGATGCCTTCCCGCTCCGCGTCTACCAGGAAAAACAATTGGCTCTTGAGCGCGCGCAAGCCAACTCCGTCAAGGCACGAGAGGACCAGGCCAGTGCGGTGCGAGCTGCCGCATTGGATCTGAAAGTCCGACAAATCGCGATCGAAAAAAGCCAGAAAGACCTGGAAGAAACCCAGCGTGGCCTGATGGCGATGACGCTCAAAGCTCCCCGCGCAGGCCTCGTCTTAATTTCGGAACACCCGCGCGAGCACCGCAACTTTCAAGCGGGCGATACAGCCTTTCCTGGCTCAACGGTTGCGTCCATTCCCGATCTTTCCGGCTACCGTTTCGTCGCTCAAATGAGCGATGTGGATGACGGCCAGGTAGAAGTCGGGATGCGAGCCCATTGTTTTGTCGACGCGTATCCAGACACTGCTTTGGAAGGACGGGTGGTTGCGTTGAGTCCCGTGGCTCGGCGGCCCTCGCGCGATTCTAGCCGCAGCTACTTCACGGTCACCGTGGCGCTACCCCTTTCCACTCCGCAATTACGTCCTGGAATGTCGGCGCGAGCAGAGGTTCTCACCCGGGAAGTGGCCTCCGTCCTCAGGCTCCCGCGTGTTGCACTCGCTGGTAAGACGGGCGACTTTTGGGTGAAAGATGTAGCCGGCGCCATCCACAAGATTGGCATTGATTTCTGTTCGGCCGATGCTTGTTCCATTACCGGACCTCTAGCCCTCGGAACTCATCTGATGGAGGCGCCATGAGGCAGTGGCAGAGGAACCGACTCGCCCGGAAGATCGCCGTGGTGCTGGCGTTCTCATTGCTGGCTGCCTGCGGCCAGCAAAAACCCGAGGAGCAGTGGGCGCGCGCGACGCAGGGCGACCTCATCCAGGAAGTGGAAGTCCAGGGCGAGATGCGTGCGTCGGACTCCATTTCGGTGGGGCCGCCTGCGATTCCGAGCCTCTGGGAATACAAGCTTGTTTACGTGATCGAAGAAGGCGAAGCCGTCGAGCCAGGTACACGCTTGCTGGCGTTTGACACCGAGCCCCTGGAGCAGTTGCTCGCGGTCGCACTCACCGACGCAAACCGTGCTGCAGAGGAACGAAAACGTCGGTCTGCCGAAGTGCAACTCTCCGCCGCGGACGATCGCATGGCACTCGCCGAGGCCGAAGCGAATGCTCAGAAGAATCGTTTGAAGACTGAACAACCCGCGGAGCTGAGTTCCGGGCTCGAGCTGAAGAAGGCAGCGCTCGACCGGGAACTTTCTGACAAGGAATTGCTATTCCGACAGACGCGCGCGCGCGCGAAAGCCAGCAGGGATCAAGCCGATCTGGTGATCCTGGCGAACAAGCAAGAACGCGCCAACGCCGAGGTTGAGGCGCTCAAAAAAAATATCCAACAGATGACGGTCAAGTCGCCCCGCAAGGGGATTGTGATCCGACGTGCCGGACGCGACGGAGAGAAGAAAAAAACCGGGGATTCGTCCTGGCGCGCCGAAGCCATCCTAGATGTCGTCACCCTTTCCAATCTATTCGCGATCGGAAGCGTGGATGAGGTCTACTCAAGCCAGCTCAGCACGGGCCAACCCCTCACGCTGCGCATGGATGCTTACCCCGACAAATCATACGAGGGTCGTTTGAAGAAGCTCCACCAAGCAATCCGCCGCGAGGGAGAGAGCACGGTGATCGATGTGGATATTGAGCTCACCACCCACATCCCGCTCAACGTTCGCCCAGGCATGCGTTTTCGGGGAAAAATCGAGACCAGCCGGCTGAAGAGTGTGCTCAATGTACCCATCGAAACCGTGTTTGTCGAATCAAGGGGGCCTGTCCTCTACGTGAAAACGGGCCAAGGGGTTGAGCCTCGCCTCGTGAAGCTTGGCAAACGGACGGATCGCGCGGTGCAGATCTTGTCGGGCCTTTCCGCCGGCGATCAAGTGCTCAAGAACCAAAGCGAGAACCCACCCAGTGCCTCCGACTGAGCAACGCCTGGCGTCAAAGATCGCCGTCATTCTTCTCGCTTGCGGGGGAGCTTGGGCTTGTGGCGCATTCACGACCAAGAAGAAAACTGACATCGCAACGTACGAAGTGAAACCGAGCACGCTGGTCCGTGAAGTTGAAGCGCTCGGAGCGTTGAGGCCCGTGAAGGCGACGCTCATCACACCTCCAAGTGATCTCCAAGAGCAGCTCAAGATCGTTTTCCTCGAGGAAGACGGGGCCACGGTAAAGAAGGGTGCGGTTGTTGTGCGGTTCGATGATGGCGATTTTCGTCGCCGTTTTGCCAACCAAGAATTCAGCGGCCGCGACGCGAACACCAAGCTCGCCAAAGAACGCACGCTGATCGGCGCTACCCAAGCTGAGCGCACACGTGCCACGGCCATCGCTGAGCGCGAACAGGGCCTTCTGAATCAATTTCAACAGAAAGACACCGAGATTTTTTCCAGACACCAAATCATCGAGTCCGAAATCAACCAGGGGCTTCAGGCCTCGAAGGTTGACTACGCTAAAAGCGCCCAACGCATCGATAGCAAGATCGCAGACGCAAGGCTCGGGCTGCTCAAAGTGGACCAAACCAAGGCCACCTATCAAATGCGCCAAGCGGAGAAAGCTCTTTCCAAACTAGAGATCTTGGCGCCCAACGACGGAGTGTTCGTGCTCGAACGCAATTGGGCGGGGGAAGCGATGCAAGTGGGGGATGTGGTTTGGTCTCGGCAAACGATCGCACAAATTCCACTGCTCGACGCGATGGAAGCTGAAGTGTTCGTGCTGGAAGCAGACGCCGAAGGTCTTGAAGCGGGCCGGAACGCGACGTTCGTCCTGGATGCAGCACCCAATCGCTTGTTCTCCGCCAAAGTGAAACGCGTCGATAGTATTGCCAAGCGGCGTTACGCTGGCGTCCCCACGCAGTATTTCACGGTTATTCTTGCACTGTCAGAAGTGGACACGCACCTGCTCAAGCCTGGCAAACGCGTCTCAGCCAAGCTGAATTTGGGTAGCGTTCAGGGCTTGGTCCTGCCCCGGCAAGCAGTGTTTGAGAAGGACGAGCATTTCTTTGTATTTCGCCAGGAGCCGAGCCGTGATTTCGCACAAGTTCGGGTGAAACTCGGAGCAGCCACTGCCGGCCGCGTGCTGATCCGCGAAGGTCTTCGAGCGGGCGATCAGATTGCGCTCACCGATCCTTTCGCCTCGCAATCCGTGAAGCCTGGGTCGGAAACCGATAGCCCTGCGTCGCCCAAGGCGCGGGGGCCAAAGGGGCCGACGGGGCCAACCGGACCAACCGGACCAACCGGACCACGGGGACCTAGAGGGCGGCCATGAGAACTGAAGACGCGCTCCGTGGAGCACTCGAGAATCTCAGGGCGCACAAGCTGCGCTCTGCGCTGACGATGCTCGGAATGATGTTCGGAGTGGGAGCTGTCATCGCCATGTTAGCCATCGGAGCGGGCGCTGAGCGACAATCTTTGGAGCTGATCTCCCAGCTCGGGATCCGAAATATCGTGATTCGCGACAAGACCCCGGAAGGCGACGAGCGGCAGAAAACCAGGAAGAAATCACTTGGCCTTTCCCCGAGGGATGTGCAAGCGATCGAGGAGTCCGCCGTAGGCATCGAGCGCGTGGTGCCGCGCCTGAAGATCAAGGCGCAAGAAGCGATCTCCGGGGCACACAAAGTGCCCGCCAGGGTCTTCGGCGTTTCACGCAACCACGCCAAAGCAGGTAACCTAATATTGCAAGAAGGGCGCTTCTTCGACGCCCTCGACGAGGAAGAACACTCGCAAGTTTGTGTGATAGGCTCCAAAGTTCGGCAAGTCTTGTTTGGCGCCCAGCCTGCACTCGGTAAGCCCTTGCGCGTCGCTGATGTGTGGCTGACGGTGGTTGGGGTGTTGGCGAGAGACACCGCTGGAGGCGCCTCGTTGGAGGGAGTGAGCGTGGGCTCAAGCGCGGATGAGATCTATCTGCCCGCAGCTACCGGCCTCGCAAAGTTCAACCGCGATCCTATTGAATCGCCCTACGAGCAGATCATCGTTCAGCTGACAGAAACGGCCGATCCGCGCCAAAGTGCCTTGATTCTGGACACGCTTTTAGACCGTCTCCATGGCGGCGCCAAAGACTACGAACTCATCGTGCCCGAGCGTTTGCTTGAACAGAATCAAGCAACACAGCGGATCTTCAACGTGGTCATGGGTTGCATCGCGGGTATTTCGCTGTTGGTGGGTGGGATCGGGATCATGAATATCATGCTGGCGTCGGTCCTCGAACAGACGCGTGAGATCGGAGTGAGGCGTGCGGTCGGTGCGTTGCGCGCCGATATTCGGTTCCAGTTCTTGATCGAAGCGCTTTCGATCTCACTGCTCGGGGGGCTCGCGGGAATCGTGGCAGGGATCGGTATCGCCAAGGTCGTGGCAAACTACGCGAGTTGGCCCACGGTGGTGACACTCGTCTCTGTCGTCGTTGCGACGGGAGTATCCTCCGCTGTTGGACTGATTTCTGGCATTTATCCAGCCATTCGCGCCAGCAAGCTGGACCCTATCGAAGCCCTCCACCACCAGTGATAACGAGACCCTCATGTTCCGAAGACGCCTTGCCGGATTC
>JBBSBI010000132.1:0-15724 GCA_038251425.1 Polyangiales bacterium
GGGAGCTCCGGGAGAATATGAGTGAGTCCGCGCCGAGCGGCTTCGCACGATCCGCGAACGGGGCAGGTGAGGCACAGGGGCTTTTGCGGCGTGCACACCGTTGCGCCCAACTCCATCAGTGCTTGATTGAAATCGCGGGCGTGCCCCTTCACGATCAGCTGGGCGGCGAGCTCCCAGATTCTTGATTTTAACGGAGCGCGTGAGGGATCGCCGTGAAGGCCGAATAGGCGCGTTATGACGCGCACGACGTTGCCGTCCACTAACGGCACTTCTTGATTGAACGCGATACTTGCAATTGCGCCCGCTGAGTAAGGGCCGATGCCCGGCAGTCGCAACAGTTCTTCGACGCTTTCCGGCAAGGCTCCGCCATGCTTCTCCGCCACTGCCTGCGCTCCGGCTAACAGGCGACGCGCGCGCGAGTAGTAGCCAAGCCCCTGCCAGAGCAGCAGCACATCCGATTCGCTCGCAGCAGCCAGCGCTGCGATGTCCGGGAAACGCGAGAGCCAGCGTGCGTAGTAGGGGCGCACTGTTTCAACCTGCGTTTGCTGCAGCATTACTTCGCTCACCCAAATCGCGTACGGGTCCCGGGTCTGGCGCCACGGAAGATCACGACGGTGGGCGCGGTACCACGGCAAAAGCGCGGCGCCGATGGCACGCGTTTGGTTTGGCGTTGGGTTTGAGGTGGGAGAGCCCTTGGTTTCGAAGCGAGCCATGGAGGTGACAAAAGTCGGTTGGCGGGTCGGTGAGTGAATGTCGGTAGAGCTTGAGCTTGTTCCCGGGCGCCGCTCCATGACAAGATCACCATTTCCCAAAGATGTCAGAGATCCGCGTCTTCCCTTTAGAATCCATCCGCACCGACGGGTGGTTTGAAAGGATCGGGGACAGCATCGGCAGCTTCCAGGCCCTGTGCGATATCGTCGGCGCGCATTTCTTTGCGTTTGCGATGATCACGGGCGCCCGCATCACCGCTCTCACGGTGGATCGCAGAAATCCAGACAACACCCTCGTGGATTTCGCGGTGGGTGGCGATGATGCTGATAGCTTGCAAGCGGATCCTCAGCGCTTGACGCTCGGGGAGTTCCGAAAAAGACTCGTGAGTGCGCTCGTTGTCGAGGATGAGCTGGGAGCGGCTCCCGTTCGCCCCACCGATACCGAAGCGCTCCAACGCCACATTGGTGTGCGTTATCTTTTACTGGCGCCGATTTACGGTTACAGCCTGGTTGAGCTCACGATTGGCCCTACGGGCGCCCACATCCGTGTGCTGCACGATGGCGTGGAAGAGCTCCATCCGCTGATAGCGTTTCGCGGCCGTCTGCGCGCCCACGTGCGCGAAGAATTATCGCGCGCTCAGCGTTCGGCGAGTGCGATCGATCTCACACGCGTTGGTGAAGCGGAGAAGGCTGCCCGCGAGGGTGAGCACGTGCGGGTGCTTGAATTATTGGGATCTTGGCCCGCCCCGCTCGCGATCTTCCTCCGCACACCCGAGGGCCAGCAGCTGAGCGCGGAGACACGAGCCACTATCGCCCGTGGCCTTGGCCTTCTAGGAAGCGGCTGCATTGCCCTGGATGAGGTCAACAAGGGCGAGGAAATTCTCCGGCTTGCCATCCAGTACGCAGGTGATGGCCCCGAGGCCGCGGACATTTATCGGCGTCTGGGGCTTTCGATCATCCACGATGATCGTCCTGGGGAAGCGATCGGTCCGCTCCGGCGCGCGGCGAACTTGGGCTCACCGGCCGAAGCAGTTTGGCCAATTCTGGCCGATGCTTTTGCAGCTCGCGGCCGAAACTTAGCAGCTCTGGCGGCCGTGCTGGAGGCCGCAGCAGGGGGTGTCCCTCCTGAACTCCTGGAGGCGGCCAAGGCTCGAGCGGAGGCTGCTCTCGGCCAGCCACTTCAAGCCTGGCAGGCGCTACTTTCTGTGCAGCCCAAACCACTGAACTAAAACACAACCGTTCAGGTTGGGCGCATTGACAGAGGCCGCAGGCGGGGACTAGATACGGTCGCGTTTTAACGGAAATTCCAAAGGTTTCGCTCACATGTCACTCGTAGAGCTGTATCTGCCGATGGGCATCATGTTCGTCATCGCAATAGCGATCTGCTCGGGCATGTTTTTCGGCGGTCAATTCATAGGCCCCAAGAATCCAACTCCCGAAAAAATGATGCCGTTCGAATGCGGCAATGATAGCGAAGGCGGCGGGGATGCGAGGCTGAGCGTCAAGTTCTACCTCTCGGCGATCTTGTTCGTTGTTTTCGACATTGAAGTAGTTTTCATGTACCCGTGGGCCATTCTCTTTAAGGGGCTTGGCTGGTCAGGGTTTCTGACTATGTTTGGGTTTGTAGCCGCGCTGTTGATTGCGCTGGCCTATTGCTGGAAAAAAGGAGCGCTCGAATGGGAGAGCTGAAGCGAAGTACTCAGGTCATTGAAGCCGGTGAGGGCGCGGCCTTTGCCACCACGAAGCTCGAGTCGATGCTCGCTTGGGCACAGAAGTATTCGCTCTTCATGTACCCCTTCGTCACTGCGTGCTGTGGGATGGAATTCATGTCGGTTTCTAGCCCGCGCTATGATTTCTCGCGCTTTGGTTCCGAAGCCCCGCGTTTCTCGCCACGCCAGTCAGATTTGTTGTGGGTGGTGGGCACCATCACGCAGCGTCAGGCCCCGATTTTGAAGCGCATTTATGAACAAATGGCGGAGCCCAAGTGGGTACTCGCGTTTGGAACCTGCGCTTCGTGTGGCGGCTTCTACGACAATTATGCTTGTGTGGCCGGTGTCGATAAGATCATCCCGTGTGATGTGTACGTGCCCGGTTGCCCGCCACGTCCCGAAGGAGTTCTCGACGGGTTGATGCTCCTTCAAGACAAGATCCAAAGCGGCGATCGCCGACCTAGCATTGTGAAGCCCCGGCATGATCCAGCTGTCGATCAGGGCCTCGGGTTGATCGATCTCAAGCGAGCTGTGAAAGCCTAACTTCAGGGCCCAAAGAATACATCATGGCTCAAGCACTCATCGATCTCATCAAACGCCAATTCCCAAGCGCAGTGTTGGAAACGCATTCGCAGCACGGCGACGACACCCTGGTGCTCAATGCACTGGCCTGGAAGTCGGTCGCAGAGTTTCTGTTTTCGTCCCCGGATGCGGCGATGAACATGCTGGTGGACCTCACGGTGGTGGATTACGCTGATCGCGAGCCGCGCTTCGAAGTGGTGGCACATCTCCTCTCGCTTTCCTTGGGCCATCGGCTGCGGCTGAAAGCGCGCGTGGGCAATCCTGAAGGGGAGGGCGCTGCGATCGCCAGCCTGACGGAGATTTGGGCGAGTGCGAATTGGGCGGAGCGCGAGGCCTTCGACATGTTCGGTGTCACCTTCATAGGCCATCCGGATTTGCGCCGAATTCTGATGTATCCAGAGTTTGAGGGGCACCCGCTGCGTAGGGATTATCCAGCAGATAAGATTCAGCCTCTCATCCCGTACCTAGAAATACCGGGGATCGAAAAGGTTGCTCCATTTGGTCGAGATGAAGGAATGAGCTTCGGGCGGCAAGTGCACGCTCGCTGGGCAGAAGATCCCGATGATCCGCGGGCGAACTAATGGAACCGATTGACGTCGAAATAAGCGAAGCCGAGCTTGAGCTACCCGAAGAGCCCATGTTGCTCAATGTCGGGCCGTCGCACCCTGCGATGCACGGCACGGTGCGTTGTGTCATGGAGCTAAGCGGTGAGTTGATTCATCGCGTGGATGTTCAGGTCGGGTACCTGCATCGGGGCTTCGAGAAAATGTGCGAGCGCGGCACGTGGGCGCAGGTTTTCCCGTACGTGGATCGCTGCAATTACGTTTCGCCCATGCTGAATAACGTGGGCTTTGCGCTCGCCTGCGAGAAGATGTTGGGGATTGAAGTTCCCGAGCGTTGCCAGTGGTACCGGATGGCACTTGGGGAGTTGGCGCGCATCAGTGATCACCTCACCTGCGATGGTGCCATGGCCATGGAGCTTGGCGCGTTCACGCCCTTCCTTTGGATGATCAAAGGGCGCGAAATGATCTGGGACATCATGGAGGAAGAAACGGGCGCTCGGCTCACGCACAGCTTCGGGCGTGTGGGAGGTATGGCGGCCCCGCCAACCAAAGGGTTTAAAGAGCAATCGCTGGCTGTGGTGGAGCACATTCTATCCATCGTGAGCGAAGTGGAAAAGCTCATGTTCGGGAATCGAATTTTTCTAGATCGCCTGGAAGACGTTGGAGTTATCTCGGGAGAGAACGCGATTTCGTTGGGCTGGACGGGTCCGTGCCTGCGCGCCTCGGGTGTCGCCTACGACGTGCGCAAGGCTGCTCCGTACCTCAAGTATGATGAGGTCGAATTCGACGTTCCCGTGGGTGAGAAGGGCGATTGTTTGGATCGCTTCATTATCCGCCTGGAAGAGCTCAAGCAGAGCGTTCGCATCATTCGACAATCGCTCGCGCGCATGGCTGACTCAGGCCCGATCAACGTCGTCGATCCGCGCGTGATGCTCCCGCCCAAGGAAGAAGTCTACAACACGATCGAGGGCACCATTCAGCACTTCAAGATCGTGATGGAAGGTCTGAAGATCCCGGCGGGCGAGGTGTACTCGTACACTGAGGCCGGCAACGGAGAGCTCGGCTTCTATCTCGTGAGCGATGGTAGTGGCACACCCTATCGGGTGCGGATCCGCCCCCCCTGCTACTACATCACCGGTGGCTTGGAGCACGTGATCACAGGGCAGATGATGGCGGATGTGGTGCCATGTTTCGGTTCGCTGAACATGATTGGCGGCGAGTGCGATCGCTGATTTTCCTAGGATCTCGGAGAAGGTTATGTCGACGTTCAAGCTAGATGGCCGAGAGATCCCCTTTGAAAAAGGGGACACAATTATTCGAGCTGCGCATCGCGCCGGCGTCGATGTTCCACACTATTGCTGGCACCCGGGGCTGAGCGTCGCGGCAAACTGTCGCATGTGTTTGGTGGAGGTGGCCCCCCCGGCGGGTCGTCCGGCACTGATGTTGGATGTGCTGCGCTGGGATGCCGCGAAAAACGAGTATGTGGCTGAAAAGAAGCCCAAGCTCGTGCCTGCCTGTCAGCAGGGTGTGGCGGATGGGATGGATGTTTTGAGCCAGACGAGTGAGCACGTGAAACGCGCCCGCGCAGCCGTTCAAGAACTGTTGCTGCTCAATCATCCTGTAGATTGTCCGATTTGTGATCAAGCGGGCGAATGCCGACTCCAGGATTATTGGCTCGAGCACCAGGGCACGAAGAAGCGCATGCACGATGAGCCCGTGCACAAGCCAAAGGGCCAGGTCTTTGGTCCAACGATCGTGTACGACGCCGAACGCTGCATCGTGTGCACGCGCTGCGTGCGCGTGAGTGAAGAATTGGCAGGCGATCCGGTGTTGAGCGTCGCGGAACGCGGCAATCTCAATGAGATTGTCGTCTCGCCGGGACGTCAGCTGGATCACAACTACACGTTGATGACCGAGCATGTTTGTCCGGTTGGCGCGCTCACGAGTTCTGATTTTCGGTTCAAGGCCCGCGTCTGGTTCCTTCGCTCAGTGAGAAGTGTGTGCGTGGGTTGCTCGAAAGGCTGCAATTCGTACACGGATTTTGATCCGCGTAGCCTCCAAGTGCACCGCTACCGCCCGCGAGATAACGCAAACGTGAACAAGTACTGGATGTGCGATGTCGGGATGCTCGATTATCGCCGTATCCACGAAGGGCGTATCCTTGAAGCCCGGACGTCCGGTGAGAGCACGACTCGCGAGTCAGCGCTCACGAGAGCCGCTGCCTTGCTCGCAGGAGCCGGAGGGAAGCTCGCCCTCGTGCTCAGTGCGGAGCACTCCAACGAGGACAATGCCGCTCTCTTCACGTTGGGCACGAAATATCTGGGTGCGCTCGCGGTGTTCTATACCGGGCGTCCGCAGGGAAAAGCAGATGGGATCTTGCTCGAAGCCGACCGAAATCCGAACACCACCGGAGTTCTCTCGATTTGCCCGACGGCGAAGCCCATCGCCGAGCTCGGCCAAGCAGTTGCTGCTGGGCAGGTTGCGTTCGCATTAGCCCTTGGCTCCGCAGTTCCGGACGATGCGACTGCTTCCGCGCTTTCCGGTCTTCAGGGGTTGGTGGTGGCGGCAACCCACGAGGGGACGCTGCCCCAAGCTGCCCATGTGGTGTTGGCAGCGTGTAGCTGGGCTGAGGCTGCGGGCACGTTCATCAATTCCGCTGGAATTGAGCAGCTCAGCGAACGGGCGATCCCGCCGCTCGGTGAGAGTAGCCCAGCCTGGAAGCTGTTCGCTCAGCTCGGGCAGAAGCTGGGGCATCCGACTAGCTGGAAACGTCCCGAACAAATCCAAGTCAATGCGGGCAGCGCGGCGAATGAGGTGTCAGCGTGAACATCTGGGACATGAACATCTGGCCGCTGCTGATAGCCGCTAAGTCCGCCTTTGTTGTCCTTTTTGGGATGAATCTAGGTGTGCTGTTAACTTGGACGGATAGGCGTCAGGGCGCCATGATGCAGGATCGTATTGGGCCCAATCGCGCAGTGATTTGGCTGCCCACCCGCATGGTTCAGGCGATTTTGGTGCTGGGCGCCCTGGGCGCGACGGGGGCGACGCTGCTCGCTGCCCAGGCTCTAAGGCCCGAGGAGGGCGCACCCTCAACGCTGAGTGCGCTCCTGTTTGGCGAGCTGGCGCTCTTTTTAAGCTGGTTCACGATGGTGCTGATCGCGAGCGGGGCCCACGCGCGTGGGGCACGGAATAGTTTTGATCGCTTTGCAACGGGTCTGGCTGCGGCCTTAGGTGGCGCGCGGTTTATCGCGCTCGCTGGCATGCTCGCACAGGTTGCGCTGTTCTTTTTGATTGTTGTCAGCGGCGGCGGTGAGTTTGGCGAGACAGTGCGCGAGGTGTCGTTTGGCGCCGGTGCGGCGCTCTTTGGGCTTGCCGCCGTCAGCGGCTCGCTTTACGCGGCCGTCAGCATGCACGCGGAGCCACGCGTCGGTTTGAGACTAGCTGGGCTCTTGCATCCCGCCGCAGACGGCCTGAAAACTCTGTTCAAGGAAGATATCATCCCGCCCGGCGCTGATCGGCTCCTGCATAGCATCGCTCCGTTTATCACCTTCTTTCCTGCGCTGGTCGTGCTCGGGATCGTGCCTTTTGGCGACGCTCTTTGTTTTGATACGGCGCGCGATCAGCCCTTCACAGTGAAGTCTTTGGGCACACTGATTTCGCAGGTTGACTCAGCAGCTTTGTGTCCGACGGGCAGCACCGCCTTTAAGTTGCAGGCGCTCGACCTCAACGTCGGTTTGCTCTACTTCTTTGCGCTCGCGGGCACCGGAATCGTTGGGGCGGCCTTGGCGGGCTGGGCGAGCGACAATAAGTTCAGCTTGCTAGGCGGGCTGCGCGCCGCAAGCCAGATGGTCTCGTACGAAGTGGCGCTGGGCCTCACTCTCGTGGGGGCCCTGATGGTCTACGGAACCATCCGCGTCGATGAGATGATTCAGTGGCAAGCGCGGAACGCGTGGGGCATTTTCGTGCAGCCATTCGCGTTTGTGCTCTTCTTTGCGGCGGCGGTTGCCGAGTCTAAACGCATTCCTTTCGATTTGCCGGAAGGTGAGAGCGAAATCGTGGCTGGGTACTTCACCGAGTATTCAGGCATGAAGTTCGCGATGTTCTTCTTTTCGGAATACATCGCTGTCGTCTCTTCCAGTGCGCTGATGGCGGCGATTTTCTTTGGCGGCTGGCATCTCCCGTTCGTGGATAGGAGTGCCATCCACGTGGCCGTTGGGGATACGGTTTACCTTCATTATGCGGTCTCTCACGGAGCCATCGTGGTTTTGGGTGTGCTCGGCTTCATCATCAAGATTATCGCCCTCTGTTGGGTTCAGCTGTCGATTCGTTGGACGCTACCTCGTTTTCGTTACGACCAACTGATGCGACTCGGCTGGCGCAAGTTGCTGCCGCTGTCCTTGCTGAATGTGCTCGGAACCGGCCTCGTTATCCTTCTGCTGCAAGGTGCCAGTGAGACCGTGGCATCGGCGGTGCGTTACCTCGCGAACCTGAGCATGGCGCTGCTCGCCGGGAGTGCTGCATTAGGATTTCTGCTTTTCATCAAATTCATGATGAAAGCCCCAAACAAGAAACAATTGCTGTCGAGCACCTCTGCTGAGTATGCGCAGGCTCGTGGCGGCACCCACAGTAGAAGGATGGAGGCGTAGTGAAGGCGAGCCCTCTTGGTCCCCGCGGCGTAGTTGGTACACCGCTCAAGCGACCTGACCGAACCATATCTGTTCAATCCTACGTGCCTGAGATAGTCAAAGGTCTCGGCATCACGATGGGCCATTTCTTTACGAATACGAAAGAAATGGTGCTCGGGCAGCGGAATGATCCGAATACCGAAGCGATCGCTGACGGCATCAATACCGTGAGCTATCCCGAACAGCAGCGCCCGTATCCGGAGCGCTTCCGTGGCGTTCATCGCCTTACTGAGCGCGAAGATGGCTCACCTCGCTGCGTGGCGTGCCTCTGCTGTTCAACAGCGTGTCCCGCACAGTGCATTCACATTGAAGCCGGTGAATATCCGGAGGGTGATAAGCGGCGTGGCTACGAGCGGTTTCCCGATAAATTTGTGATCGACGAGCTGCGCTGCATCTTCTGTGGCTACTGCGTCGAGGCCTGCCCGTGCGATGCGATTCGAATGGACACTGGCATTCATCCGGTTCCCTATGATTCGCGCGAGCAGTTCATCTACGCCAAAGATTTGCTGTTGAAGATGCCAGGCCGGAAGAACGATCACGTGACCGAGAATCCTCGCCACGAGCCCGGTGAGGCGACTCACCCGGGCATCGATCGCGATCGCCACTGAGGTACGCGGTGGCTATCACCTACGAACCGGTCATCGGGCTTGAGGTTCACGCTCAGCTGCAGACCAAGAGTAAGCTTTTTTGCGCCTGCTCCGCTGAATTCGGAAAAGCACCGAATGCGAATGTGTGCCCCGTGTGCTTGGGGCTTCCGGGCTCCTTACCGGTGCTGAACGAAACAGCGGTTGAGATGGCCGTGCGTGCGGGCTTAGCGCTCGATTGCGCGATTGCAAGCACCAGCATTTTTGCCCGCAAGAATTACTTCTATCCCGATTCGCCCAAGGGGTACCAAATCAGTCAGTACGAAGCACCGCTCTGTGCGCAGGGTCACCTCGACGTGCCGCTCGAGTCCGGTGTGAAGCGCATCGGGATCACCCGCATCCATATGGAAGAAGACGCCGGCAAGAATGTGCACGGCGTGGGCGCGGATTCGGCGGTTGATTTGAATCGTGCCGGGGTGCCTTTGATCGAGATCGTGAGTGAGCCCGATCTTCGTTCAAGTACCGAAGCGGCTCAGTATTTGCGCACGCTTCGCGATATTTTAGTGGCGATCGGCGTCAATGATGGGAATTTGGAGGAAGGAAGCTTCCGTTGTGATGCCAACGTTTCCATTCGCCCAGTTGGGCAAGAGAAGTTTGGAACACGTTGTGAGCTTAAGAATCTCAATAGCTTTCGATTTGTGCAACGCGCGATTGAGTCGGAAATTCAACGCCAGACGGCCGTGCTCGATGCGGGCGGGAGCATCACCCAAGAAACGCGCAGCTTCGACCCGGATACCAGCCTCACTAAGACGTTGAGATCGAAGGAAGATGCCCACGATTATCGCTACTTCCCGGAACCCGATCTCCCGCCACTCTGCATTTCTGCAGAGTTTATCGGACAGCAACGGCCACTCATTGGGTCCTTGCCGGCCCGCGTCCGCGCTCGCTGGGTGGAGGAGCTTGGGTTAACGCCGGCAACGGCGCAGACCCTGAGTCAGCATCCGGGCTACGTGAAGTTCTTCGAAACGGCGCTTCAGAGCTACTCAGACGCGGTGAAGCTGGCGAATTTCATGCAAACAGAGGTTCTTCGCAACGCCAAAGTTCACGGTTTGAATGCCGAATTCTCAGTAACGCCACTCCAAGTCGCAGAACTCCTATCCTTAGTTGATTCCAAAGCGATCAGCGGCAAGCAGGCGAAGGAAGTCTTTGTGGCGCTGGAAGGGAGCAAGCTTAGCCCCGCCGAAGTCGTCAAAACTCAAGGCATCGCCGTCATCTCGAATGAGGATGAGTTGCGCGCCGTGTGTCTGACAGTGATTGCGGCGTATCCGAAGCAAAAGGAACAGTTTTTGGGCGGAAAGCAAGCGATTTTGGGCTTCTTCGTTGGCCAAGTGATGAAGGAAACGAAGGGGCGCGCGGAGCCTGAGCTCTTGGGCACACTGCTGGAGCGTTTGCTGAAGGCGGCGGTCACATGAGCGACGGCTTGCCCTTGAATGAGCCCAAGCCCAGCTGGCTCAAAGTGCGTGCGCCCGGCGGTGAGAACTATCGGCGCATCAAGCAGACACTGCGGGAGCTCGATCTTTTCACGGTCTGCGAAGAAGCGCGCTGCCCAAACGTGGGCGAGTGTTGGAGTGAAGGCACGGCCACCGTCATGGTGCTTGGGCACATGTGCACGCGCGGTTGTCGATTCTGCGCCGTCACAACCGGGAACCCAAAGGGAGCCGTCGATCCGCGGGAGCCGGAACACGTCGCACGTGCGTTGGCGAAGCTTGGCTTGAAGTATGTCGTGCTCACGATGGTGGATCGCGATGATCTTCTAGATGGGGGAGCGGCTCACGTGGCTCAGACGGTTGCGGCATTGCGGCGCTATCAGCCTGAATTGTTAGTCGAAACACTGGTGGGTGATTTCGGCGGGCGCAAGCTGGATATCGCCACGGTGCTTGCGGCAGCGCCAGATGTCTATGCTCACAACATCGAGGTAACGCGTCGGCTAACGCCGCTCATCCGGGATCAGCGCTGCGGCTACGAGCTGTCCCTAGAAACGCTGCGCTTCGCAAAGGCGAGCGCGCCCGAACGCTACGTCAAGAGTTCACTGATGGTGGGTATCGGCGAAACGGACGAAGAAGTCTTCGAAACGCTGGCTGATCTGCGCGCGCATCAGGTAGATATCGTCACCATTGGGCAGTATCTGCGCCCCACGCCCAAGCACGCCCCCGTGCAGCGCTACGTCCCTCCCGAGCTGTTCAAAGTGTTCGAGGATAAGGCCAAAGAGCTCGGCTTTGCCTTCGTGGCTGCGGGGCCACTGGTGCGCTCAAGCTATCGAGCAGCAGAGGGATTTGTGGGCGCCAATTTGTTGCCAGCGCCGCGCCCAGCTGTTGAGGAGCCGTCGTTGCCTTCTCTGATTCATCATAGGTCCGCGCCAGGCGAGGCTGTCGGGGGAGCGAACGAGCCCCTGCTGAGCCTGCGGCGCCGGCCTTAACGCGCCGGCCCTAACGCGCCGAGCGAAATCCAACGAAGCCTGGAGCTTGGCGACGGCAGCTGGCCTTTGAGTCGCGAGCGGGATAGATAGGAGGGTAGTGAAACCATGACAGAAGCCAATACGCCGCTGATCCAGCAGATCGTTGCCAAGCTTGGCCGGGCACCTTCCTACGCTGAGCCAGGAGTTTCGGGGTCAATCCTCGGCGTCGCTGCACAGAGCTATGGGTCCAATTCGGTGGTTGAAGACGTGACGCAACCCACGGGATTTGACCCTGAGGTAGCAGCGCTGTTCGAAGCGCTGGTCGAGAGTGCCTTCTTGGTGGCGCACGCCGACGGCGATTTTGATGAAACAGAGCGCGAAGCGTTCGAACATATTGTGCTGGCGGTCTGCCAAGGAAAAGTAGCAGAACGCCAAGTTCACGCCTTGCTCTTGGATTTGCAGGCACAGCTGGAAGAAGATGGCCTGGAGAAACGGGTAGCGATGGTGGCCCGCACCATCAAACGTCCGGAACACGCACTTGAAGTGTTGCGAGTGGCCGCGTTGCTAGCTGAAGTTTCGGGTGGAGTGAGTGCGGTTGAACGCCAGGTTCTTTCGGAGCTCGCCCGCGCATGCCAATTGGATGAGTTCGCGTTGTCTCGGGCGCTCACCGAGGCGACGATGTCGCTCAGTGCTGACGAGCTCGGCCGTACGTGAGCTTGTCGCTCGGCCGCTGAGTTCGGGTGCGAAGGCGTTGACGCACTCCGTGGGGGTAGCCGTCTTAGCGGCTAATATGGCCAAAACTCATCGATTCAAGCCGGACAGAGAGGCTTACCAGCGCGACTCGCTTCGATTAGGCTACCCCCGATTGTCATGCTGAAAACGAGTTTGAACGGAGCTGAGAACCATGACCTCGACGTGGTTCAGGTGCTGCGCGAAGACGGCACTCTCGATCCGGAGCACGACCCAAAGCTGAGCGACGAAAATGTCGTTTATATCCACCGGCACATGGTTTCCACGCGCCTCTTGGACGAGCGCCTCGTCGCGCTTCAACGCCAGGGGCGGATTGGATTTCACGTGGGGTCGGTGGGCGAGGAGGCTGCGATTCTCGGTTCAACCTTCGCCATGGGTGAGCTCGATTGGCTGTTGCCCTGCTATCGGGAGTTTGGCGGAGCACTGATGCGCGGGCTCTCACTCCAGCGTTTTCTCGACAACATGTTCGGCAACCGCAACGACACCGTGCATGGCCGACAAATGCCGGACCATTACACGTGCCGTGAGAAGCGTTGGGGCTCCATTAGCTCGCCGGTGGGAACGCAGATCACGCAAGCGGTCGGGCTCGCGTGGGCTGCAAAGCTCAGCAAAGAACGCTCGTCGGTGCTGGTATACTTTGGAGACGGAGCCACGAGTTCCTCTGAGTTTCACAGTGGGCTCAATTTCGCGGGAGTTTTCAAAACCCCAACCATTTTCTTTTGCAGAAACAACGGCTGGGCCATCAGCGTGCCGGCCGATCGCCAAACGGCTTCGCGCACGTTTGCTGAAAAGGCGAGTGGGTATGGGATCCCAGGCGTTCGTGTGGATGGGAACGACGTGTTTGCGGTGGTGGCTGTGACCCAGAAAGCCCGTGAGCGGGCCTTGAATGGCCAAGGGGCAACATTGATTGAAGCGCTCACGTACCGGATGGGCGGTCACTCAACCAGCGATGATCCCAATCGCTATCGACCGATGGCCGATCTGGAGCCGTGGCAGAAGCGCGATCCCATCGAACGCTCGCGCGAATACTTGGTGAAGAAGGGGCTTTGGGGCGACGCTGACGACGCTGCGCTGGTGCTTGAGGTCGAAACCCAATTTCGTGAGGCGGTGCGCATTGCTGAAGACACGCCACCCCCCGATCTCGCTAGCATGTTCGACGATGTTTACGCTAAGCCGCCCTGGCACCTTGAGGAGCAACGTGCCCAACTTTTGGGCGGCCCCCGAGCACCTTCCCAGCATTGAGCCGTGCTAGCCCCAGACGAGAGTAGAGCGACGCCACGATGCCTTTGATGAATATGGTTCAAGCGATCAACGATGCCTTGCGCGTCGCCATGCGTAAGGACGAACGTGTCGTGATTCTTGGCGAAGACGTCGGCAAAGTGGGCGGCGTGTTTCGTGTCACTGCTGGGCTCTTCGATGAGTTTGGTGAAGACCGGGTGATCGACACACCTCTCAGCGAAGGCGGCATTATTGGCGCAGCGGTGGGCATGGCGCTGTATGGGATGGTGCCGATCCCGGAGATCCAATTTTCCGATTTCATTTGGCCCGCGTACGATCAAATCGTCAACGAGTTAGCCAAGTATCGCTACCGTTCTGGAGGCGAATACACCGCAGGCATGGTGATCCGAACACCTGTCGGCGGAGGGATCCGCGGGGGGCATTATCACTCCCAACATCCCGAAGCCCACTTCATTCACGTGCCGGGCATCAAAGTGGTGATCCCTTCGAACGCTTATGATGCCAAGGGATTGCTGCTCGCTGCAATTGAAGATCCGGATCCTGTTCTATTCCTTGAGCCCAAGCGTGTGTACCGCGCAGCCAAGGGTGAGGTGCCTGAAGGGCACTACAAGGTGCCGCTCGAATCCGCGGCCATTGCCCGCGACGGGAGCGATGTCACGGTTTTGGCCTACGGGGCCATGCTGTATGAGGCGTTGGATGCAGCCACCAAGGCAGCTGAGCAGGGCGTCGAGTGCGAGGTGATCGACCTCCGCACGCTCTGGCCCGTCGATATCCAGACGATTCTCGCTAGCGTCAAAAAAACGGGCCGCCTGGTGGTGGTCCACGAGGCCGCCAAGACGGGCGGATTTGGTGGCGAGCTCGTCACACTGGTCTGCGAGCGAGCGTTTTATCACCTGCAAGCCCCGCCGATTCGGGTGACGGGCTTCGACACACCGTTTCCGTACACGCTCGAGATGGAGTATATGCCGCTCTCGCACCGGATCCTGCCGGCTGTTCTAGAGTCGGCGCGCGCCTGAGGAGAAATGAGAGAAGATGGCAAAGTTTGAGTTCAAGCTCCCCGATATCGGGGAGGGAGTTACCGAAGGCGAAATCGTTAACTGGCTAGTCAAGGTTGGCGACAGCCTGGCTTCCGATCAGGACATGGTCGAAGTGATGACGGACAAGGCAACGGTCACAATCGGCTCGCCTAAAGCCGGCACCGTGACTGAGCTCCGGGGCAAAGTCGGGGATGTGGTTCCCGTCGGAAACGTCATGATAGTTTTGGAGGTGAGCGAAGATGCAGCTCCTTCCATTCCAGCCGCATCGGCCACGCCGGCCACGGCATCGGCGGCCACGGCCCCGGCGCCCGCGGCCGTCCCTCAGGCGTCACCCGAGGATTCAGGAACCACGGCAGTCGGCGACATCCGCGAGCAATTGCCAGGAATGTCAGCACCAGCGGCTGGAGTGGTCGCTGCGAAACCTGCAGCCGGCAGCGCCTATTTTAACGACAAGCCGCTAGCGGCTCCTGCAACTCGCAAGTACGCACGTGAAGCGGGCGTGGACATACGCCAGGTGTCGCCTTCGGGAGCTGCAGGGCGCATTACACGCGAGGATATTGAGCGGTTTGGTCAAGGCCAATCGGCGCCAAGCACGCCTGGCCCAGTCGCGGCAGTGCCTCCTCAAGTCGCTGCTGTCCAGCCAGTTCCACGCACTGTCGGAGATGAGCGAGTCCCAATCCGCGGCATGCGCAAGCGCATCTACGAGAACATGGCGCGCTCCAAACACACGGCTGCGCACTTCACTTACGTGGACGAATGCGACGCTACGGAGCTCAAGGCGTTGCGTGAGCGCTCCAAGCGCTTTGCGGATCGAGCCCAAATCCGGCTTACTTTCTTGCCATTCATCGTAAAAGCCGTGGTTGCGGCGCTGAAGCGCCATCCTGAGCTCAATTGTCTTGTCGACGACGCAGCCATGGAGATGGTGCTGAAGCGAACCTACGACATCGGAATCGCAACCTCCACGGATACTGGGCTCATCGTGCCGGTCGTTCGCAACGCGGATCGGCTCAGCATTCTTGAGATTGCTAAAGAAATCGACCGCCTGGCCCTCAATGCCAAAGAGGGTAAGACGCTCAAGGAAGATCTTGGCGGCTCCAGCTTCACCATCACTTCTTTGGGCAAGCTGGGCGGCCTCTTCGCAACTCCAGTTATCAACTATCCCGAAGTTGCGATTCTCGGCATCCACGAGATGAAGCGGAAGCCCGTCGTCCGTGGGGACCAAATCGTGATCGGGGATGTGATGCTCTTGAGCCTTTCCTTTGATCATCGCATCGTGGATGGGCATATTGGCGCCGCGTTCGCTCAGACCATCATCGAGTACCTCCAGGAGCCGGACCGCTTGCTGGTCGAAATGGGATAAGCATCCCGGATGGTGAGCACACCCGCCTACACGGGAATACAGTGCTCACC
>JBBSBI010000133.1:0-15685 GCA_038251425.1 Polyangiales bacterium
TATAGAAAAGCTCACCTGCCTTGTAGACCATGCGCACCCGCTCCGGGGGCTCGCTCACGACCGTGCCATCGGGGTACGTGTAGGTGCTCCGCGAAAAATGCACGACCTCCGCACGGCTGCGCGCCACGGCGGAGGCATCGAAGACTGTGTAGGTCGCCGTTTGCGAGGCCGTATTCACGCCGGTGCCGAAAGTGCTCAGGGTCCCATCAGGATGATTCACCCGAATTAGGCCCTGATAGGGACCGCCACCGGTGTCGAGAGCCCCGTATTGATAGGTGATGAACTGCGCGTTAGGCAGATCGATGCGTTCAACTGCCCATGAGCCCGAAACAGGAGTACTTCGATACTGCACCGTGGCCTGGCGACCGTAGGCATCGGTAAGGATCTGCTTTTGCCACAGGCGCGTCCTGTCCCCGCTGAGAGATGCGGTCGTTGAGTTGGCGGCGTAGCGGTAGCTCAAGGAAATGCTGCTCCCATTTCGATCCGTCAGTGCCGTGAGCCGCCCATAGCGCCGCGGATTCTGGGAGTTTGGCAGATCATCGAGCGCGAAGATTTCATAACGCTCAGTGGTTCCGTTGTGGTGGGTGAGCGTTGCGCGTGCTGCTGCCAGGTAGTTGTTCCCAACGCTCACTCCATTGGCATCAAACAGTTCGATCTTGCGAAAGTTCTCGTCCTCGTAATCAATGAACCCGCCGCGTGCCGCGTCGTGGATGCAAAAGGTCCACTCGTCCGTGGCATCGGTGGCGTCGTAGTAGCGCACTACGCCCGGCCAAAGCTCGATGTGACGATCGTACGCCCCCATGGCAACGTTGGGGCCAAAGCTCCAATGCAGCGCCCCAAAGCGAAAACGGTGCAGGCGTGCGACTTCAAGCGCCGGAAGCTCGCCAACCGTTCCATACGTCGCAAGCTTCCCAGAACTACAATTGACGCAGCCCCCTTCTCCAGCCTCCGGATGACCCGGCCGGTAGTCCACCGCGTCATGCAAGAAGGCGCGCGTGCTATTTACGATCGTTGATGACGTGCTCTTGGATTCGTCACATTCATTTTTGCTGTTGGACGGCTCATCGTTCCTGCACGAGCTGGCGCTCGCAGCACCCGAGTAACAGCTCGCGAACAGGCTGAACAATACAGCCAAGGCTAGGCCAAAAGTAGGCTTCTTCATCGCTCAATCTCCACCGTGAAGGTGGCCGAGCCACTCATTTCAGGCGACATCGCCACCACATCCACGAATCCCCGTGCGTCCTCCGTGGCTCGGAACACGGCCGTGGCCGTTCCAGCCTGATCGGCCTTCACTTCGACAATAATGGACCCGCCCACAAACTTCCCACCGTCCGCCGTCCGAAAGATCACGGACGTTCCAGCTGGGGCCATCGCCCTGAGAGGGACCTCTCCATTTTGCTTAACTCTTACCAATCCCGCATCACGCGGCCGGATGGAGGCAACTTCGACACCGGGATCCCTTGGACGCGAGAACGCTGCTTCGAGCTCGCCCATGCGGGAGCGACCACTAGGAGTAAGAATGTCGCGAGGGTTAGCGGGACCCACGAACGCAATCCTCGCGGAAGCATTTTCGGAAACCGATGCGCTTGGAACGGCTTCGCTCGCGCAACCGAGGGCTAACCCCATACCCGCTAGGGTAACCCCTACAACCCCACCAACACCGCTACACCGCAGAATATCTCCCCTGTATTTGCCCAGCATGTTCCCGCCTTTCATTAGATTAACCGTCCTCTAGCTCGCACAAGATGCATGCGCAAGTGACAATTTCGTTCGCTACCAGCGGAGAACTGGAGACGCTGCAACGTCAAGCCTCCCCGCATGTGACAATGTTTGATTGGCGTGGCCCCCTGTAACAGTGTAGTTGCCGCCTCAGTTGAGGCCCAGCTTGGGAAGCGAAAAGGCCTGCAGGCCGTGAATTGCAGTGAGACGTTCCGGGGAAAGATGGTTCAAAAACGGGCCACCGGACGCTTGAGCAAATTCGTGCCTCCAACGTGCTCAGCCGTTCTTTGCGGCTTCTCGCCCGCGAGTGCTACCCCCGAGGGCAACAAGGCCAGCGTCAGAACCTCAACCGAACCCAAACCTCACCTGCCCGATAGAAACCGGTGGTGGCGCTGGCGGAGGAGGTTGAGGAGCAAGGCCAAGCCTGTGCCCGGCTCCTGGCGCACGCGGTGGTATTTCGTGCACAACATCTAATCCACTCGAAGTGCCGTTTTCTCGTCGATCCCGAGCATCAGGTTGAGGCACTGCACGGCCGCTCCGGATGCCCCTTTACCCAAATTATCAAGGCGAGCGATAACCAATAGGCGCTCAGCATTCCCAAACACGAACAGGTCGATTCGATTGGTATCGTTGCAGGCGGTGGGGTCGAGTGCGCCACCCTCTGGAGCGTAGCCAAGCGGGATAATGCGCACGAAGTTCTCATTCGCGTAGTACTCTGAGAGCGCACGGTGCACGGCTTCGGGCGTGGCTTGCGGCGCTAGCAGATGTCGATGCAACGGTACCGAGACCAGCATGCCTTTATAAAGATTCACAATCACGGGCTCGAAAATCGGCGCGCGCAAGAGATCGCAGATCGACTGCATTTCCGGCAGATGCTTGTGTGCCAGCTCCAGCGCGTAGGGACGTGCCGCCATGCTCTCCGTGGCGGATTGGTAGGTCTCAATCGCTTTGCGACCTCCCCCGCTAAAGCCCGTCAAGGAATGCACCACCATCGGGTAATCTTTCGGCACCAGCCCGGCGGCAATCAGCGGATAACAGGCCAGCAGGAAGCCCGTCGCGTGGCAGCCCGGCACGGCGACGCGCAACGCTCCGGCGATCTCAGCACGCTGCCCCTCCCGAAGCTCCGGAAGACCATAGGCCCAGCCCGGCAAAATCCGGTGAGCCGTACTCGGATCGATCACGCGCGTGGTGCCGTTCTCGATCATGGCCACCGCTTGGCGTGCGGCGTCGTCCGGGAGGCACGTGATCAAGAAATCCGCTTGATTGATCAGCTTGCGCCGGGCCTGCTCATCTTTGCGAAGCCCGGGCTCAATCTCGAGCACTTCAACATCAGAGCGCTCACTCAAACGCTCGTGGATCTGAAGCCCCGTCGTGCCTTCTTGCCCGTCGATGAACACCTTCTTCATAGGCAGAGGCGTATAGCGCGCAGGAAATTGGCTCGCTAGCGGCACCTCAGGCTAGCCCGAGAAAGCCGACGGGATGCCGGTTATCGCGTTGGATCCACTCCGAGGAGTTTAGCGCCGACGCATGAGTGTCAGTTTGTCGCGCTGGGCAAATGCCTCGAAACTAGCCAAGGCTGACGCGGCCGCGGGTACGCAGCTGCCATCCCAAATCGCATAGTCTGCGCGCGCCGTGATGTCCCCGGTGCGCGTATTTCCTTCGAAGGGAAGGTCTGGCCTGGGATAAACGGGCGCCGGATCGAGCCTCGTTGCCATCAAACTTTCGGTGGGATACAGACCCAACGCGTAACTTCCCTTGCAGCCGAAATACGCCACTTTCTTACCAAACGGCGCGGCAGGCGGCAGGATCTTCGGCAATTTGCCAACATTGAAGCCATTGATCACGCGTTGATCCGTAACGAAACGCGTCACGAAATCGTAGAAAATGAGATCCGACGCAAGGTTATCGAGGCCAGCTGGTTCAACCCAAACCACATGCGTGATCCCCAAGCGTTGGAACTCCGCGTGGAGCTCTGCGGGCGTGCGGTAACGGCTGTAGTAAAGCAGGCCCTGAGTGCCAGGGCGGTCAACGACGCGTCGATTTCGGATGCCGAAGGTTTGCTGGGACTCATGAACGAGAGGGACTGCATCCGGTGGCAACACATCAGCAATATCTCCGAGTTCTCGGAATACCTGATACCGTTCCCGGTACTGCCCAAGCCGACCCGAATTAATAAGATCAATTGTGGCCAGAAACGGTGACCCCACGGTCCGGTGCGTGTTGAAGAAGTAGATATCGCTGCCCCAGGCAACCTGCACCAAGAGCAAGCAGACCATAGCCACTCGGACCGGCCTACTCAGGCGCCAAATGATCACCACCGTAGTTGCTACGGCGGCCGCCATCCAGGGCGCTAACACTTGCAGGTATCGATCTTGCCAGGAGATATTGCACCACAGGATGATTCCAAGATGACCGAGCCCAAATATCCCCGCCAACGCCCAATTTTTAGGCAGAAACGGCAAAATGAGGACCATCACGGTGAACAGAAAACCGAACACTGGGAGGGCCCCATGCAGATCTGGCCAATCATGGTGCTTGAAAGCAAACGTCGCCGTAACCTTGAGCGTATCAACCACCCCGGCCCAGCTTCGCGCTGCATGCCAAGGCACGGCGACATCCGAGTGGTAAGGAATACTTGCCTCAGGCACCCACGGCGTCGCGGCCAGTGTCGCGTGCAGCTGGGGGTAGAGAGGATCTCCGTACCACACCCAATTCTTGAGCCAATGGGGGCTCGTTAGCGCAACGCAAAGGAGTGAGAGCGCCACCGCCACGAGCAATACACGACGCCGCTGCTGTTGGTCTCGAACCACCAGCCAACCAGCTCGACAGAAAAGCGCCAGCGCAGCAGGCAACACGATGAATGCAGCCGTGTACTTCGTCAGCATCGCCGCAGACAGGAGCATGCCAAATATCAGGGATTCACGCAGGCCCACACGCGACCAAGCGCGAAGCAACGTGAGGTAGATCGGAATCGCAAACAGTGCGGCCATGTGGTCCGCACCCAAATGAAGTGACGAGTCGTAAAGCAGCGTTCCGGGAAACAGAAAGACCGCCAGCCACGACAGAAGTGCCCTCGGCCGAGGGCGCCAACTCTTAGGCAGCAGCCTTCGGACCAAAACGGGGATTGCCACAACCCGCCAAACCAGAAACGCAAACTCCAGATGCGCGCACAGCTCAACTCGATCAAATACCGACCCGGGCAACTCGAACGCCCAAAGATAAACCAGGCTTGTGAGCTGAGGATAGGTGCCCATCACCCAGCCTTCGCCGAATCGAAAGATGCCGCCCTTCGCGGCATACTGCTCCGCAAGCGGTAGATGGTACCAGCGCGCATCGTACCCCGCGTTGTTCGGGGAAAGGATCGAGAAATAGACCCAAAACACTCCGATGAAGGCGCAGGCGAGAACCGGGAGCACCCAAAAAGCTCGTGGCCGCTCTAACGCTCGCGGCTGAGCCGCTCTCACGTGTCGCAGCAAACGCAACGCGTAGCGACGCGCCGGGAGAAAACCGACGCCCAGCAGGATGAGCGGTGTCAGCAGGAAAAACCAGGTGCCATAGAGGCCGGCCCAACCCACCAAAAACGCCCACAAGAAATAGATGAGCACTCCGAGTGGCGCGCTCAACGCCACCATTTCACGAATTGGCAACACCCTGCCCAGCGTGACCCGTAAGAGACCAAAACCTGCGACGGCACACCCTAGAATGAAATAGAGGGCGAGCACCCAATAGCCCACGTAATGGAAGAGCAGCCAGTGCTGAATCGGGTAGTACCGATGCACCGAGCGCAGGATGATCCAACAGGCGGCCAGCAATCCGAGCCCAACAAGCCCGTTCTGAAGGCGATCATCGGATGCGTCCTGTTTCATGGCCCGCTCAACCGACGCTTGACCCCAAGGATGAGCAGGTCGAATAACGCGCGACTCATCGCGAGCGGCGAGACCTTTGAGCCAGGCTTGTCACGCCAAGCCCTGAGCGGCATCTCCAAGAATGTGTCGGAGCGATAAGGCTCCAAGGGATCTGACAACAAGCGGCCGATCAATTCGACATCGAACGCCCAGCGTGAGGTGAACGGCACCGCCAGTGCACGCCGCAAACTGGGATGATCTTTGGCCACTTTCGCTCCACACTGGGTATCATAGACAGCCAACCCGAGTGACAAGGATGCCACGGTGGCAAATACGCGGCCCAGGTAATGGCGTAAAGGATCACGCATCATCGCAGCACCCAGCATCCGCACACGCGAGCCCAGGACAAGCTGCACCGACGAACCTTCGAGCCCCTTCAAAAGCCTGAGAACCTCTTCGGGGGGCGTCGCCATGTCGGCGTCGAGATATCCAACAATTCCTGAGCCCGCCGCAAGCGCTACGTTCAAACCTAAACGCACAGCTTCGGCCTTGCCACCATTTTCGCGAATCCGAAGAACTTCCACCCGATCGGAGTGTGTCAGCGCAAATGCGTCAAGGCGTTCCAGCGTTTTATCCGTGGAGCCATCATCAACCAAAAAGAGCTTCACGCGTGGCTCCTGCAAGAGCCGTGAAACCACTTCAGATTCGAACCGATTGGCTTCGTTGTAGCAAGGGATGACGAGACCTACGTTTGGCATAGTGCCCACCAACTCAAGCCTGGGAATTTCAGACTTCGCCGCGCCAGCTCCCGCGACAGCGCGCCATCGAGCTCCAACACGGTCTCCACACAAGCCGCAATCAGTGGCCCGTGTCGCCACTCCAAGCTCTCCTCTTCGTGATTACTCCGAGTTCCCATCAGCTTTTGGCAGAGAGCACTGAGTGCACGCGGCACGAGGAGGCTATGAAACACGCCGCCGGACATTCGAACTTTAAGCCCGCATTTCAGCAATAAACCCCGCGCTTGGGTCGGATTGTAGCGGCGGAAATGCTTGAGTCGCGCGTCGTGCGCGGATGTTAAGACTGGCCACGCAGGGACACTGAACAGCACGGTGCTGCCAGGCTGAGCACAGTGTCTGAGAATTTCTGCTAAAAACGCCTCATCCTCCGCCACGTGTTCGGCCACATCCAAGAGCAAGATCAAATCAAATCGTTCGTTCGGGCGTTCATTCACTCCGCTCAATCCAGGCGCAGACAAAGCCAGAGGCAGCGCAGAAGCTTGGTATCCAATGTCCCAACACACGCAGGTACTCCCACTGTTAAAGACACCCAGCAACTGGCTAGCGAACCACCCATCGCCCGAACCCACATCAAGAACGCGGAGCGGCCGTTGATCGAGCTTGGCTTCAACTAAAACTCGGCGAAAGAACTCAAACCGAGCAACCTCCCACGGGTGACGACGAAACGCGCGTTTTGGGGATTCTCTTAGATCCATGCGAACTGAAAGCGCCTACGCCCGGCTGAGCGAGGCTCTCGCGAGGAATTCTTCAGCCAAGAACGCAACCAGGCCTAGCACCAGTGTGACGGACAACTGGATCACGTAAAGCAGAAAGACGTACGCCGCGCCCTCCTTGAGAACGATCGGAGCTGGGAAAAACATGACCAGCGCCGCGTAACAGGAGATCTGGAAGGACCCAAAAAAACCAGGCGCATTGGGGATGGCTAGGCCGAGCCCCATGACCCCGAGCACGATCATGGTTTGGAGAAACGTGGCGTCCACTAAGCCCACCGCGCGAAACAAGAATTGCATGCTGGCAACGCAGAGCGCCCAGTAAATGGCGGTGAGCGCCAGGAACCACAGTGAATAGCGAAGGACAGAAAGAAACGCGAGACCTTCTGAGACCCGCGAGAGGAACTTGATGATCGCATCGCCCGCGCGTTCTGAGACACGACCGATGGTGCGGCGCACAATCGCCTCTGCCCAAATCCTCCGCGCGTAGAAAACCCACATCGCGATGCAGAGGCTGAGGAAGACGACCACAGCTGCCATGGCGGCCGCTCGAACTAAATTGGAAGGCAACGGCAATTGTCCCAGGCGCGTCGGTAATGGGTCGAGCGTTCGCACGCTCAGGAGCGCTGCCCCGAGGCCTAAGCTCAGGAAGGCGCCATCCACGACACGCTCGGCACCGACGGTTCCGGCAGCAGCTAGCCACGTGAGATTTCCGCGACGAGCGATCATGGTTGGGCGCACGGCTTCGCCCATTCGGAACGGAAGAATCACCTGCGCGCCATACCCAGCCAGCGAGATCAAAAGCGGGCGGAGGAACGACACTTCACAGACGGGGCGCACCAGGAAATACCAGCGACAGCAACGGAACGTGTGCAGGACCACCCACATGCCCACGTAAAGCCAGACCCATGGCCAACGAACCTCCGAAAAAGCCGAGGCTGGCGGCACAATGGGCAGCGCTCCCTTGCGCAGCAACCACCAGAATCCGAACCCCACCACCGCGGAGATCGCCAACGCGCGAAGCCAGATCAGGCGACTCTTGGGTTGCCTTGCCGGCTCTGCGGCAAGGTTCACAGGGGAGGAGGCCGTATCCGTCACGTCCACGGCAGATATCCCAATGGCTTGTGTCTGAGCAACCGGCGATTTCTGCCTTGGCGACGCGCGGCCTCACCCCCTGGGCTTCTGAGCCCGACGCTGCCGAAAGCTAGATGGCTTCTTCGGCTCGCTCGCCCGTACGAATACGAACGGCATCATCGATGCTGGAAAGGAAGATCTTGCCATCCCCGATTCGGCCGGTCTTCGCGGCTTTCTCTATCGCATCCACCACCTGGTGTGCGAGGTCGTCGGGGACCACGATTTCGAGCTTCACTTTGGGCACGAAATCGACCACGTAAGCGGAGCCGCGGTAGACTTCTTTCTTGCCTCCTGTGCGCCCGAAGCCTTTCACTTCGGTGACTGTCATGCCCTGAACGCCCACTTCGGATAGGGCGTCCTTGACCTCGTCCAACTTAAACGGCTTGATGATGGCCTCAATTTTCTTCATCTGCTGCCTCTCTTCGACCTGGTAGGGGGCAATTGCCCCGGTTGCACTCAGAGCCTGCTTACCGAGTAGCGGCCCAATGGTTTCCAAAATGTTTCCGACTCACTTCATCTCCAGCGGAAAGTGCAGCCCTTGAAACTGGGCGTGTATCCCACCCCGGTGCGTGCCCTGACCGCGCTCTGGACGCCCGAAGCCCAACTTTTCCTCAAGGACGACGGCGCCACTCACCCGGTGTTTGGCGGAAATAAAGTGAGAAAGTTGGAGGGCATCCTTGAGAAAGCTCGCTCCAAAGGGGCTCAGCGCCTGGTGACGCTCGGTGCCGCGGGTAGCCATCAAGCAGTGGCGACCGGCCTGTTCGCGAAAAAGCTTGGCATGAAGGCGGCGTGCGTCTTGTGTCCTCGGCCTTGGTCGCCCTTGGCCTACCACATGCTCAGAGCCACCGTCGCTCAAGGCCTTGAGATACACACTGTTGAGCACGGCTGGCAGCTGCCGCTTACCGCCGCCAAGATCCTCCAACGCGGAGACTACTTGGTTCCGCTCGGGAGCACGAATGTGCGTGGAACTCGCGGTTATGTCGCGGCTGCGCACGAGCTCAAGGCTCAAGTGGACGCCGGTGAGCTGCCTCCGCCTGACGTCATTGTCGTCGCCCTGGGATCCGGTGGGACGACCGCAGGCCTAGTGGCTGGAGTCGCAAGCGCCGGGCTTTCGAGCCTGGTGCTCGGGGTGACCATCGTCCAACTGGGACCCGTAACGCGTCCTTGGCTGCTCGGCCTCGCCCACCAATCGCTGGAACGCGAAAATAAGGTGGGGCTGAGCGAGCTCAGTCGCCGTCTGGTGATCGAGGATCGCTTTTTGGGCGACGGCTACGGGCGGGCGACGGTTGCTGGCGAAAGGGCCTTCGACGTTGCACTTGGAGAAGGTTTGCAGCTGGACCTCACCTACACGGCGAAGGCGTTTGCTGTGGCGCTTCGTCTGCTCAACCATCCCGGTTTGCACGGGATGCGACGTCCATCTCCGTGCCCGGAGGTCGCCAGGCCGGAAGGCCGCCCGCTGCGCGTGCTCTACTGGCACACGCTTTCATCAGCGCCGCTTCACCTCATTTCCGAGGGCGCTCCGGACATTCTCCCGGACAAATTGAACCGGCTTTTAGTAGCAAGCTAAGCTCAGGTCCCCCCTCCATGACGGCCACCCATCAGTCCGAGCTTCCTGTCGGAACCGTCTTAGAAGGAAAATTTCGGATCACGCGCGAGGTTGGTCGAGGGGGAATGGCTGTCGTTTACGAGGCGGTTCATGTCGACATTGGCAAACGCGTTGCAGTTAAGCTGCTATCGCAAGATTTAGTGGCTTCCCGGGTGGTGCGAGAACGCTTTCTGCGTGAGGCGCGCGCCGCAGCAGCGATTCGAAGCCCCCATATCTGTGAGGTCTACGATTCGGGGATGTACGAGGAGCGCCCCTTCTTGGTGATGGAGCTCCTGGAGGGTGAGAGCCTTTACGAACGCCTAACTCGCCTTCGAAGGCTGGATGCCGCAACAACGCTGGACGTGATCGAACAAACTGCCCGCGGACTCACCAAGGCGCACCAGGTGGGAGTGATTCACCGAGATTTGAAGCCCGAAAACATTTTTCTCACCCAGGATGAGGACGGGCGTCTGCTGTCCAAGCTGGTAGATTTTGGCCTCGCGAAATTTTACGAAACGAACGCGGATGGAGAAAACGTAAGATTAACCCGTGAAGGCGCGCTGTTTGGCACTCCGGCCTATATGAGCCCCGAACAAGCCAAAGGGCACGGAGGAGTCGACCATCGGGCGGATCTCTGGGCCCTAGGCTGCATTGTCTATGAGTGCTTGACGGGGAAGACGGTGTGGAACGTTGAGCAGGGTGTGGCCATGATTTTGGCCCAGATCGCCGCAGCTCCGCTGCCGAAACCTTCGATGCTGTTTGCAGATCTCCCTCCAGGTTTCGACGATTGGTTTGCGCGTGCGCTCAGCCGGTTGCCTGAGGAACGCTTTCAAACCCCTCGCGAGCTTGCTGAGAGCCTCCGCGCCGCGCTCGCGCCAGGCGGAGCCCCTGCGGAACTCGTGAGCGATACTGATCTAGCTCCCCCGGTGGCACCTATTCCGAGTGCTCCCTCGCTCAAGCTTGCCTCCGCGATCTCACCCAATGCCGCAGCACCTCTGGCTCTCCCGCTTCCCTTCACACCTGCGCCGCGACGAGGTTCCTGGGCAATGCGTCTGGCCTTGGGAACGCTGGGAGTGGCGTTAGCCGGCTACGTGGCGTGGCTCGTGCTTCACCAAGGTCCAGCGAAGGAAGCCGGCAATCGCGCCGAGCCTCTGGAACGCGAACCTTACGCGCTGAAGGTGAATGCTGCCCAACTGAGCTTGCTGGACGGCGATCCCAATAGGGCTCTCAAACAGTTCGAAGAGGGCGTCGCGCTTGGGCAAGCGCCGGTTGCGCGTTCGCTCCTTCAGCGTTGCGAAATTATCGTGGAACAAAGGCAAAATGCCAGCAACCGTTGTCGTGTGACGGCGCTTGGCCGCCCGCGCCCCTTTGACGTGCTGAAGCCAGCATCACGCCCCAGCGTCGTGCTCACCGCCCAAGGCCCCCTCCTCGGCTGGGCTGACAATCATCTCGCAGCGGATAAGCGCCAAATTTCGGCGGTTTTTCTAGATGATGCTCTGCGCCGCGTCTCTCAAGCTCACGCCCTTAGCCCGGAATCTGTGGCGGTGGGCGACCCAACTCTCATTAATTTAGGCGCGAGCATCGCAACGATGTACTCAGATACCAGTGGCGACGCGGGCCTGCTGGTTCGCGCCTTTAGCCCGGCGAGCCACGCATTGGCGGCGCCCACGCGGCTTTCCACGCCGAAACGCACCCCGTTTTCCCCAGGTGTGGCCATCGCTCCGGAAGGAGATGTGTGGTTCGTGTGGGAAGAGAGCAACACCGATGGCAGCGCGTCGCTCTTGGTTCGACAGACCACCGCAGCTCTCGTACCAACGGGGCCTGCCGTTCGCGTCCTCACGCTCGCACCCCGGTTTCGGCCTGGAGTTACCCGCGGCATCAGCAAGCCCTCGCTGGCGGTGAGCAGCACACAACTGCGCATCGCTTTTGCTCAGGAGCTAACCCCCATGCGGTCCCAGATCAAAGAGCTCTTGATTGAGCGCGGAGATAGCCACATGCGGGCAGGCGTCGCCGCTGAAACGGCGTGGGCAGGGCCCGAGGATAAGCCCACCGATCTCCACGTGGGTCAGCTCTTGCCCGTGAGCGATTCTGAAGCGAAAAACGTGCAGCCGCAGCTCGATTGCTCCGGCGCAGGAGACTGCTTCGTGGCTTGGGATACGGGTACCGACAATGCGAGCCTCGCTTACCTCACCGCCAACGGCGCGCTCGGCTGGCGGCGCTCACTCGCCGCTTCCGGTTCCCGCCCAGTGATTGCCCACAGTTCTTTGGGCAGCGTGGTGGTGTGGTTTGAAGAAGCTCGGCTTAAGCTGGCGAGTTTGAACAAAGAAGGTGTCGGCCCCGCCAGCATCCTCACGCGTGTCACCGGCTTTCAGCCCCATCCTTCGGTGGTGGCTGGAGAGCGTCCGGGCGTGTGGTACGTTGCCTGGCGCGATTTCGAAGCTGGACACCTGGAAGCCTTTGTTTTGAGGACAGAATGTCAGTAAAGCCCGAAGCGAGCGAATTCCGGACGGCTTTTGAAGCCGCGGAGCCAGCACCGCTTCCGGTCGGTTTGTCCATCCCGTCGCGCATCTCCCTCAAGCGGAAGCCGCTCACCACGGAGCGCCTCAGGCTTTCCCCGATTGACCGCGATGACGCGGCAGAGCTCTGGGAAGCCATCGAGAGCACACGCTTCAACCTGGAGAGGTGGTTGCCCTGGGTCCCTTTCAACAATACGCCCGAAGCCGCCGACCGCTTTGCGGAAGCCTGTGCTCACGATTGGGATCTCGGACGCGCAGTTCGTTTTTCGATCCGGGATCGAGCAACTTCGAGTTTTCTCGGCGTCGTCGGACTGGATGCCTGTGTGCATCTGCATCGCTCATGTGAGCTAGGCTATTGGCTAAAGCGCACGGCAACAGGCCACGGTATCATGACAGAAGCGGCAACTGCTTGTGTGGACTTCGCGTTCTTGCGGCTCGGCGTTCACCGCATCCGCTGTGCGGCGGCCACCGACAACTACCCAAGCTTGCGCGTTATCTCGCGCTTGGGATTTCGCTTCGAGGGCATTGCGCGCCAAGCTGAGTACGTGAGTTCGCGCTGGCTCGACCACGCCGTGTTCGGCAAATTGGCGCAGGATGGCTAGGCTCCTCTCCGGCCGGCTCTCTTTTGTCGTCATTGCACCCGCGATTGTGGTGCTCTTGGGTCTTTCCACCGCGCTCGCGATCGGCGCATTTGGTGTTCGCGATCTGGTATCCGAGAGCGACGATGCTTCGGCGTTGCGTGCTCAGCTCCTGGTAGAGACGCTCGCAGAACGGTTGCGAGCCACCCCCGAAGAGGCTCGTCGGGTTGTCTTGGAGAGAGCCACGCGGCGATCTGGCACCGAGATGCTGTTGGTTCGCCAGGACGGCTCCATCATCGTGGATGCCACCCTGGCACCACCACGCCAAAGTGAGATCGAAGGGCTGCTGATAGCCGGAGCTGGCGAAGCCGTCACTCTGCTTGGCCGCACGCGCTACTACGCTCACCCCCTCCCCGCGCCGCTCGCACATCTTTCGCTCATCTCATTTGTGTCGGCGCCGGAAGCCCCGGTCACTACCCGTTCGCTGATCACTTCGCTGGCGACCCTGACGACGATTCTGATCGGAGTCTCAGCGCTCGTCGGCTTTGCACTCGCCCGCGACGTTCGTGCGGACGTGACCTACATGCGCCGGCGAATCGCGGAGATGGCTCGCGAAGGCGCAGCACCCTCAGGAAAAGTGATACCCGTACGCGCGATCGATGAGGTCGGCCTGCTCACCAATGCATTCAATGTGGTCGTCGACCGCTTTGAAGCAGCGGAACGAGCCTACGGCCAGGATCTCGACGGCGCGCTCGCCTACGATAAGGATCGCAGTGCCTTCGTTGCGGCTCTTAGCCACGAGCTGAGGACACCGCTCAACGCGATTCTAGGTTTCACCGATATTTTGCTGAGCGAAGTGGACGGCCCACTCAGCCCAGACGCGCAGGAAAACCTCACACAGGTCCGAAGTAGCGGGGAGCACCTGGCGGCGCTTATCGACGACATTCTCGATCTCTCTGCCCTAGAATCGGGAGAACTCCGGCTGAACCGACAAGAAGCCGACGTCTACGTCATCGCTGGCGACGTGGTGCGGGAGTTGCAGCCCACCGCGGCGAAGAAGGGTCTTGAACTATTACTGCTCGGGGACGCCGCACTCGCGAAAGTAGATGCCCGCCGAGTGCGCCAGATCCTCACCAACATCGTCGGCAACGCAGTTAAGTTCACGAGCGGTGGCAAAGTCGTCGTCAGCATCGACCCCCAGAGCGACTACGTAGGCATCCTCGTCAGCGACACGGGCCCCGGCATTCCGAAATCCGAACAGGCCTCGATCTTCGAGGAGTACCGTCAATCTGGAGAGTTGAGCGCACAGCGCGTCGGCACAGGGCTCGGTCTGGCGATCACACGACGGCTCGTACAAATGCATGGCGGCTCGATCGGTGTGCAGAGCGAACTGGGGGTGGGCTCAAGCTTTGCCGTCCTGTTGCCGCGCCAACCACCAGAGCCCCAAGATATGCCCGCAGAAATCCCCCCGCTGTTGACCGCAAGTTCGCGCCTCCACCTGTCGGGTGCCGGATGATTTCTGACGCGGCCCGCCTGATCCGAAGAATTCTCGCGTGGCAACTGCTGGCGTCGCTCACGGTGGGTGTCCTTTTGGCGTTACTGTCCTCACACTTGGTGTTGCTGCAGGGCGCGCCCGCCGTGTACGGACCGGTCGCGTTGTCTTTGGGACTCATCGCCGGAGGCCTGTTTGCGATAGGCTGGAATTTCCTACGCCTCCGTAGGTATCGGTTTGCGCTGCGCGCCTTGACACTCCAATCCTCATCCATCGACGCCGACGATCTCGGGCAATTGAGTGACGAGCCCGCACGCGTGCTGTGGATCTGGGTGCTGCCATCCACCTTGGGCGCGTCTATCAGCGTGACGTTGTGGCGTCCGGAAGTGTTGGACCTCACGACCGGCATCACGCTTTCGCTACTCGGCGTGATCATGATTTCCACGGTTTCTTTGCCGTTATTCTTGGTGATCCGTGTGAACGTCCTGCGCGCACTTGCGCTCGCCCCGCCTGAAGCCATGCGCGAGTTGGCTGACCTCGCCGAACAACAGGGCCGGCTTCGGCAACATGTGACGCTCCGCCTGCTGACCGCCGTGCTCACGCCCGTCGGAGTGCTCGCGATGGGGGCCGCGCTGATCGTCAACGCCCACCTGAGACGAACCGACGAACTCGCACGCGAAGAAACCGCGCGTGCCTTTGCGCGATCGGTGCTGGAGGATAGCCCGGGGGTCGTGCCAGCCGCCGGCCTGGCCCCGGCACTGGGTATTGCTGCGAGTCTCGGCTTCGCCGCCCAGATGCTCGATGGTAAGACCGAGTACGGGATCCGGCGCGGAAACAATGGCATTGTCACCCTGACGACGGCGCTCGATCGTGGAGGCGCGCAAGTGGCGTTCAAGAGTTCGTCGGTTCCGACGCTCAGCGAAAATACATTGCTGCTTTCGTTGTGCGCAGTGCTGGTGGCCGGGTTCGCGGGGCTCCTCCTCGGCCGCGTCTTGCGCCGAGATCTCGTGAACGCTGCCCGCCGCGTCCGGCTACTCGGAACGGAAACCCAACCGAGCAGCTTCCCCGAAACGCACTCTCAGGCCACTTTTTCAGCCATTTCAGAGTTGGGCGCGGGCATTGAGCAGCTGGCGGCTCGCTTCCGACAGTTCTCGGGCGCTCAGCAGCGAGCCATCGACGCCCGAGAGCGAGCGGCAAAAATGCGAGGGCTGTTCTTTGCGAGCGTGAGCCATGACCTGAAAAGCCCGCTCAACGCCATTCTAGGTTTCGGAGAGCTGGTTCGCCAAACGGACGTGGTCAGCTTGGCGCA
>JBBSBI010000134.1:0-15598 GCA_038251425.1 Polyangiales bacterium
GGGAAGCTCACTCAAGAGCAGCGCTTGCTGTGGAAAAGTTACTCGGAGGTAGCTCCCGTTCCTTTGCGTGAACCGCTGGTCTCCGTGGCGTTCCGCAAAGATGGCGCCTTGGATGTCGGCTCCAGCGACCGGCGTTTCACGCTTCGCATTTCAGCTGCGGGCGTTGTTCTCGGCCGTTTTCCGGATGTTTTGCCCTGGCCCGGGATAGGTTGCCTCGGGCGCTCGGGGGTGGGTCTAGCGGGCCAGGCAGCATGCGGCTCAGAGCCGGGAGCGCCGAGCTTTCAACCGGTTGGCGTGTTCGACGCAGCCGCGGGTGTGGAACTTGTGACGGCGGAGGGAGTTCGGGTGGTGTACGGCGCGTTGCGTGAGCTGCTCCGCGCACAGGCCAGTCTGTTTCAGATGGGGCAGCCAGTGCGGAATGTGCCAGACGTCGGCGCGAGCCTGGCGCTTGCCGATCTCGACGGCGACGGGCTGCCAGAAATTCTAAGCTCGCGCCCCACGTTCGAACCCGAAGCGGACGCACTTGAAGTGCGCGGACTCGATAACCTGAGCGTGCCAAAAGCGCGCCTGCCAATTACTGATGGCGTCGTCGCGCTAGCTGTGTGTCCCTGGATGGGCGAAGGGCATAACCCGATTCTTGTGGCGTCTCGCTCGAAGCTTTGGGTGGTCAAGTGAACGTTGTATCTCGGCGCAGCTTGGCAGCGCTCGCGTTTGGGTCGGTGTTGAGCCGAGAGTCACCGAGCCATGCGCTCAACCGAAAGCCCTATGGCGGTACGCTTCGGCTTCGGGTGCCTTGGGCGATTGAGAGGCTGGATCCGTCTGCGTCCGATGACCCGCTTTCGGCGCTTTTCTCGCCGTTTGTGACCGAAACGCTCTTCGCTCAGCAGGGAGCTACGCTGTTCCCTGTGCTCACGGAGGCGCTGCCGACTCTGGAGGCAGGAAGTGCGCGCATTCGATTGCGAGCCGATCTCCGAACCGCCGATGGCGTGCCGTTTCTTGCAACCCAGGCGGTTCGTTGTCTGGAGAGAGCCTGGAGTGGCATGGCGATCGGCTTGTTTGCTGAGTGGGATGCGCTGAGCATTGACGCAGCCGATCCGCGTGTCTTTCGCGTGCGATGCCGGCGCCCTAACGAGGTCGCGCGGATTTTGTCGAGTTCAGCATGTGCGATGAGGGGCTCTGAGTTCAGCACTGTTCGCCAGCGTGGGCTGGGCGCGTTCACCGGAGAAATAGGCAACGGCAAACTGCTCCTTTCTCGCAACGCCTCCGCTGCGCGAGGTCCTGCCTTTCTTGACAGCGTGGTGGTTGAGCGAGCGGAGTCTTTGCGCGACGCGTTGGCCCAGTTCGAGGCTGGCGAGTCAGCTGTCGGTTGGTTTGGTGCAGGCTTGTACCGGCCTCGGCCGAAGGCGTTGCCGTTAGCCGGTGGTTCGCTCGGCTGGCTCATCCTGCGCGCCGAACGCGGACTGGGTCGCTGGGGTGCCGCGGGGGTTGTTCAGAGCCTGCTCGACGCGCTGGACCTCTCAAAGCTGGGTCATTTAGGGTTGAACGGGCTTCCGGCACGTGGCTCTCGCGAGCGTTGGGGCGGACCCAGTACGCCGCTGTTGGTCGATCAGGCGTGTCCGCATTTTGTGGAGGCCGCACAGGTTCTCGCTTCGATGTTGAGCCAGCCTGGGCATGAATGGATGGTTCAGCGAGTCCCGCGCGCGGAGTTGGCACGTGCAGCGAAGGCGGGGGAAGCCGTCATGATTCTAGACTTTGTTCGGCGCCTCAGTGCCGCTCCGGAAGCCACCGGGTTGGCTCTGTTAGCGGCCCAAGATCTGAAGCTTGCGGCCCATCCACCGAAGCTGTCGCTCTTGTCAGCGCAGGAAGTGGCGCGCACGCTGCCCTTTGGAGTCGTGGGTGAACTCTCGGTGAGCGGTGCGTGCGATGCCCGTTTTGTGAACCTGGCCAAGTTCGAGCTTGGCGATGTTTGGTTCAAGGAAAAAGCTTAGGGGAGCTTTTCCGGCATTGGGACGGCGCCGCCTTCGCGCACGTAACTGACGATGGCGTGGCTCAGGCCTTCATCGGCTTTCACGCAACTCAAGCTCACCTCTCCGCTCGTAGCCCCTTTGCATTCTTTGCGCCGCGCCAAATAGGCCTTATTCACGGCGTCGTCTTGGCGCAGAGCGTCCTTGATCGATTCGTCTAGAAAGCGGAATTCTACCTTGGCGTTCTTGGCGGCAGGAGGGGTGTTCTTGGTGAGCTCGTTCGCATCCAGCGTTACGCAGGTTCCGCTCCAGCGTAGGGCATCGTAACCGCCACCAGCGCCGCTGACCTGCATGCCACCGAGATCCGCTTTTCTTGAGCGGAGCACCAGCACCTCTTCATCAAATTCAACGAAGCCGCCATCCGAGACGCCGCCTGAAGCATTCCAGGCTTCAGTCTTGCGGGTGAGATACTGGCGAGTGTAGGGAGTATTTTTTGTGAACAGATAGAGCGCCACGCCCGGAAAGCTACCCGCGCAGAGCTTGTTCACGAAAGCGTTGGGCGGCGTGCAGGGATCGCTGCCTTTCGCGCACGTGGTGGGTATCTTTTCATGGGTTGCGGCGTCTGAACCTTTGACAGAGTCGTCGGAGGCATCGGCCTGTTTTGGACTCGGCGCGGGCTCGCCACTGCTTTCCGCGTCCTTCGCGGCGGGCATGGCTCCAGAGCCACCGCAACCGCTGATACCGACTGCCAACAGAACAAGGCCTGTTACACGAAGTTTCATGGGTGCCACCAAACGTGAGCGCTCGCGTTTCGTCAATGCCCGTTACTCGACGGTGACCGTCTTCGCGAGATTTCTCGGTTGGTCGACATCTGTGCCTTTAAGGTCAGCAAAATAATATGCTACCAGCTGTAAAGGGAGCACCGTGAGCAGGGGGAGCACGGTTTCAGAAGCACGCGGGATTTCCAACAAATGCTCCGCAAGCTTGGCGGCGTTTTCATCGCCCTCGGTCACCACGGCGATCACCTGGGCGTCGCGCGCCTTCACCTCCTGGAGGCTGGAAAGCGTCTTTTCGTAGTGTCTGTCCTGGGGCATCACGACGACCACCGGCATGTTGGAATCGATCAAAGCGATCGGGCCATGTTTCATCTCACCTGCCGCATAGCCTTCGGCATGCGCATAGCTGATCTCTTTCAGCTTCAGTGCACCTTCAAGGGCAATCGGGAAGCCCAGCCCGCGCCCCAAAAAAAGCATGTGTTCGGTGTGTTGCCACGCCCGCGCCACGGCCATCGCTTGGTCCTTCTTCTCCAAGGCACGGCGCATTTCGTTCGGCACTTGCACAAGATCCTGAAGCAAGCTTTGCGCGCGCTCTTGGCTCAGGCTGCCCCGCCGACGGCCAAGAAAAATCGAGAGCATCAGGAGCGCGGCTAATTGCGTGGTGAAGCACTTAGTAGAAGCGACGCCAATCTCAGGCCCAGCGTGCGTGTACAACGCTCCATCCGCAGCTCGGGCGATGGCGCTATCCACCACATTCACGACGCCCAGAATTCGTGCGCCGGCTTCTTTTGCCGCGTGGAGGGCCGCCAGTGTGTCAGCCGTTTCTCCGGATTGGCTGACAGCCACCACCAGATCTTTAGAGGTAAAAATCGGCTCCCGGTAGCGCACCTCGCTCGCTAACTCGGCACAGGCCGGCACACGCGCCAACTGCTCTACCCAGTAGCGCCCGACGAGCGCCGCGTGAAAGCTGGTGCCGCAGGCCACGAAATACACACGTTCGATACCGGTAGCGATCGCGTCTGTCAGGCCCAATTCTTCGGCCACGAGATCACCCCGGGCGAGGTCAATCCTGCCGCGCAAGGTATCTTCCACGGAGCGCGGTTGCTCAAATATTTCCTTGAGCATGAAGTGCTTGTAGCCGCCTTTTTCGGCCTGTACGGGGCTCCAATCAACGGTTTTCGGAGCCCGCTCAACGCGCTCGCCGGAGAGCGTTTCGATGCGCGCGCCATCGGCCATTAGCTCCGCTATTTCGCCATCTTCGAGGAACAGCATCTTGCGCGTGTGATTCAAGAGCGCGGGAATGTCGCTGCCACACAGGGTTTCGCCCTGGCCGAGGCCAATCACCAGGGGCGAGGCATGCTTGGCCACGATGATCCGATTGGGCTCAAGGTTCGAAACGACGGCGAGTGCATACGCGCCGCGCAATTGTTTGAGCGCGACACGCACGGCGTTCATCAAATCTGGAGTTTGCGAAAGGGCGCGATCGATGAGATGCGCGACAATCTCAGTATCCGTGTCACTCTGAAAGTGAACACCGTCGGCTTCCAAAACGCGCTTGAGCTCCAAGTGATTCTCAATGATGCCATTGTGAACCACCGCCACATTGCCGGCCTGATGCGGGTGGGCGTTGGGCTCGCTTGGCTTGCCATGGGTGGCCCAGCGAGTGTGCCCGATCCCGGTGTGGCCTTTGAGTGGATGGCTGACGAGCGCGCGATCGAGATTGTTGAGCTTGCCCACCGCACGCACGATGTGGATTTGCGAGCCATCGTGCACCGCAAGGCCCGCAGAATCGTAACCGCGATACTCAAGCTTTCTTAGGCCATCGAGCAGAATCGAAGCGCACTCTGAAGACCCCACATAGCCGACGATTCCACACATAATTTTGCTCGCACGCGTCTAGGACGCGATCAATTCACCCTTACCAACCACCACCACTCCATTGTCGGAAATGGTGAAACCCCGCGCTCGATCTTGAGCCGCATCCACGCCGATCTGGGCACCTGCTGGGATCTGAACGTTCTTGTCGATGATGGCATTCCTGATCACCGCGCCCCTCCCCACATCCACGCCGCTCAAGAGGACGGACCCTTCCACACTCGAGTGCGAATGCACATAGACACCTGGCGAGAGCACGCTGCGCTTGACGGAGCCACCTGACACAATGACCCCGGCGCTCACCAAGGAATCGATAGCAGAGCCCCGGCGCCCTTCATCATCGAACACAAATTTCGCGGGAGGCACGGCGTTGAGCGACGAATGAATCGGCCAATCTGCGTTGTACAGATTGAAGACCGGATGCACGCTGATCAGATCCATGTGGGCGTCGTAATAGCTGTCGAGCGTGCCGACATCGCGCCAATAGCCCCGGTCGCGTTCGGTGGCGCCTGGCACGCGGTTCTCGGCAAAATCGTAGACCGCGGCGTCATTTTGCTCCACGAGCGAGGTGATGATGTTGCCGCCCATATCATGCGGGCTGTTTTCATCTTTGGCGTCCGCTTCAAGCGCCTCCAAAAGCACCTTGGTCGAAAACACGTAGTTGCCCATGGAGGCGAAAACCTGGTTCGGATTGTCGAGGAGGCCGGCGGCTTCTTGAGGCTTTTCTCGAAAGCGCGCGATGCGGTTGTTGGCACCCGGCTCAATCACTCCAAAGCGAAACGCCTCATCGCGCGGCACGCGGATCCCGGCGACGGTAACCCCAGCGCCGGACTGAATGTGCGCATCCACCAACTGCGAGGCGTCCATGCGGTAAATGTGATCAGCTGAGAACACGCAGATGTAGTCCGGGGATTCGTCGTGAATCAGATTCAAATTTTGGAAGATAGCATCGGCCGAGCCTTCGAACCAACGCTTACCGTGCCGCATCTGAGCCGGCACCGTCATCACGTAGTTGTTAAACAGCGGCGACATGCGCCACATCTGGGCGATGTGCCGATCCAGGCTGTGGCTCTTATATTGGGTGAGCACGGCGATTCGTAGGAAACCTGCGTTGGCGAGGTTGCTCAGTGCAAAATCGATCAAGCGATAATTCGCACCGAAAGGCACGCCTGGCTTGGCGCGATCCCGTGTGAGCGGCCATAGCCGCTTGCCTTCTCCTCCAGCCAGAACAATCCCGAGTACGTGCGGACGCTTACGCATGAAGCGGCCATGGTGCCGACCGCGCTCGCGCCACGCAAGTTTCAGGGGCAGAAGTTTTGGGGTGGGGTGGGCGCTGAGGTGGCGCGGGGGGCGAGACGGATGCAGCGTTGCTGGATCTTCGCTGTTTGGAGGCCGTTTTAGGCCTCAGGAATTCAGGGCTTCGGAGCCGCCGATGATTTCCATGAGCTCGGTCGTGATGGCTGCTTGGCGAGCTCGATTGTACTTGAGCGTGAGGCGCGCGATCATGTCCGTGGCGTTCTTGGTGGCTGAATCCATCGCCGTCATGCGAGCGCCGAGCTCCGAGGCCATGGACTCAAGCAGGGCCCGATAGAGGGTAACCTCCACGTACATGGGAACGAGTCGCTCCAAGAGCGCATGCTTATCGGGCTCGAACAGAAAATTGAGCGCTGCGCCGTCTGTGTGCTCGGTTGCACTTGGGGCCTTTTCCTTGCGTGGCAGCGGGAACAAAGCCTCAGTCGAAACCCGTTGGGTCATCGCGCTCTTGAATTCGTTGTACACCAGGTACACCGCATCGACGTCGCCGGTCAGGAAAGGGGGAAGCACCGTGCGTGCAATCAGCCGCGCTTGCTCAAGGCTCAGCTTGTCCCAAATCTTGTCGAAAGCGTGCAAAATGGGCGCGCCCCGGCGAGTGAGGTACTCTCGACCTTTGCGTCCGACCACTGCGAACTGTACGCGGGTGCCCTTGGCCTCCTCCTCGCGCCAGAGGCGTTCGGCTTGGCGCAAGATGCTTGAGTTGAACCCGCCACATAGGCCGCGGTCGCTCGTGATGACGACGAGCAACAGTCTCTTCTCCGGGCGGCGCGCGAGAAGCGGATGAGCCGCTTCTGTGCTTTCGGGATCGCTACCGTCCTCGTCGGTCGTCACCTCTGCCAAAATATTACCTGTGGCGATGGCGTAGGGCCGGAGGGCTGAAATGCGCAGCTGGGCTCGATTCAAGCGGGCACCCGCGACCATTTTCATGGCGCGCGTGATTTTCTGCGTCGATTTGACGCTGGCGATGCGCCGGCGGATGTCCTTGAGATTTGCCACGCTTACTTGTTCCGGCTTGCGACGAAGTTTTCGGTGAAGGTCTTCAAGGCAGCGTCGAGCTCTTTTTTGATGGACTCCGTGATCTCGCGCTTCTCCGCGATTCCGGGGAGCACGCTCGCGTGCTTCTCCTCAAGGTAAAGATACAACTCCTCTTCGAAGGCTTTCAGCGAATCAATCGGCAGCTTGTCCGTGAAACCCTGGGTCCCGGCGTAGACCAGCACCACCTGCTTTTCGATAGCAAGCGGCTGATATTGGCCTTGCTTGAGCAATTCGGTGAGGCGCTGGCCGCGCTCGAGCTGCGCGCGGGTGGCAGCGTCGAGGTCACTCGCGAACTGGGCAAACGCCGCCTTCTCGCGGTACTGCGCTAGATCCAAACGCAGCGTCCCTGAGATCTTGTTCATGGCTTTGATCTGTGCGTTACCGCCCACGCGACTGACCGAAATGCCCACGTTGATGGCGGGCCGCACGCCCGAGTAGAAGAGGTCGCTCTCCAAGAAGATCTGACCATCCGTGATCGAGATCACGTTGGTGGGAATGTAGGCTGAGACGTCACCGGCCTGCGTTTCAACGATCGGGAGTGCCGTGAGTGAACCGCCCGAATGGGGATCCATCGCCACTTCGAACTTCTCAGCGTCGGGCCGGGCTTTAAGGGCCTTTTCAGCAGCTTCTTTGCCTTCGCCGCCCACGTGAGCTTGGCCATCGGCGCCGAGGAAATCCGGATCGCCAGCTCTGACGCTGGTGCCCTTCGGAATGACAAACCAACGCTCCGCCATTTTGGCGGCGCGCTCGAGCAGGCGCGAGTGAATGTAAAACACGTCACCTGGATAGGCTTCACGACCCGGTGGGCGACGCAGAAGCAACGACAATTGGCGGTACGCCACGGCTTGCTTTGAGAGATCGTCGTAGATGCACAACGCGTGGCGGCCACTGTCTCGGAAGTGCTCACCGATCGTGACGCCGGTGTACGGCGCCAAGAACTGCAACGGTGCCGTTTCCGTCGCGGTGGCCACGACGATGGTGGTGTACTCCATCGCGCCGGCTGCACGCAGCTTATCAACCAGCTGCGCTACCGTGGAAGCTTTCTGTCCGATGGCTACGTAGACGCAATAAACACCCTTACCTTTTTGATTGAGGATGGTGTCAATCGCGATGGCCGTCTTGCCAGTTTGACGGTCACCAATGATGAGCTCGCGTTGTCCACGCCCAATCGGGATCATGGCGTCGATAGCTTTGATGCCCGTTTGCATCGGCTCTTTGACGGACTGACGCGCAATAATGCCGGGCGCTTTCACCTCGATGCGGCGGCGTTCTTTGGTCTCAATGGGTCCCTTGCCGTCGATCGGCTGACCGAGCGCGTTCACGACGCGTCCCAGAATTGCGTCACCGATAGGGATATCCGCAATGCGCCCAGTTCGCTTAACTGGATCACCCTCGCGGATCTCGCGTGACTCGCCGAGCACGGCGACACCGACGTTGTCTTGCTCGAGATTCAGCACCAGGCCGTAAATCCCGCCTGCAAACTCGACCAGCTCTCCTGCCATGGCCGCGCTCAGGCCGTGCACGCGCGCGATACCATCGCCGCTCGTGAGAACTGTGCCTGTCTCCGTGACCAGCGAGGCTTGGTCAAAGTTCTGGATTTGTTTTTTGATGATCGATGAGATTTCGTCGGCGCTGAGCTGCATGTGAATATTCCAGGTGGTTAGAGGCGTGAGTTAGGACGCCTGAAGTAGTTTTTGCTGAAGATCAGCGAGGCGGCCTTTCAGGCTGCCATCCAACGTGTTGTCGCCAATCCGCGTCACGAGCCCGGCGATCAGGCTTGCATCCACTGATTGTTCGACAATGACTTTCTTGCCGGTCGCTGTTTCGAGGGTTCGGGTGAGTTGAGCAAGAAAATCTGGTGTGAGAGCCGCGGCGCTCGTGACAGAAGCGCGCACGACTCCAGCTTGCCTGTCGACAAGCTCCTCAAGCCTTGCAGCGATCTCGCTCAATGCATCCAGCCGATGGCGAGCCACCACGACGCGAACTGAGTTGAGTGCTAGGTCCGTTAGGCCAAGCCGGCTCGCTAGATCGCGAAGCACTGCCTCGCGCTGCTCAATTGAAATGAGCGGATTTTTGAGGACGGCGCGCAGGTCTTCGCTCGCGAGATGAGCGTCGGAGAAACTGCGAAAATCACGGCTGATTCTCGGCAAATCGCCGCTTTCGTTCCCTAACTCGAAGATGGCCTGTGCGTAACGTTCGGCAATGGCAGAAAGACTCATGCGTTGCCTCCTTTCGAGAAGACCTGGGGCCCGGTCGTGAGAAGCCCTAAATAAGCTTGGCCAAGGCGTTGGTGGTCAGCCGGGGTGATTTGCGCTTCCAAGGCTGCGAGGGCGGTTTTGAAGGCGGCGGCCACCACTTCGTTGTGCAGACGCTCCCGAGCTGCCTTGATCTCCTGATCAATGAGGAGCCGAGCTTCGCGTTCCATGCGAACCCGGCGTTCACGGGCTTCTTCGAGGATCCGTGCGCGTTCGGCTTCGCCCATTTCTCGCATCTCGCGGCGCACGCGCTCGATCTGCTCCTCAATCTGTTGGAGTTTGCTTTCGTAGCCTTCAAGTGCGGCCTCAGCCTCAGCTTTCATCTTGGTGGCATCCTCGATGCCTTTCACGATGCGGGCCCGACGCTCCTTCAGGCCACTCTGAACCGCACCCTTCCCGAAGCGGTACACCAAGAAGAACAAAACTGCCGTGTTGATGAGCTGAGCGCCGAAGGGGATCGGCATGCCAGGCGTTCGCCACAGGAGATCTGGCTCGACATCAGGCTTCTCTCCGAGGAAGCCATAGAACCAGTTCACGTCCTCGAACGTTGCGTCGTGCTCGCCTGAACCATGTTCGGCGTGTTCCGCATGCTCGGCGGAAGCCGATTCACTCGAAGATTCCGGAGCTTCGGCATGCGCCGGAACGCTCTGGAATAGGGAGAGCACACCGACAACGCTGGCAAGCAGAAGGAAGCGTTGGAGTCGCATCAGCCGATCTCCCGCCCGAGAACTTGAGTCGCAGCTTGCCGACTGATCTGCTCTGTTTGCCGCCCGAGATCGAACTTTATCCGGTCCACCTCTTTTCGCACCTGGGCGCGGCCCTCCTCAATGAGCTTGGCCGTGCTCACACGGGCCTCTTCTAGGATTTGAGCCTCAAGCTTGCCGGTTTCGGTGCGGAGCCGTTCTCGCTCTTCGGTTGCCACCTGATTCACGCGCACGAGCTCCGATTCGTAGCGTCGCAGCAACTCGCCCGCTCGCTCCTGCAGGTGTCGGGCTTGAGCGCGCGCTCCTTCAGTTTTTTCTTCGCGAAGGGCAAAGACCTTGAGCACTGGCCGAAAGAGCAGCGGCTCCAACACCAAAAGTAAGAAGGTGAACAACACCATAACGACGATGACCGTCCGGTCAAAATCCACGGTGACCCCGCCAGCCCCAATCACATGCCCCACGGAGCCAACTCCCAAGCTGCTTAGATCAACGTTCATCAGGCGCATTTCCATGATTCTTCTTTTGCTGTCTCATTCGCCGCCAGGGAAGGCAAGACGCAGCGGAGCGCCTCCTACCACCCTGGCTTTTGCTGGTCTAGCGGATCCACGCCCCGAATTCCGTTCCAGCCAAGGGGGAAAGAGGCTGGGTGGCCAGGTCAGCCAGAATACCGCGATACGACCGTCCGTTACCTGGGTCTGTTGCCTCAGGGGCGACCTCCAAGAGGGGCTGAAGTGCGAACGCACGCTCAGCAAGAGCAGGGTGCGGCAAGGTCAATGTTGGATCTGACACGACGAGGCCAGGCGACCAGAGCAAATCCAAGTCAATAAGACGGGGGCCCCAACGCTCGTTCCGGACGCGCCCGAGCGCTCGCTCGACGTCTAACATGGCCTGAAGCAGCTGAACGGGTGGCAGCTCGGACCTCAATCTGAGTGCCGCGTTGAGGAAATCGGGTTGGGGCGGGCCCACGGCTCCGGTTTCGAACAGGCTCGACAGTCGAAGTACTTCACCAAAGGGCGCTAAGCGAGCCACGGCTAGCTTCAGATTTTCCTGCCGGTTCCCCAGATTGGCGCCGAGTCCGAGTACGAAATCGCGGGAGAGCATAGGGTAAGAGCGGGGCTTTTGCTAAGCTCCAGTAGAGAGCATGCTGCACTTTACCGCGGGAGAGCTAGTGGTGATCGGCTTCATGCTGTTTGCGGTTTTTTCCGTGCCACTGTGGCTTGGTGCGGGAGCGGCCTTCGGACGATACTTTGGCCGGAAATGAGATGTCCGAAGCCTCCGCATCAGACTTGACCAGCGGCATCGGCGGTGACGCCCCCATCTTCGTCAGCGATGCGTCTGCTGAGGCGGAGCGCTTGACCGAGGCGTTGAGGCAGCGGGGTTATTCGGTCGTCGACGTACCGCTTGGTCTTTTGTTGGGGCGGCTGGCGGCGCAACGGCCAGCTCTCATCCTTTGCGATGCGGATGCTGCGGGAGCGCTCGAGACCATCGCTCGGCTCCGTGAGGTGCGGGGTGGTGAGAGTGTCGAAGTGATCTTCTTTGGTGAGTCAGGGCGTGTGCTGAGCGACCAGGCTGATGCGTTATTTCATGAAGCCAGCGGGGCCTTTATTCGTCCCGTGGATGTCCTTTCGCTGTTGCGTAAGGTCGAGGCGCTGGTTGGGCCACCGGCGGTGCGTGCCGTCACGTCATCGAATCCAACCCAATCACGTTCCCCGGTTCTGCTGGCCTCGACTCGAAAGCCCTATCGCTTCGAAGGAGGCGCCGATCTGTCTGCCCCGAGCAGCTCCCCGATTTTCACAGCAGCGAAGCCAACTCTAGAGGCCGCTCTGCCGTCCAGCGTCGGGCGGGATCCAGAAGATCCGCGCTCCTTCATTCCAGAGTCCGAGATGAGCACGCAGCTGGTTGAGCTGCTCGCCGAGGCCGAGGCTCGCCTGGGCGGTCTGCCTCCGGCAGTCGTGACACGAACGCGTCGCTTGCAGCCGGAAGCAGAGGTTGAAGCCGTTTTGCCGATGGAAATCCTTTCTGGTCTCGATGAAGGCCTGGATTTCGAAGACGACACCGGATTTCCCAATCAGGTCACAGCGGGTCCTCCTCGCAAATCTCTAGAAGTTAGAAGTGAATTGCCCTCTGATGTCGGGTCGCATGGGTCCGCGCCCGATGCTGAAGGGTCGAATGCGAGTTCGGTGGTGGAGGATGCGATCCCGCCCGAAGCGCTCGGCCTCGGCGAACCGCTACCAGATCCTCGCCGAGCCGTCACGACGCCACCCCCGCAGCACGTCTCGGAGGTCGGTGCACTTGAAAATCTGAAATCTGCTTCTGAGATCCCTCGGAGTGAGGGACGCACCGCGATTGAACATGCTGGCATCCCGCAGAGCTCGACGGGTGGGTGGGAAAGCGTTAACCAAGCGCCCGCTGGAAATTCGGAGAAGCCGCATGAGCCAACCTCCACAACTCCTCCCCGCCGTCAGAGCGTTACGGCCGCAGGCATGCCTTCCAGGTGGCCTGTGGAGTCCGCGCCTGCCCGGGCAACGGACATGCCCGATACTCCGAGGCAGGTCGCTCGCACGAGCGATAGTCGTGTGCTCGCCAGCCGTGCTCTTCCCGAAGCTCCGGATGCTGAGCTCATTCAGGGTGATTTGATCGGCACCTTGGGTAGGCTGATAAGGACGCGTTATACGGGTGCTTTGGCGCTCGATCCTGGCTCGGGCCTGCGCCGGATTGTGCTTCGCGAAGGAGACTTCGTGATGGTGTCTTCATCGGCCCCAGCAGAATCCATGGTCGCTTTTCTTGTTCAGCGCGGCTCGCTCTCGGCAGAGGCCGCGCTCCAGATCGGTCACCGTCTTCCGCACTTCGGGCGGCACGCGGGAGCGGCGTTGATCGCGCATGGCCACCTGCGGCAGGATGAACTTTGGAGCGTGCTTCGTTCCCATGCAGAGTGGCTCTTGATTGAGCTGATCGCATCGGATCGGGGCGCGATGACACTCGAAGCGACCGTTGCAGAAAGGTTGCGCGAGGAGCCGGCGGTGTTTGGCGGCACCACCGGCGCCGAGGTGCTCGTGGAGTTAGTGCGTCGTTCGGTTGATCCGAAGCTTGCCGTCTCGAAGCTGGGTGGGCCGAACGCGTTGCTCGCACAGGGCCCAGCGTGGCATTTGCTGAGCGAATGCGCGCTGGATGAGCCGCTGCTTCGAGATGTTCGTTTGGTTGCTGGAGAACGCCTGGGAGAGCTCGTGGCGCGCGTCGGGGTCGATCTTGCTTCCACGCTTTACGCACTCTCGGCGCTTGGCATCGTGTCATCCGGCGATGCTCGCAGTTCATTCAAGGCTGAGAGAGCTTTCAAGAAGGCTCCGAGTGTTAGCCCCGGCGCCGAAGACAGCTTGGATGCGGAAGTGCTACGCGGTCGAATTCTCTCGCGCCTGGCGCTCGTGGAACAGGGCGATTACTTCTCTGTACTCGGTGTGAGTCGCAATGCGACCACGTACGATATTCAGAAAGCATACCTGGAGTTGCGGAAACAATTTGAGCCAGCGCTCGTGCTCACGCCGAAGACGTTGGATCTCCGACTTCAGGTCGATCTCATCGTGGAAGTTCTAGAAGAAGCGCATGAGATCCTGAGTGACACCGTTCGGCGCGAACGCTATCGACGCGCGTTGGATGCTTCACCGAGGTAGCGATTGGATCTGCTTGACGCGGGGATTGCAGAGGACTGCTGCTAGGTAACGCTGCTCGTGCGGGCGTTACCTAGCCTCCAGTTGGAACTACCGGGCGACTCAGAGGGTAATGTTCTCTTTGCCTTGGAAAAGCTCCTTCACCTGGGCCTCCGTCAGCGCATTGCCATAGATGCGAACGTCGTCGACCATGCCGACGAATTTATCGCCATCTTTAGCGCCGATCGAGAATCCTGCAGAGCTGTTGCAGGGTGATGAACCGCGGACCGCAGTGCTCGGCACGCCGTCCACGTAGATCGTGTTGGTGCTCAACGTTCCGTTTTGCACAATGGCGATGTGCTGCCAGGTACCCACCTTGGGCGCGGTGCCGCGCACGGAGACACTCATGGATTGAACGTCCTGGCCGTTAGATTCGAAAGACCAATTCCCGTCAGGAGCCCCGATCGCAATGCCGCAGTAACCGTTCGAACCGCCTGCATTGTTTGAGATAACGGAACCCCACTCCGGGGCGGGCAGCGTCATCACGTTGGCCCAAAGGCTAATCGTGTAATTGCTTTCATTGGCCCCCCAATTCAACGCCTCACTACGGGCGATATCAACCGTGGAGGTTCCGTCAAACTTCAGTGCGGCATTGGAGAAAGCCTTGATTGCCGGCGGCACAGTGCTGACCACCACAGGCTTTACGGCCCCGTAGGTGACCATATTCATGTTTGCGGAAGAATCGACTACTGCCCCATTGGTGCTCGCTTCGTCGAGCTTGAGCCAGAGCAGGAGACCCGTCGTGCTGCCGCCCATCATGCTGCCAGCACCGCCGGCGGTGCCAGGGTCCGATGATTTGGGAGATGAGCAGCCCACGGCCGCGAGTGCGATCAGGCCGAGAACAATTTTGGGCAGGGACGTACGGAAAGATCGTGCTGAGGATATCATTTTTGCTCCTTAAAAATTCAAAGCTTATGGAGAATCACCGACCACTTCGGCGAACGGTGACCAGAAAGTGCCTCTTATAGCGACAAAGTCAATCCCAAGATATCCCGTTCGGGCGTGCACCCGCTCGGGTCCGCTCCAATCCGTGAAACTTAGTTAATTCCGTGGGTAGTTTTTTGGTGAAAGCTCCACAAATTGGCGCACTCGGGCGCACGGCGAGAGAGTCCGCCACCGCGGGTCCGACGTGGCTGGGCGCTTCCGCGGGCTTAGGTTCCGTAATGCTCGCGGCGCTGGGGGTCGGTTGAGTCAAGTCAGGAGAAACTTGGCGCCGACTGAAGCAGATTGGGGCGCCGCTCTTCCGTGTTGGGTCGTTGTTACAGTGCAGGTTCAGATTAACTGTATTCTCAGGAATTTTGTCATCAGGCGGCGACGTGCAACGGCGAATTCGCTCGCGATGTCCAGTCGCATCAGCTTCCGTTCTCAGCGAAATCGCGCTATCAAGTCGAGCATGCGACTCGGATCTCTTGTTTGTGCGTTCGCGATTCTGACAGCGACCACCAACGCTGCTGCTCACATCCAGCTCGTCACTCCCACGCCACGTGTCCCGGATGCTGATGGGCTCAAGATGGCGCCCTGTGGCGGCAGTGCTGTCTGGGGAGCCAATGGTTCGACAACCGTTGCGCCAGGGCAGACAATAACCCTCAAGTTTTACGAGACCGTCTCACATCCAGGTGTTTTCCGAGTGGCCATGGATATGGATGGCGATAACGACTTCACGCCCATCGTCTCAGCTCAAGGGTTCGACGATTACAAGAAATACTTCCAGAGTCAGCTGCAGGCCAACCAGTTGCCGGCGGAGGTCGTTGCACCCGTCACTGAGGGGAACATGCTAGTGCTGCGGAACTACTTCGGTCTGCACGCCTCCGACGAGTGCCCCAGCAACATGATGGAGCAGGTCAATGGTTCGCCCGCGTGCGTCTGGAGCATCGACGTGACCATGCCCAACCAAACTTGCGACCAATGTACCCTTCAATTAATTCAATTGATGGCCGAGGACAGCCGCACTCTTGACAATGGTTTCTACTACCA
>JBBSBI010000135.1:0-15578 GCA_038251425.1 Polyangiales bacterium
AGATCTCATTCCACACCGAGGCTGCATGCGGCTCCTGGATGAGCTGTGTCACTACGATACAGAGACTGCCACCTGCCGCGTAAGCCTGACCGAGGATTCAAGCTTCATGCGTGACAGAAGAGTAGCTGCGGTTGTAGCGATTGAGTACCTGGCCCAATGTGTTGCCGCTTATGCCACCTTGCACCCCTCGGGATCAGTTCCCAGTGCTGGCCGAGCGAGCAAGCCTCGTATCGGGTACTTGGTGGGTGTGCGCCGCTTAGATCTGATGGCTGAATATTTCGTTCCGGGAGATGAGCTCATGGTCACGGTGAAGCATATTTGGGGAGGCACCGAAGGAGCACAATTCGAGGGCTTGGTGAAACGAGCTGGCGCTGTGGTGGCCTCCGCTACCCTCACCGTTTTTCACGGGGCAGGGGGTGTCGCGTGAGCCTGCCTTGGGCACTCGTAACAGGCGCTAGCCGGGGGATTGGAGCCGCGATCGCGAAAGAATTGGGCGCACTCGGGCACCCTGTTATTGTGAATTATCGCGCTGATGAAGACTCGGCCAAGCAAGTTCAAAGGGAGATCATCGCAGCAGGCGGGGCGGCTGAAATTGCTTGCTTTGACGTGGGTGAGCACCAGCCCACGCGAGCTGCGATCGCTCAATTTTTAGCTGACGGGAAAGAAATTGGGGTTGTGATCAACAATGCGGGCATCGTGGCGGATGCTTCCTTCCTGACGATGACGGAGGCAGCTTGGAGCTCGGTGTTGCGAACCAGCCTGGATGGGTTCTTCAACGTGACGCAGCCGCTGGTATTGCCCATGGCCCGCAAACGCTGGGGGCGGATCATCGCTATCTCTTCGGTGTCAGGCCTGATTGGCAATCGTGGGCAGGTGAACTATTCAGCCGCAAAAGCCGGCTTGATTGGGGCCGTAAAATCGCTCGCTCGCGAAGTGGGCAAACGCCAGATCACTGTGAATGCCGTGGCTCCAGGAATTATTGATACCGACATGCTCGAAGGCGCACCGATCGAAGAGATCACTCGTCAGATCCCCTTGCGACGCGTGGGTCGCGCCGCCGAAGTGGCTAAGCTCGTCCGCTTTCTCGTGAGTGACGACGCCGCGTACATCACCGGTCAAGTGATCTCGATCAACGGGGGCCTAGCGTGATGCGTCGCGTGGTCATCACCGGGCTGGGTCTCACCTCGCCGATCGGAAATAGCCTGCCGAGCGTGACGCAAGCGCTCATGGAGTCTCGGCACGGCATTCGGAAAATGCCCGAATGGAAGCACTACACGAGCTTGAACACTGCCGTGGCGGCACCCGTGCTGGACGCTGCCCTCGATTTTCCTCGTAAAGTCACGCGGTCCATGGGGCGAGTGAGCCTGCTATCGCTCTTTGCTACCGAGAGCGCACTGACCGACAGCGGATTGCCTCGGGAAGCTTTGGGCAATGGGCGCATTGGGCTAGCCTACGGCTCAACGCATGGCTCTTCCCGCGAGCTTGAGAACTTCACCCGCACGTTGTTTGCGAATGAGGGTTTTCGAGGCATCCCAGGTACTTCGTATTTGAAGTTCATGGGACACACTTGTGCCGCGAACCTGGCCGAATACTATGGGATCCGGGGCCGTGTTCAGCCCACCGTCGCGGCCTGCGCCAGTGCGAGCATGGGGATCGGCTATGGCTTTGATGCCATCCGCGCTGGCTGGCAAGAGGTGATGCTGTGTGGGGGCGCTGAGGAAATGCACTTCGTACACGCGGGTGTCTTTGATATTTTGTTTGCGGCTTCAACGAAGTACAACGAGCGGCCGGAGCTGTGTCCGCGGCCGTTTGATCGCGAGCGAGATGGCCTTGTGGTCGGTGAAGGTGCCGGCACATTGGTGCTCGAAGAGTACGAACACGCGCGCCAGCGTAGGGCGCAGATTTACGCAGAAATTGTCGGTTACGGCACCAACTGCGACGGAACGCACGTGACGGCTCCCTCCGCGGCAGGCATGGCCGGGGCCATTCAACTGGCGCTAGCGAGTGCGCACATGAATCCTGAGCAGATCGGCTATGTGAATGCGCACGGCACGGGAACCGAAGCTGGAGATCTTGCGGAAAGCAACGCAACCCATCAAGTGTTTGGAGCTCACGTGCCGTTCAGCTCTACCAAGGGCCACACGGGGCATACCTTGGGAGCCTGTGGTGCGATTGAGGCCATCTTTGGCATCGCTGTGATCAAAAATGGCTTCATTCCCCAGACCCGAAATCTGGACACGGTGGATCCGGCGTGCGCGGAGCTTGACTATGTGAAAGGCAGTCCGCGTCAGTGTGCTGTGGATGTGGTGATGAGCAATAACTTCGCGTTTGGTGGGATCAATACTTCGCTGATTCTGAAACGCGTCTAGTCAGACCCTGAAACCGCGAATGCTATGTTGGCCAACTCTTCGATGTTGAGCTCTCACTCCAAAGCCTGAATCTTTAAGCGGTAGTGATAGCGGTGATTCACGAGCTCGACGCTGCTCGGTTCTTGCCCAGGCACAAATCCCTCTGGATAACGAATGCTGAGCAGCAGCTGGGTTGGCTGTTTGGCGTCGTAAAAGCGCCGTTCCAGCAGACGACCACGCTGCCATGCGTCGCGAATCACTTCCCCGAAAATCTCCTGCTGATGCCACCCGTCACCCGCTGGCTTTCCGAGAAGTCCGATAAAATAGCAGCGATGAATGTCCTGAAAGACCAGCTCTGGCGGGAACGGCAGGGCCGCGGGCGGCGCGCCCATGGGCAGCAGCCGCGTGCCCACTTGCTTCGCAACAAACGCGCGCGTGCCGAAAGACGTAAGCCCCACCAAAGTGAGCGCATTGCCCTGCTTCTCGAGCACCGCCTCGAAACTCGCAGTCTCGCGCCGCCCTCCCGCATCCGCGCGCTGAAAATCAGCACTGATACTCTGGCGCCAACTGAACTCCCCAGGGATCTTCGCGACATCCAAGAACTGCGTGGGCACCACCAGAACGCTGCCATGCTTGGCCTCTGGAGCGCAGCTCAGGAGCAGACTCGCGAGCAACAGTGCTCCCGCTCTAGCAAAAGACAGCGACTGCCACACGCTCATGCTGCCTGCTCCCGCGTGTCTTTTAGCAGCCAGGCCGACAAGACGGCGGCGAACACCAACGCGAGCAGCGTTCCCAACCCAATCATTTGCCCCACAGCGCGCAGTGCTGGCGTCTCCGACAGCGCCAACAAACCAAAGGAAAGTACGGTGGAACCACAGGCTATCCCCACACTCAAACTCGGAGCCCCGAACGCTGCCCGTCCGAGCAAGCTCTCTACAAAAAATATTCCGTAATCGGCCCCCATTCCCAATACCAATAAGAGCCCCATCACATGCATCAAACTGAGTGGTTGGTGGACAAGCGCGAGCAGGGCACTCGCCGTGAGCCCTGCTAGCACGGGTGGCACCAATGAACACATGAAAGGGCGCCAAGCGCGATAACGCAGGAGTAAGGTGAGTGCCACCAGGATGAGACCGCCGGCCAGCAACAGCAGCAAACGCTCACGAAAGCCCGCGTAAGCCTGGGCCTGATACTGACTCACGTTCATGTAATGGGCCTCAGGCATCTCAGCCAAGGCACGCTGCAACGCCACAGGATCCTTGACGGCGTGGAGGCGCGTGAGCAGACCGCGTTTGCCAGGTGCGAGCGACAGGAACCACGGGGTTATCAGCTCCTGATAGCTACGCCTCGACAAATCGGCGAGGCGCAACGGCGAAACGCGCAGCGCGCTCCCATTCTCTCCGAAGGGTGCGAAGGCGTCGCTCGCGAACTCTGCTTGCTCTAGCGCATTTTTGATAGCGCCTTCGGGAAGGTTCGCGCGGATCCAGTCCAGATTTCGCGCTTGGAGCTCTTCGGACCAAAGCAGGTGGTGTAACGAGCTATACCCGCCGAGGATCTTGGCCTGCACGGCACGCTCGAGCACCACCGCCAACTTATCATTTGCCTTGAGCAACTGATGCTCGGACCCAAGCCCTGTCAGCACCACAAGCTCCGCACCCTCCTCGCCCGCGAAGAGCTTTTGCACACGCGAATCTTCGAGCGCCAGCGTCGGATCCAACGTGGTCAGCTTGCGCGGGTCATCCTCCCACTTCACCTGCGGCAAGCCCAGAACGCACACGAGACACGCGACCAACAGCACCAGCCAATGCGCAAAACGATGCCCCCTGAGCCAATTGAAAGCGTTTCCGCAAATCTCCGCGATTTTCAAATGGCGCAAGGGTGCCCTGTCGCCGGGCCCAATCCCCACGGGCACCCAGAGCAACGACACCACCAAAGCGGCGCTCACTCCCGATGCACCAAACACCGCAATCTCGCGCAAGCCCGGCAGGCCACCCCAAACTAGGCACAAGAGCCCGAGGACCGTCGTGAATGCCCCCAAAACGAGTGCGATGTAAGAATGACGGTGAGAGCCTGTGGCGTTTCCACGCTCCAAAACGAGATGATTCACTAGGTGTACCGGATAATCCGTCGCCACACCGATGAGCGCTGAGCCGAAAGCGAACGTCATCGCGTGCACGGCACCGAACGCCGCTAGGCACACGCCGGTGCCCACCAAGAACCCTGCCCCAAGCGGCAGCAGCAACAGCGGCAAATAGCGCAGTCGCACGAAAACAATCCACAAGAGCAATAGGACGGCGACGGTCGAAATCGTCGACACCCGCAGCATGTCCGCTCGCATGTTGCGCTCGGCGCTCACCGCGTGCCGCGCTAGGGCTGAAGCCTCAATCGTCACATTCCCGTGTTGGGCTGAAATGCGCGGGAATAGCGCGTCTAATTGGCTCCACAGCTGAGCCTGTGCGGGCCCCTCGAACGCGCTCTCACGGCTCACCGCGAAGAGCACAGCAGCTTTGCCATCCTCACTCACGAGGATGCCCTCCTTCGATGTGAGTGAAGTAGCGTTTAGCTTGGAGAGGCGCTCAAGCATCCGGCTGGAAAGCAGCAACGGATCTTTTACCGCCACTTCCCGCACCAAGCTCCCCGCTGGCGACCCCAAAGTGTCTTTCAAATTTTCGATGAGCGCTCGTAAACCATCTTTGCCTAGGAGCACCGGCAACTCTTGCTCAGGCTGATCGGAGACAAACTGGTAGCGATGTGAGAAAAGTTTGACAGCAAGCTCTTGCACTTCGTCCGGGCCGGAACTTAGCCTCAACGGCAGCTTCTTGAGTGCGGCTTTCAGTGCTTTCGCTGCGTCTAATACTTGGCTCTCGTCCTTACCTGATACCGCGATCGCGATGCGTCGAGACAGCTCCGACTGCGAAAGAGCCCGTAAGATTTCGGATTCCGTTTGGCTCTTGGCGTCACCATCAGGCAGGAAATAGGACAGATCGGTCGTGACGCGCAGCGAGCGCACCACGAACGCGGCAATCAACAGCAGCCCAGCCAAACTCGCGAGCCGCAGGAACTTCATGGCTTGGCGGCTGGCGAAGAAAAGAAGCGTTTCAATTGAGTCTCGGTGTAGCGCAGCTGATTGTTGGCCTTTCCAAAGCGGGTGAGCGAAGTGTCCCCACTGCCATCCACCAACTCCAGCGTTTCAGGCGCCGCCTGTTGGCCCGTGATGCGCAATGATCGTACGATTTTCGCAAGCTCTGGCGCGCGCGGCGTCAGCTCCAATTTCCAGGCTCCCGCGTTGCAGGTGAAGGTGATTCGATAATGCTTATTCAAAGCGCCTACGTCCCCCCGCAGCACATACAAGAAGCTGTTCACCAGAACATTGGCGGGCCCCCAACGCGCAACGTCCAACTTTCGCTCACCCGATTTATCACGCACCCAAAACTGCCCTGGCCGGATCCACACCGCCGACGGCGTCGGGGAATCAATCCGCCGCACTAGATTTCCGGGCGCCATGAACACCACACTCCCCCGATTCACAAGCGGCTTCTTCAGCAGAAGAATGCGTTTTTCCTCGACAAAATCGACTTTGAGCCCCACGAGCTTTGAGAACGGTTGAAGCACTTCACCCACCGAAGCAGGGCAATGCGGTTCGCCCGCGGCCTCTGCCGGGAGGGTTACGCCGAGCGGACCGAGCAGTGCCGCAGCTAGGCACTGCCTGCGGTTTAAAAACAGCTTGCCCATGTGAGTCTCAGACGGCTCCCAAGGGCAACTGATTGCTGCGAAACCAGTTGAGGGTTTGTGCGATGTCCTGGTCCATCGCGCGATCGGCCACCACGCTTGGGATCTGCCCACGGACATGGGCATGCAGCGCCTTTGCCCGTCGATGGATCCCACTGCCGTTCCGCAAATCAACAGCCTGGCACAGCGCTAGCAACAGTGCCGCTGCGGTGGTCTCGGTGAGGTCAAGAATCGTCTGGCAATCGCGTGCTGCGATCGTACCCATGCTCACCTTGTCCTGATTGTGACCTTCGGTGCTGCGGCTAAACGCCGTTGCAGGCATCGTGAGCTTGAGAGCCTCGGCTGCCAACGCAGAGGTCAGGATCTGCATCGCTTTGAAGCCAAAATGGGCTGTTCCCGCAGAGCCTTCCTTCGCTACTAGATCGCGCGGCAAGCCGCCGTTGGCGCTGGGATCGCACAGCAGCAAGAGCTGGCGGTCCATCAAATCGCACAGACTCGCGACCGCCGTCTTCAAAGTATCCATCGCCTGCCCCACATGACCTCCGTAGAAGTTGCCACCCATCAGAACTTGATTCGAGAGCGGGTCGAGAATCGGATTATCGTTGACGCTGTTGATTTCAATTTCGAGCCAAGGGCGAATGAAACTGAGCGAGTCTAAAGTAACGCCGATCACGTGCGGCGCACAGCGCAACGAATACCGATCCTGCACACGTCCGCTCTCCCGGGCCGCTTGGGTACCATACTCAATATCGTCTCGGATCCAGGCCGCGGCCTGAACTTGGCCCGGATGAGGCTTGAGCGCAAAGATGCGCTCGTCAAAGTGCCCAGCATTACCGGCGACCACATCGCTCAGCATCGCCGTGCAGGCAGCTGTGAGCCGACACAAGCGTTGAGCTCGCATGAAAGCGTCGCAAGCCAGGGCGGTCATCACGCTCGTGCCATTCATGATGGCTAGGCTTTCTTTGGGCTCAAAGACCAGTGGCTGAATGCCCTCGCTCGCCAACGCAGATGCTGCCGGCACCACAACTCCTTGGTAGTACACCTCGCGTTCACCCATCAGCACGGCGGCCACGTACGAGAGCGGTGTCAGATCGCCACTGGCTCCCACCGAACCAAGGCTCGGAATACGCGGAATGATTCGGCGATTGAGCAACGCCGCCAGATGCTGAAGGAGCACGGGCCGCACACCGGAATAGCCGCGCGCCAAGCTGGCTAAACGCACCGCCAGCACCGCAGCACTGTCTTCCAATGAGAGAGCACTCCCCACCCCGCAACCGTGAAAGCGCACCAGGTTCCGAGGCATCTCGGAAATCCAAGCCGCATCCACACCCACGGCACAGGAGACTCCGAAACCTGTGTTCACACCATAGATGGGCGTTCCTGCTTCTTTCGCCGCAACCAGCAGAGCATGGCTCGCGAGAATGCGCGCCTGACAGCCGGCATCCGCTTCAAGCGCAACCTCGGCTTCTCCCCTGCCGAGCAGCACGATCTCTTCGATGGTGATCGGCTTCTCGCCGACGATCACAGTTGAATGCGGACTCATGCTTGTTCCTTGGGTGCGATATCATCCGTCCAGAAGGGGAAGAAATTGAACCAATTGTACGGAGCCAACTGACAATAATGCGCCAGGCGGTCGGCGAAGCGCTGAACATAGGCTTGCAAGGCTTCGCTGCGTTGAGCTCGCGGCAATTGAACCTGTGCGGCGAATGGTTCGCAGTAGAGCTCGTAGCGCCCGGGCCGGTGATACAGTCCAAAGGTGAGGTAGATCGGGCAGCGCACACTGGCCGCCAAGAGGAAGGGGCCGGTTGGGAAGCGGGCCTTTTGACCCAAGAAGCTGACTTCGACGAAATGCTTGGAGATCACGCGGTCCCCGAGGATGGCTAGCATCTCACCGCGCTCCAACAATTCTTTGGCTTTGAAGATAAAATCCAATGAATCAGGTGTGATCTCGAGCAAGCGTGCGCCCACGCGACCCCCGCTCGCTTCGTCTAGAACGCGATTCACCACGCGCGCATTACCGAAGTATCCCACGATGTGGATGTTGGCCTGCGTCGCTTCACCCACGGCTCGCATCGCTTCAAAGCTGCCGAGGTGCGCGCCCAGCAAGATGGCCCCACGTTTGCTTGCTGCGAGCTTCTGGATGTGCTCGGAGCCAGAGGTGCTGATAGAGAACGAACGCAGATTTCCCCTCAAAAAGAACAGGCGATCCAGGCTGCACTCCGCGAAATGAAGAATGTGCCGGTACACATGGGGCAAGCTCGGCACCTCGCCCACCAAATCAAGGTAACGCTTCGAAGCTCGCCGCGCCGTTCCATTGAAAAACACGGAGTGGAACGCCACTCCCTTCAGAACCAGGCGAGCCGGCCAACGCCCCCACATCGTGCACAGCACCACCAAGCAGCGCATGCCGAACACGCTGCCCGTTTCGCGCACGCTCAGCCAGCCGGGGCTTGCCATGTTCCGCTCCTGAGCTTCCGCCCTGTGAGAAGCCGAAAGACGGCTTGGGTGATCAGACGGGTGTGCATCCAGCTGATGCGCGCGTTATCTCGCACCATTTGAAAATGCGAGACCCCACCTTCTGCGACACTGAGGTAGCGCACGTCCGTCTCAAGATTCACCACGCGCAAGCCATACCACACCAAACGCACGGCAATTTCTGGATCAAAGTCCATGCGGTCCGCCCGGGGTAGCACAGCCAAGGCCGCGGCCACAGGATAGACACGGAAGCCGCACATGGGATCTGCGATCACACGCCCTCCCGTCTCCAGCTGAACACAGGCGTTGGTCAGCTTGCGCCCTAGCAACCGGGCTGTGGGTGCTGAGCTATCGAACTTTGGGCTGCCCAACACCAGGGCTGAAGGGTCCGCTGCGGCAGCGCTCAGAAAACGAGGAATATCCGCCAATTGGTGCTGATGGTCCGCGTCCACTTGCAGCACGTGGCTGAAGCCTAGCTCGGCCGCGCTACGAATTCCCGTCTTCACCGCAGCGCCTTTGCCGGCATTCTTGGCATGCCGCCGCACACTCACGCCAGGCAGCTTAGCTAACACATCTACAGATTCTCTCCCTGAACCGAAGCAGCCATCGTCCACTACAATGATATCTTGGACGTGCAGTTGCGCTTCAGCAACTACTGCACCCAACGTGATGGGATTGTTGTACGTGGGGATCACCACGCAAGGACGACAGCTCACGGCAGAGCCTCCGCAAATTCCAAGGCACCGGAGCTGCACACGGCTTGCCCAACACTGATTTCGAAATTGAGCACCGCCGACTGAGACGTGCGCGCCAACGTCAAGCAGAGCTGTTGGCCTGGCCGAATCGGGCGCCTGAATTTCACACGTTGAGCTTGCTTGAGAACTGGCAATGCTGGCCACACCCTCGCTGCATGGGCCAACACCACATCATTTAGCTGCACCACGCCCGGCATCAGCGGATCGCCTTCAAAATGCCCATTAAAGAACCAGGCCTGCTGAGGCACGGTGATCACAAACGTATGCTGCAACCCATCCGCCGCTACCAAGTGCGTCTGCGTTTCGCACGCAACCGACAGACTCGCATCGCAACCCTGGCTTTCAAAGAGCGCCCTCAGCTTCGCTACAGGCAGCTTGCCATTGGCCTCACGCGGCAACTTCAATACGAAGCGCCAACGCCTCGGCACGGCCACAGATTCCAGCTTCGCTAGGAGCTTCTCGCGCAGCTCCTGAACGCTGACGCCAGGCGCCACCAATGCGCACACGACCTCCACATCGCGTGGCGGCGGAGCGGCCAACCCCCGCACAGCCACATCGGTGACGCCATTCACTTCCGCCAGCAATCGCTCGACCTCTGCCAGATCCACCCGGCGCCCACCCACCTTCACCACGGAATCCGAACGCCCCGCGTGCAAGAACGTTCCATCGGCATGAAAGGTGACGCGATCTTCGGTCGAAACCCAGCCTTTTTCGCCCACAAACGGCGAACACACCTGCAGCTGCTGAGCCAGCTCCTCGCCAGACTCGAACGGCGCGCTCACCCCACGCACGCTCACACCTGGCAAGGGCTGCCACGCACCGAAGTTCGGCGAGCGCCGATAGGCAATCCCACCCGTCTCCGTGGAACCAAACAGCTCGATGATCTCCACCGGCAAGCGCTGCTGCAATGCACCACTTAGCTCAGCTGACAACGGCGCACTCGACGAAACAATGCGCCTCAAACCGAACCCTCCGCAATTTTCTAGGTTGCTGGCCTCAACCAGTAGGCCCCGAAGCGTTGCCGGGGAGGCAATCAGAACCGAAGCACTCTGCTCTCTGGCGGCTTGAACAATGAAGGCACCATGCAGCGGCGTTTCGCGTACAAATCTAGCGTTAACTACAAGGGGTGCCAAAACTCCTGCTAAGAATCCGTAGATGTGGTGAGCTGGAACCGTCGATAAAACGCAGCAACCCTGCAGTGCTAAAAGCTCCCCCAAGAGCTGCGCCTCGCCCAAGAGCTGAGCGAACGTCTTCTCATGAACCTTGGGCACCTCCGTTGTCCCCGACGAATAGACACGTGCCGCCAGCCGTTCTCCGGGGAAACTCAGCGAGTCGAGAGGCCCCGAAACGTTCGACTCAAAGCGACGGACGTCAAGATCCGCGCCCTCCCAACCATCCCCGATCAGTGCGCTCACCGAGCCCCCGGCGCGAAGCGCCCGAAGCGCTTGAGGCCGATGATTGGGAGCCAGGCCCACATGACAGCCACGCAACCACACCCCCAACACAGCAGCCATAAAATAGTAGCGATCCTCGCACGCCACCACCACTTCACTGCTGACGGGTGAAGTCTTGAGAGCCTGCGCCAGAGCTTCCGCCAATGCGAGCAGCTCAGCGCCCGAGCGAACGCCGAGTGCGCCAACAGCTACCGGAGTCGAACGCTCGCCGTTGAGGACTGTAAACTCTGTCATGATTTTCGCGGCTGCACGCTAAGCAGCGAGGCTAGGAGCCGATCGAGCCGGCCTGGACCAAATTTCTGGAAGCGTCGCTTGCGCACCAGATACTCAGCCGCCATGAGCAGACCCACCAACACATACGCGATGAAGCCGGAATAGGCTGCCCACCAAGCCAACGGAGCGAACCACCCGAGGAGCGCGGTGGTGGCAGCATTCAGCGCGAAGAAGCCGCACCACACTTGCGTGACTCGGCGGCAATACTGGACTTCAGGAGGCGAAAGCTCAGGATCCATCAGGCGTGCGAAGCGTTCAACCATGGGGGGTGGCAACCAGAGCGACTGGCCGAAGCTCACGAGAAACCCAAGATTCATCACCACCGGAAACAACAAGAGCAGGCGGGCTTCGCTGACCCACCCGCCGACAAGCGCCAGCCCAGCAATGAAAAGCGCTGGAAAAAGCAGCGCTAGCAAACCCCGACGACCCCGGCTCAGCCATTGAACCAGAGCCGAGACAAGCGCCAACAACGCGAGCCAGTGTGCGCTACGTGCGATGCCGAAGTGCGTGAGACCGACGTACACACACACGGGGTAAAGCAGCGCGCCGATCACGAGGGTAGCGCCAGTGATCGCCTTCTGCATCGCACCGCTCAAATCTCAAACCTCAGGGCTCGCCTCAACATTGAGACTACGCTCGACCAAGAGCACCACATCCTCCACGGTGCGGATAGATTTAAGCGAGTCCTCGGACACGCGCTGGCCAGTGACTTCTTCCAGCTTCACGGCCATATCGACGGCATCCAAGCTATCAAGATCCAAATCATCCACGAGCTTGGAATTAAGCTTGATGTCCTCCGCCTTCAGCTCAAAGAGCTCGACCATCAGGGACTGCACGCGGGTGAAAATTTCAGCTTGAGTCATGTCTGCTGCTAGAATTGGGCTATTTTGAAGTTTGCTCGGCTCTGGCCAACTCTTTTAGTATGAACGCGCCCAGAGTTTGCACTGATCGAAAGACCTCACGCGCGAGCGCCTCGTCGGTACCAATTTTCAAACCCCAACGCCCCTCCACCGCAATCCCCAATTCGAGGGCGTCGATCGAATCTAGGCCTAGCCCCTCGGCGAACAACGGAGCCGTTGAGCTGATTTGCTCAGGCGTGGTGTCCTTGAGCATGAGGGCTTCGACGATCAGCACCTTCAGCTCGGCTTCTAGATCTTCCGCTTTCACTGTGAGTCGCCCGGGCATAGCAAACAAATGCTCAGCTTTGCTCCCGATTTACAACAAGACCCACAGAATCGTCGGCCGCTCCAGCCCCCGGCTTCAGGCCATGCACGCGCTCTAGAATAAGATCGCGGGTGGCGATTCTCAAGGCCGAAAGCGAGCGCAACGTCGGATAAGGGCGCCAATCGCTCACCGTCGCCACCGGAAAGATGCTGAGCTGGATGGCAACCGGCGGAATCGCGTGCCACGGAGTCCCTCGCCCAAGGCCCGGAGGCTCAGCCCTGATCCCCAGCACCACGAGCGGGACCCCCGCTTGTCGTGCCAGCTCAAAAGCTCCCAGTCGAAAACGGCGCAAACCATTAATCTGAGACCGCGTTCCTTCCGGGAATAGCAAAACACTGTGCCCCTCTGCGAGCCGACTCAACGCCTCAGGCATCACACCCAACTCGGGTTGAGGCCCTTGATTTCGATTGCAGATGTGCCCACAAGCTCGCAGCAAAGGGCCCAAGATGTGACTGCGAAACAACGACTGTTTAACCACAAAACAGGTTGAACCGAGCACCGCCACGAGCGCCGTAATGTCTACCAAGGTGGGATGATTCGAAATGATCACCGAAGGCCGCGGCACCACAACTTCACAGGTGCGATGATTGAAAGCCACTAAACCCATAATCCGCATATAGTCGTGGAAGAAGATCCACGCGGCACGCACCACCCGTTGGCAGCGCTGCCGCGACTGAAATAGGCTTCCAGGCCAGCGCGCCACGACCGGCAGCACGAAGCACGCCAAGAGCACACCGCCCACCCCGAACCCAACGAACGCGAGCCCCGCCAGCGCGATTCGAATCCATTGAAACACGCGGCCCATGTCAATCGCAGTCGAGAACCAGCATAGTGCCCACGACACCACCCCGCTCGCAACCCCAATCGCCTCGAAACCATGCAGCACACACCCTCAACGAGTGAATCCACTGACGTGCTGGTGATCGGTGCGGGGCCTGCGGGCAGCGCGGCGGCTGTGGCGCTCCGTGCGCGAGGGTACCGCGTGATTTGTCTGGAGCGCGGGCACTTTCCTCGACAGATTGTCGGCGAATCTTTACTACCGAGAACCTGCGACCTCCTCGCAGAGCTTGGCCTCTTGGAAGCCGTCGAACGGCGCGGCTACATGGTCAAGAAGGCCGCGTACTTTCTGCGCGGCACCGAGCGTGAGCGCTTTTCATTCGCAGATGGTTTGCCCGGAGATCGCCCGACAACCTTCCAGGTGCCCCGCGATGATTTCGATCAAACGTTAGCTACCGAAGCTCGACGGCGGGGTGTGGATCTCCGCTTCGGGCACGAAGTGCTCCAGGTGGAGTCAACCGATACCGAGGTAACGGCCGTGGTGAAAAATCTGTGGCGCAACGAGACCCACAAGATCCGTGCCCGCTGGCTGCTCGATTGCAGCGGCTACGGTCGCGTGTTGGCGCGCCTGCTCGCGTTGGATGAGCCGAGTGGTTTACAAGGACGCGTCGCCTGTTTCACCCACTTTGAGGGTGATCTCAGACCCGAGACGGACGTGGAGGGTGATATCTGGGTGTGCTGCCATCCCCAGCAAGGCTGGCTCTGGCTCATACCATTTTCCAACGGTCGAACCTCGGTGGGCATGGTGTGCGATCCCGGGCATTGGGACAGCCTCGAAGGCGAACCCCTCGCGCGTCTCCTCACGCAGCTAGCCAGCGATCCCAACGCCAGCGCACGCCTCAAACACGCCGTGCCAGTGCTGCCGCCGCAATTGCTGCGTGATTACTCCACCAAGAACACCCGCCTGCATGGCCAACGCTGGGTTGTCGCCGGAAATGCCGGGGATTTTCTCGATCCCGTCTTCTCCTCTGGCGTTACCTTGGCGTTAGAATCAGCCACGCTTGCAGCAGGGCTGGTGCACCGAGTGCTAGAAGGCGAAGCAATAAACTGGGATGCGGAGTACAGCGCACCCATGCATCATGCCGTGGGCGTATTTCGTGGAATGGTGGAAGGTTGGTACAATGGGCAGCTGCCGGATATTTTCTTCAATGAGCAGAAGCTTCCTCGCATCAAGCAGCGCTTCACCTCGCTCTTGGGTGGCTACGTGAGGCGCGATGATAATCCGCTCACGCGCGATTGCGGGCAGAGCATCGCGGCGCTGCATGCGGCGATTTCGGGGCAGCTTGGAGATAGGCTTAGTTGAGCCGCGCAACCTCCCAAGCGGCCCCCAGATCAACTCCCTTAATGAACGTCATGAGGTCAATTTGCTCTGGGGCGCGTCCGAGGGCCACCTGACCGGTAAGACGAATTCGTCCGCCAGCATCGTGATCGCACCAACCCCAAAATCGCTGAGAGCTGCAAGAATCCGCTCGGCGTTGGAGAGCTCTGGCACGATGAACACATCGACATCGCTGGTAAACCGCGGATACCCATGAAAGCTCACCGCGTGGCCGCCGATAATCAGAAACTGTACGTCACGTGCGTTCAAGCACTGTAAGAACTCTCTGAAGTCGTCTGGGAGCATCTTGGGAGCCATAGTATTGCCTCTGAAGCTTCACCGTCAGCGCAACGCGTTCATTCGGTGTCATCGCTTGGTAGGCCTCTCGAGTGCGGCGCTCAGCCTCCTCGGGAGTCTCGAATTTGGTGAGGAGCCGCTCCACGTAGCTGACGTTAGCACAGGCTCTTTGTGGGGTGCCGCCCCCCTTTCAAGCACGATTTGAGAGGGACGTGACGCCTTACCCCGTCCGGATCCTCGAGGAAGCGGAAGCGGAGCTTTTTGCAGAGTACGATTGGTATCGAGACAACGCTGGGCAGGATGTTGCCGATCGCTTCCGCGAACTCATCCGCCTGAAGATCCATCGCATCACTCCTCTCGTGTACGGTATTTGCACGTGGCGTGCGCCATGTGGAGGGGGCTGAGGAGGCGATCGCGAAGGTCACATCGGGCGACGCCATTCAGGTCGTGAGCGAGCCGGACAATCGCTTCAACCCGAAGGCGCTCAAGCTCCGATTCGCTGGCGAGTTTATTGGCTATCTCCCTGACTATCTGGCTTCCGAGCTCACTTGCGCACCAGAGTCGGTTGAAGTTCGGGTGCGTAAAGTGAACGCCCCGCCGGCGTCAGTGCATCAGCGGCTGCTTTTGGATGTTGGCTTTCCAGCTGCTGACCCTTTGCCTTTTACCGGTGAGACCTATCAGCCATTGCCAGTGAACGCTTCACCCGTTGCCGCGTGAACGCCGGAAGCGGGTATCAAAATGCCTAATTTTACAGCTTCCGCGCGATCCTAAGAGTTGACCCCAGCGCCGCAACCGCTAGTGTCGCCCGCGAAGACACTTTTCTTCTTTGGAGTTGCGATGAAACTAAGTACTTGGACCCATTGTTTGC
>JBBSBI010000136.1:0-15561 GCA_038251425.1 Polyangiales bacterium
GTGAAGACACGTTTCGCGCACGGGCACAGCGTGGAGGCTCCGGCAGAGCAGGGGTTCGTCGACGGCGAAACGCCGAAGCCAGGTCGAGCTCGGAGCGGGACCGATACTGGGAAAACCCTACATCCCGCGTGGTTATTGGCCAAAATTTTGGCAGGTTTGGTATTGGTATTGGGGGCGGCGGGGGCGGTAGCTTGGGGCGCGTACCGCTACGCGCTCACCACGCCTCGGTTTGCGCTCCAGCACTATGAACTAGTGGGTGCTCGACGTTCGACGGCTCCAAAGTTGGCAGAGCTTGGCGGCATGTCGATCGGGCAGAACTTGCTCGGCTTGGATCTCGATGCCAGCGAGAGCAAGATTGCGGCGGACCCATGGATCCGTCGGGTGCGTCTCACACGAAAGCTGCCGAGCACACTCCTCGTCGAGGTCGAAGAGAATGAGGCCTCGGCGATCGCTTACCTTTCAGATTCGGCATTCCTCGTGACTCGGGAGGGTGTGCCGTTCAAGCCGTTGAAGCCCGAGGATCCGAGTGATTTGCCCCTGATTTCAGGGGTAAGTGCTGAAGACGTGGCCAAAGATCGGCCGAGCGCCATGGCCCGGCTCGCAACGGGCGTGGAGATCCTCCGCCAGTACGAACGGTTGCAAATGAGCAAGATCCATCCGGCCCAAGAGGTACATCTCGATCCGTCGGGCAAGGTGAGGCTGACGGTCGGCGACGCGGGTATCACGCTTGAACTCGGGAGCGGCTCGTTCCGACGCAAGTTGCTGATGGCTGAGCGCGTGACTGGCCAGCTCAGAAGTCAGAATCGCACACCCGGGATCCTATTTCTTGACAACGATGCACACACCGAGCGCGTTGTCGTGAGGATGAAGTGAGTTTTTCCTCGAAAGTCCTGTGAAAATTTGGCCCTAACCGACCCTGCGTGGCAGCGTCAAACGAGCCTGAGCGAACTAGCGAACACGCTAATTGCAGTCTGCGAGCAGGTATCAGGAGTGACTTAAACCAGATGACCTACCAGAGCAGCCCCCAGATCGTCGTCGGCCTCGACCTCGGAACCACCAAGGTGACCGCGGTTGTAGGTGAAGTGGATTCAGACGGCATCACGATCTTGGGTGTCGGTAATGTGCCTTGCCGGGGCCTGCGCAAAGGCGTGGTCAGCAACATCGAATGGACGGTGCGGTCCATCCGTGAGGCGGTCGAAGCGGCTCAGACGATGGCCGGAGTCGAAATTGACACGGTGTACGCCGGGATCGCGGGCAGCCACATTCGGAGCCAATCCTCGGATGGCGTTTGCGCCATCTCCGGTCGGGAAGTGACTCAGGCGGACCTCGAGCGTGTGCTTGAAGGCGCGCGTGCCATTCCGGTGGATGCCGATCGCATGATCCTTCACGCGTTGCCGCGCGAGTACTTGGTGGACAATCAAGACGGCATTCGAGATCCGATCGGGATGAGCGGCGTGCGGCTTCAGGTCCGAGTGAATCTTGTGACGGCTGCAACTTCGTGCGTCCAGAACGTGATTCGCTGTGTTGAGCGGGCTGGGCTTCGAGTGGCGGATGTGGTGCTGGAGCCGCTGGCCAGCGCGAACGCTGTGTTGAGCGAGGATGAAAAAGAGATCGGCGTCGCCGTTATCGATATCGGCGGCGGCACCACGGATCTGTTGCTGTACGCGGATGGCGGGATTGCCCACACGAGCGTGATCCCAGCTGGCGGCAACAACATCACGGGCGATGTGGCCGCGGGCCTGCGCACACCCATGGCCGAGGCCGAGCGGCTCAAGCGCAATCATGGCTGTGCACTCGGTCGCATGATTGCCGACGACGAAGAAATCGAGGTGCCTGGTGTCGGCGGGCACGGTCCACACCGCGCCGCACGACGCCTCTTGAGCGACATCATCGAGCCCCGCGTCGAGGAGATTTTCAGCGAAGCGCGGCGTCGGATGGAAGAAACTGGCCTGCTTGAGCAGATCAGCTCAGGTTGCGTTCTTACCGGTGGCGCCACCCTGATGGAGGGGATGGTTGAATGCGCGGAGGAGATCCTCGGCATGCCGGTTCGCCTCGGGTTTCCGATTGGCATCAAGGGCATTGTGCAGCTGGTGCACGGCCCGCAATATGCCACGGGAGTTGGCCTCGTCCGTTACGGGGCGCAACAGTTGCGAGATGCACAGGCGCGCGGCGAGCAACAACAGCACGCGGCGCCCACGGCAGCTCGGGTGGCCTCAGGGCAGGGGAATGGACTTTGGAGCTGGCTCCGAGACGCTTTCTAAGCGCGGGTGGCACCAACGAAGGTAACAGAGCAGAGACAAGAGCAACCAAGATGACAAATTCTGAGGGAAGGCAGCCCTTCAGAGTTTTCCGAAAGAACTGATCGGGAGAGGCACGCATTATGAGTTTTTCAATCGAATTCGCCGAGGAATCACAGCAATACCAAGCACGCATCAAGGTGATTGGAGTGGGCGGTTCTGGCGGCAACGCCATCAACACGATGATTCACTTTGGCCTCGAAGGGGTCGAGTTCCTTAGCGTCAACACAGATGCTCAGGCGTTGAACTCCAACTCGGCGGCTGAGCGCCTCTCGATTGGTTCCAATGTCACGCGCGGTCTCGGCGCGGGCGCGGATCCTGAGCGCGGTCGCAAGGCAGCGCTTGAAGACGTTGCGCGGCTCAAGGAAATGATTGAAGGCGCCGACATGGTGTTCGTCACCGCTGGCATGGGTGGCGGCACAGGCACCGGAGCCGCTCCGATCATTGCCCAGATCGCTCGTGAATCAGGCGCACTCACCGTGGGTGTCGTCACCAAGCCGTTCGCTTTTGAGGGTCGTCAACGCAATCGGCGGGCAGAGCTCGGTCTTCTGGCGCTGGCGGAACACGTCGACACGCTGATCACCATCCCGAACGACAAACTGCTCGCACTCGGCGACGACGAACTCACCTTCATGGAAGCCTTCCGAAAGGCCGACGAAGTTCTCTACCAAGCCGTCCGCGGTATCAGCGATCTCATCACCCAAGATGGCATCGTGAACGTCGATTTCGCTGATGTGCGCACCGTCATGGCCAATATGGGACGTGCACTCATGGGCTCGGGTTGCGCCAAAGGCGAAGGCCGAGCACGCCTGGCCGCTGAACAGGCTGTCCAGTCGCCGTTACTGGATAACATCTCAGTGCATGGCGCCACCGGTGTCCTCATCAACATTGTTGGCGGCCCAGACATGAAGATGCGCGAAATCCAAGAAGCCGCGTCGCTGATTCAAGAACAAGCCCACGAAGATGCCAACATCATCTTCGGCGCCAGCATCCACGAATCGATGGGCGACACCCTGAAGGTCACCGTCATTGCCACCGGTTTTGACCAGGAACACCGCGCCGAGCCCGTCGCCGTACTTCGAGACACGATGCCCACCGCCGATCGCAACGCGCTCCGTGAACTCGCTGCGAGTCGCTCCATCGGTCGCCCCGAATTGCCGCGCGAGGGCGTCTCCGGCTATCCTCGCCGTCCGCCTTCAGCCCAGCCGCTCACTCAACCAGCCCACGCTCGCGAGAGTTCAGTCCCCGTAAAGCGCGTGGTATTCCCCGCAACAGTCGATCACGAGTGGGACATCCCCGCGTTTCAACGCCGCCAAAACGGCGCCTGAGTCCAATCCAAATACCAAGTCAGCGAAAGCGCGCCGGGCCACCGACGCGCTTTTTCTATTGGTGGTGAACGGAACAATTCGACGCCCCTTGTTATGGATGTCGCGTCAAAACAGGGACGCGTTCACTCGCTACCCCACTCCGCAGGTGGGAGCATTCGCAAGGCTTTGGGTTGCTCAGGACCCGCTCTGCGGTTTTGAGCTGCCATGTTCTTCGCGCCGCCAAAATGAAAAATACGCGTTGCCCTGTCCGGCGAGAATCTGAAGTGTGCATGCCCATCGTGGTGTGTCACCCATAGTAAGTTGTTCAACTCTGCACTTTCAGGTTGACAGCGGCAGCAGGGGGGGGGGTAGGGCTGCCAGGGAGGTAACTTTGAAGAATGTAAAGACCGTTTTGGTTGGGGCGCTGTTGTCAGGCGCAGTGGTGGGCCATGCATTCGGCGCAGTTGCCCGGCGAACTGGTTCTGAGGGAATCGGATTTAATGCCCAGGTAAAAGAACGTTTCGAAGCGCGCACCGCGCAAAGGAAGGCCGCACAAGCCGCAGACCCTCACGGCCTGACTCAGCAGATTTTTAGCAAGCCAGTTCTTGATGCGCTTTCGACCTCCAACGCCAAGGCGCGGGCGGAGTTTCACATCGAAGTGGATAGTCTTGGTGGAGGATTCTCAGAATCCTCGACAACTACCCGCAGCCAGGCGGCGACACGTCGGGAGTAAACGGGATCAATGAGCATCTGGATGCGAGCCTGACAACGATTGATAACTACGAGGGTCGTGGCGCATCGGCTACAGGAACAACTATCTTGCCTCCTACGGCATTGACATGAACCCCGCGCGCGCCATCAACTGCAATCCACAATAGCCAAAGGTCCCCAGCATGCGCTCCAAGTTACGTATAGCCTACTTATCCGCTGGTTTAGCTGTCTTGGCTGCCTGTGGGCCTGAAGAGTTTAGCACGGCACCTATGCCTGCGGCGAGTGCAGGAAGCAGCGGAGCACTCGGGACGGCAGCGGGAGGTCGTTCTGGCGGAGGAGGCTCCGCCAACACCTCAACTGCAAGAATCTGCGATGGGTCCTCCGGCCTTCGTTTTGCTTGGTCAGTCGCGCCGTGGAGCAGAGGAGGCGTTTTTGAAGAAAACGGATTAGCATTCCTGTTCATAAGCGGAGAATGTGAGTTCTATGCGTGGTCATCGGCAGGAGAAACATCGCCTTACAGCTACTTTTCTCCCGTCAGGCAAGGGAAGCTTTCCGCTACTGAAGAGCAGGAACTGATCACCACGTCGCATTATGGGTCTTGGGATGCGTGGTATGGTCGACACTTCGAGTCAGATCCCTTTGAGCTCCCGCATAGCTCAGGCTATGTGCTTTCGGACGGGACCGGCCGTCTCGGGTGCTCCGGCGGCTGCTCCCAAAGCAACCCTGAGGTGTGGTCGACGATTCTGCTGATCAACGGGCGTCTTGATGGGCTTTACGCACGGGGAACAGACTTGATGGGCCCCATGCGGCTGCGAGTAACCCAGGTTGAGGCCGCAGTCCGGCCTGACTTTATCGACTGGCCCCTTCCGGACACGCTACCGCTTTCGAAGTTATCGCCTCCGTTGGGTATAGACCAAGGCGACTGGGGTCCGGCCCAGAGCGTGACCAACGTCGAAGACCTCAAAGTGCTGCGTGCCCTGCGCCCCATGCTGATGCCGCCGAACAACCCTCCAATCGAATACGCGAAACACGAGAAGCCGGGCATGGCCTATATGTTTAGCTATCGAGACGTCGTGCCGTTTGAGAACGAGCGCGGCTTCATACCAGTTCTTTATAATGGCTATTAGCGCGCGGACGGGTCGCAAGATGGAACGGAGATGGCGCTATGTTTTGGCCGTAGTATTTTTCGCTTTCGGCCTGGGTGGGGCGCTAATGCTGACTCGCTGGTATCGTTCATTCGGCGACACAACCGTGGTATTGACTCCTACGCGGCAAGTTGAGCTCCTGCCCAGCAGAGCCAATCCGAGCCATTTGAGGCCGGCGCACTCTGACCCCGAAGCGACTGAAGGCCCGGCGCTACCGCCGCCACCCACGCTTCCAAGTTCACGATTCAAGCCACGTTCGCCGACGGAGTGGCAGGGTATGTTGGTGGATCTTTCGCGCGAGCCAACCTGCGAAAGCACTGAATTGTGCAGCTTTGGCCAAGTCTGCAAAGCCGGAATCTGCGCACCTTGCGAAGCTGATGGTGAGTGTCTTCGCGGTGAGGTTTGTGTTCTGGACCATTGCCTCAAACAGGAGCTCGTTTCTTGTCGCGTTGCCAAGGATTGTCGTGGCACCTTTTGCGTACTCGGTGAGTTCAGCACTCCGCCCCGCCACAACGCGGGGGTCCGTTCATATTGCGTCGATGTAAATTCTGGGACTCCTCCGCCTCCGGAGCCCACTCACAATCTGGTTGACAATCGGCCCCCGCCCCTTGGAGAGTCGCTGCTGGAGCAGGTGAGGAAGAGCTTCGGCGACGTGCCACCCTCGCCGAACGTCAAACACTGAACCTAGACCCTTACCCTGACTGAAACAGCTTCCAATAATGGACGCGTGTTTAGTCGAAGTACTGGCACAGCATGCGCCAGGGGCACTCCGACCCCTAGAGGCTCTCTCCTCAAACCCGGCGAAACCAAGGCAGACGAGCAAGCGGCGCCGCAATCACTCGATTGCAGGGCCCCTCGAAAACTTCACCGTCGGCGCTTCGCCAGCTTCCTTGCGGAAACACCACAGCGCGTTCAAGAGCACCAGCGGTTAACACCGGTGCCACCAAGATGTTGTCACCGAGCAGAAACTGATCGCTGACAGAGGCAAAGCCTTGCCGCGGGAAAACGTACTCCAAGTGCCGCAAAATGGGCTCTCCGGTGCGAGCGGCGTTCGCTGCGAGGGCTAGGATTTCATCAGCGAACTGGGCGTGGAGCCTGGCGGCACTCAGGCAATAGGCTTGGTGTTGTTCGTCGAGAATCCGCCAGGGCGCAGCCGAAAATTGCATCATCGGGAACAGGGCGCTGGCCTGCGCGGAGCGCACGACGAGCTCTTGATCGATGCTCTCGGCGGATTCAAAACTTCGATATTCTCCGCCGCCGATCATATCGGGACACGTGAAGGGGTAGCCCATGAGTCCCTGGGCTAAGCCCGATGGAAGCAGCGTGCGGAGCGCGTGCCAGGTGTGGTCTTTGTCTTTGAGGCGCTGCGCTAGCGGTTGGCCGCCGGCCTTCCAGCAAGCACGATACTCGTTGAGGGGATACTGAACGCCGAAATGTGCGAAACGTTCACTCTGATCGTTGCCATTGGAAGGCAGGTGGTATTTCAGATTGGGCCAGAGGGAGTGTTCGATGGCGTCGGCGTCGCCCGCGTCAAACTTGAAGCCGTCGATTCCGTAGTCGGTTTCGAGCCGTGTCAGCTCCGTTTTTAGCCAACGGAGCGCGCTTGGGTGGGTCAGATCCAGCAGCGCAGAGACGCCGTTCCACCAGCGAAACAGCGCCGGTTTATCACGAAATTGGGCCGCCAGTTCAGCTCCGCGATCTTCATGAATCAAGGCACCCTGTGCAGCCAGCTCACGGTACTCTGCGCTATCCGGGCTCACGTACGGCACCACCCAGAGCATCACCTTGAAGCCCAAGGCATGCAGCCGTTGCAACATCCCTTTTGGATCTGGAAATCGACCCGCATGAAATTGCCAAACACCGTAAGCTTCCTGCCAGGTGTCGTCTATCATCAAGACCCCTGGCGAATATCCCTTGGCGACGATAGCCTGCGCATAGGCTTCGATGTCTTTCTGGTTGTGATGATACGTGAGCTCGATCCAGGTGTTGAACTGCGCTTGCCGAAATAGCGATGCATGGGGAACGTTGCCGCTCGCCTGAAAATACCGAGCTTGTGCGGCAAGGAACGCAGCGTGGAGCGTGTGCCCTGGGTGTTCCACGGTAAATTCCTGTGGCCCAAAGAGGTGCAGGTTTCCGCCAAGAAATTCGAAACTGAACGGTTCGTGGCTGTAGACGTAGCGTCCGAGGTTTGACAGCAGGAAGGGCTGGGCTTGATTGCCGCACGTGCTCCCAATCAGGGAACGAGAGAAACGAGTAGCCTCGGTGTAGGGCATCTGCGGCGCATCGCTGACCGCTCCGCCCCACCAGCTTTCTCCAGGTAAAATCTGAACTTTCATCCCACTCGCGGCTCTGTCCACGGCGGGGAGATACGTCGAGTTGGCAGGCGGACGCAAGGTCCGTGACCCCCATCTCAAAGTCGAACACAATATAGTAAGCATGCTTACTATATTTTAAGGAACGAAAAGGGCCGCCCACTGGACGCTCCCGTCTTTTTCGGCCGTGCTGAAAGCTGGGCTGGCGAGTAGCGGCGAGGAAGCACGTGCCCCTCACCGCAGCGACCCCGCAGCGACGCGAGGGGCGATGCTTGGGAGGGGCGGCTGGCGCGCTTCGCGGCAGCGGGGTGGGCATCAACAGGGGAATACTAACTGTGCTGCGGCGGAATACTGCGCCGTTGCGCCAGCCCGGCGAGGTGCACTTTGCCCGGCAAGCGGCGGCCAATCACAGATTCTGCGACGTTCCCGGCCTCGATCAAGCGGGGCAGATCAACGCCGGTCTGAATGCCCATGCCTTCCAGCATGTACACGAGGTCTTCCGTAGCGAGATTGCCGGCGGCACCGGGCGCGTATGGGCAACCGCCGACACCCGCGATCGACGTGTCAAAAGTGCGCAACCCCATCTCAAGTCCGACCAGCGCGTTGCTGAGCGCGGTTCCTCGTGTGTCGTGTAAATGGAGCGCCAGTTTAGCAGCTGGAATTTCCGCGAGCATCAACTGGCAGATCTGCTGGGTTTGAAGCGGAGTTCCGACGCCTATCGTATCTCCCAGGGAAATCTCGTAGCAGCCAAGCTCAAGCAGCCTGAGAGCAATCCCGAGAGCGCGTTTCGGATCCACCTTGCCTTCATACGGACAACCCCACACCGTTGAAACGTAGCCCCGGACCTTCACGTCGTGGCTCTTCGCTACTTCGATCACCTCTTGGTAAGTGGAAAGCGCTTGCTCAATCGTCTTGTTGGTATTTTTTCGGTTGTGGGTTTCACTGGCTGACAAAAATACCGCAACCTCCTGCATGCCCGCCTGCATGGCGCGTTCGAGGCCTTTGGAATTCGGACACAAAGCGCTGAAGGCTACGCCCGGAGGTGGTTGACACTCGTGAGCGAGCTCCGCGGAGTCGGCGAGCTGTGGGATCCAGCGTGGTGAAACGAAGCTGGTGATCTCGATGCGCGTGAGCCCGGCTCGGAGCAACGCCGCGATCAGCTCCAGCTTTGCCGCGAGCGGCACCGGATGGCGTTCGTTCTGCAACCCGTCGCGTGGGGAGACCTCATAGATGGAGACTTGGTCCGGAAGCTGTTCCAACATAGCAACGCGTTAAGCCTAGCTGAGCTTCACGCGACTTGCCCAAGGGCGCAGCTCTGTGGCTTGATATTAGGTATCGAGCAGGCGCAATTGGCGCGGACGCGGGTGTTTTTCGAAGTTGATCGGGTACTCCCCGCTGAAGCAGGCGTGGCAAAAGCTGGCGCGGGTCAGGCGCGGGCCACCCTCGCGTTGGGCTTCCGCAGACGGGGCGGCCTTGAGCACTGCACCCACCATTCCCTCCAAGGAAAGATACGCGAGCGAGTCGCTGGTGATATATTGGTTGATCTCGTCGATGGTGTGGTTGGAGGCGATGAGCTCCTTGCGCGTGGGCGTGTCGATCCCGTAGTAACAGGGCCACTCAGTGGGCGGGCTCGAAATGCGCATGTGCACTTCACTGGCGCCCGCGTCGCGCAGCATTTTTACGATCTTACGACTCGTCGTGCCGCGGATGATGCTGTCGTCGACCACGACGATTCGTTTGCCGCGGAGGGCATCAGCAACCGGATTGAGCTTCAACCGCACACCGAAGTGCCGAATACTATCTTGCGGTTCAATGAAGGTTCGTCCGACGTAGTGGCTACGCACCAGGCCAAGCTCAAACGGAAGGCCTGACACTTCGGCGAAGCCAATCGTGGCGGGCACGCCCGAATCCGGAACGGGGATCACGATGTCGGCATCGACTTGATGCTCGCGCGCCAGTGCGCGCCCGAGGTTCTTCCGGGCCTCGTAAACGCTGATCCCACCGAGATTGGAATCAGGTCGGGCAAAATAGACGTACTCGAAAATGCAGGCTTTTCGGGCTGCCGCGGCAAACGGCCGAATGCTTTTCATTCCGGATTCGTCGAACACCACCATTTCTCCGGGTTCGACCTCGCGCACAAATTCCGCGTCGATCAGGTCGAAACTGGTGGGTTCGCTCGCGACGATATGCGGATGCTCGCGACCGGGCAGACGCCCAATGCAGAGCGGCCGGATCCCCATCGGATCGCGCACCGCGATCATGGCTGTTTCTGTTAGGCAGAGTAGCGAATAGGCGCCCTCTACCTGGCTCAAGGCGTTGGCGATCCTGTCGGCGACGCTGCCTTCGGTGCTCATCGCGATCAGGTGCACGATCACTTCAGTGTCCGCGCCACTTCGGAAGATCGATCCGCGTTCTTCAAGCTTTTCGCGTAATGCTTCGGCGTTCGTTAGGTTTCCGTTGTGCCCGATGGCGATCGAGCCACGCGAATAATCAACGGCAATCGGCTGGGCATTTTGAATGTGGGAGCCACCCGCCGTTGAATAGCGAACGTGCCCGATGGCGGCGCTACCGCGCATTTTCTTAAGCTGTTCGGGCGGGAAAACATCCACCACATGACCCATGCCCCGATGAACTGAAAGCTGTGAGCCATCCGTGGTGGCGATGCCCGCGCTCTCTTGCCCCCGGTGTTGGAGTGCATGTAGCCCGAGGTAAGTTAAATTTGCGGCCTCTGCGTGGCCAAAGATTCCAAACACTCCACACATGTGAGATCTCGCTTCTAAGGGCGGGTGTTTTCCCGCGGGGTTTGGGGTTGGGGCAAAGAGAATGGTTGGGCAGAGTAAACTGGGCCCTCTCGTGTGTCGCTGTACGCAACGGAGCACTGAGGAGAGCTTTTGGCTTTGAGCGAGCTGTCGACCCTAGAACTTCCGCAAAACCCGAGCGCGGCGGAGATGTGCGAGCTCGCTCGGGCTTTGGTGCGCACTCCTGACCGCACAGCGATCCGGAAGCTTGCAGCGATCGCCACAGAGCGATTCTCAAAAGATCCAGAGGTGCTTTCAGCGGTGGGTGCCATGTACCTGGGGCTTGGTAAGCTGGTGGAGGCGCAGTCGTTTTACGTTCAAGTCAGCCGCGCGGATCCCAAACGCTCGGAGCCGTTTGCACGCATGGGCGAGATCCTTCTGCGGAGAGGTGATGCTCAGAGGAGTCAGAAGGCGTTCGAGCGGGCATTTCAATTGGGCGATGCCTCCTTGGAAAGCAGGCAGTTCTATCAACAGGCCGCCGGCTACGTAGCGCGTGAGGCAGGGGACGGCAATGAGGCGGAGCCCAAACCGCTCCGGAAAGGGCTTCGGCCACCTAGACCGAGCCCTAGCCCTGCAACCACGGGGGCCCAACGTGCGTTAGCCGTCGCCACGCGGGCTGGTCTGTTGGACGGCCCCGAGCAACCCATGGTTTGGGAGCACCCGCTCGAAGGCTCCGCTCGGGCCTGGAAGGCACTGACGTTTGGCGTCCTCACGCTGCTGTTGGCGTTCGGCGCCACGTTCGGCTACGGGCAATTCGTCAAAGAGCGGCGCGTTCTGCTGGCCACTCAGGTGAACGACGCCATATCTCAGTCGTTAATCAAAGCGGAACCGAGCGAGCTTGCTCGGATCGACGAACGCCTCCGAGAATCGTTCCGTCTGGATCCCCTGCGAATGGAGACAACGCGGATTTGGATCAAGAGTCTGGTGTTGAAGAGTCTGCTCGGTGAAAAACCCCGAGGGATTCAGAATGCGCTGCTCCGAGGGCGTGAGCTGGGCGTGTCAACGGTTGTGCTGGCTTATGGGGCGGCTGTTGCCGCTATGGACGAGAAGGATGTCCTTGGTGCTCTTCAAATCTTGCTTGAGAACGAGGCGTTGGCGCATGAGGATCCTTATTTCCAACTCGTCATGGCCGCGACGTTAGAAACTGCAGGCGCTGAGCAAGCCGGAGAGCGCTACGCCAATGTGCTCAAGCTTGCGCCCGAGTTAGTGGTGACTCAGCTGCTGAGTGCTCGCTATGCGTACCTGGAACATCGTCCGTTGTTGGCGAAGCTCGCACTGGAGTCGCTCGCTAAGTGTGCGCCCGCCCGCCCGGCCTTTCTGCTCTTGTCTCGTTTGCTCAAGGCAGAGGCGGCAAACGCGAAGCCGACGTTGAGTGGCCGGGAGAGTATTCGCGAGCTTGAGCCGGTGTTTGAAACGCCCGCGATGATCGAACAAGCACGGCAGCGGTTCGGCGAAAATGATCGAAAGGGAGGAGTGGAAGCTTTAGAGAGAGGTGTCCATTTCGCCAAAACTCCGGGAGAGCGTGTGATGCTGGGTCAGGTCGCGCTCGCGAGTCGGGTGCTGCCTGTGATGCACAAGATTTTCCAAGAATTGGCTCCGGTGTTTCCGATTCATGCTGGCGCTCGCACTTTGGCGGTGCGCGCCGCATTGAGCGCCGGCGACATTGGCACCGCCGAAAACGCGCTCCAAGGGTCCGTGGACGCCGGGCAAGAACGCCTGCTGGTGGCCGCTGCGCGCGCGTATGAATCGCTTGACGCGGCACGCCTGAGTGGTCTGTTGAAAGATGCAGGAAGCGGCTCACCAGGCAGCGCCGAGTTTTCCGCTTTCGCGACCGGCGCGGAGATCATGGTCGGGCGGGGCTACCCTACTCGCGAACAGCTTCTAGACCTTGAAGGTTCGACCTTACCTTTTGCTCAACTGATTGCACTCGACGCTGCGTTGGATGCTGATCAGCTAGATCTTGCGGAAAGATGGCTCAATGATCGGCTCGTGCTGGGCCTCTCGCCCGTGCTCAAGGTGCGGCGTGCTCGGCTGTTGCGGTATCAAGGGAAGAGCGAAGAAGCGGTCCGTGAGCTTCAGGCCGCGGTGGCCGAGGGGGGTAGCGGCCCGCGACTCATTCTCGAGTATGTCTATGCGTTGGCACAGACTCGAAGCTTCAATGTGGCCGTGGCACTGCTCGGAGAACGCAAAGCGGACCTCCTCCCCGTGCACGCCTGGCTACAATCCTTCGTGGACGCGAAGCAGGAATTCCGGATGCGCGCACGCAAGGCGATTGTCAAATTGCATCCCTTTGGTGCAGGGAGCCCGGTCATGTTCCAAGCACTTTCGGCCCGTACGCTGCTCGCTGCCGAAGACCCGCGAGCCAAGCTTTTTGCCAAAGAGTTTGTTGAACGGGCCGGGCGTTATCCAGAAGCGACGATGCTCACGGAACGTTGAACGCTAGAAGAGATAGTGCGCGCCGAACGCGAGTGTTTCTTGCGTGGTCTTATGGTTGGTCAAGAGTGGACGTGTCGCCGTATCCACGCGAAACTCAGCGCGAGCTGTGAAGTTTTGCGTGACCGCGTAGCCAGGGGTGAGCGTGAAATTCATGAAGGCGCCGGGAGCAAGCGCGCGCACGCCCTCAGGATCGCTGAACCATTCCCAGCGAAATCCGAGGGAAAGATCCTGTTGGGTGAATACCGGCTGCACTCCAAACCCGAGCCAGTTCGCATCGACCGTGAGCCGCGGATCCTTCGCGAGATCCACTGGCACATTGGGCTCGGAGCCGTAGTTTGCCTGGAAATTGAGGAGCCAGCTTGGGCTTGGGCGTGCTGCACCCGTGACATCAAGCGAAAGACGCCGATCGCTGTTGGCACCTGCCGCGCCCGTGCCTTGCGGACGCTCGGCGCCGTAGGTTCCGGACAGTGCCACGCCGTACTTGGGATTGGGTGTGACACCTAGGCGGAAGATCACAGTTTTCGAATCGTTGTTGTCGAGCATGACGTCCCAACCGTTGACCACCCCAACCGCAACATCGAGTGGCCCTTCGGGAGCGAAGCGCGCCTTCACGCCTACGTGAGTGAAGGGCTCCGCGAAACCGAAAAGGAAGCCACGGGTTAACGTAGGATTCTTCGGCCCAGCCAAGAGCTCGATGCCCTCGTCGGTCGCGAACTTACCAGCAGTTATCGTGAACTTCCCCGCCATTTGGTAGCTCAAGTAAGCCTCTTGAATGTCGAACCAGCCGAGCTCTGGTGCGCCCGAGGCTTGAGCCAAACCACTCGTAACTCCGGCGTCTTGACCGGCTTCAAATTCCATAGCAGCTCTGAGCGCTGGGGTTGCTTCATGCGTCACGGAGAGATGAGCCGCATGCAGGATAAAGTTATTCCCACCGAACGCGTCGTAGCTGCGAAGCGGTACTGTTTTGTCGGCCTCGAACTGGTTCGGGTTTGCGTGATAAGCAGCTTCGACGAAGCCTGCTACATGCGGTGCCGGAGGACTGCTCGGCTGGGTTGCTTCAGGTTCTGCAACTGCGTCTGCCGCAGAGGCAGTGCTGGGCAAGCAGGGGAGTAGAAGCCCCGTGAAGAGCAGGATCGAGGAGTATCGCATGGGGGAGTCTTTCTGAGGGACCTCGGGGTTAGCGTGGAGATTGCGATGGGCGTCCATCAATCATGCTGCGAAGCTCTTCGATATCGTTGGATCGCCCCATGGCTTCCTCAAGCGTGATCAGGCGCCGGGTGTAGAGGGCATGTAGCGATTGATTGAGCGTCTGCATCCCATGCTTGAGCTGCCCCACCTGCATCTGCGAGTAAATCTGATGCACTTTGTCTTCGCGGATCAGATTCCGGATGGCGGGATTCGGGATCAGGATCTCCATCGCCAAAACGCGCCCCGGGCTCCCTGCTCGCGGCAACAAAAGCTGGCTTATCACGCCTTCCAAGACAAACGAAAGCTGCGCCCGGATCTGGGCCTGTTGATGTGGAGGGAAAACATCCACGATGCGATTGATGCTTTGCAACGCCGAGTTGGTGTGGAGCGTTGCGAACACCAGATGGCCTGTTTCCGCGACGGTGAGCGCCGCTTCGATCGTCTCCAAGTCGCGCATCTCACCCACCAGCACGACATCGGGATCTTGGCGCAAAATGCTCTTCAACGCCGCTTTGAAGGCGTGCGTATCTGAGCCCACTTCACGTTGGTTCACGATACAGCGCTTGTGCGCGTGCAGGTATTCGATCGGATCCTCCACCGTCATGATGTGCTGGCGAGTGTTGGTGTTGATCCAATCCAGGATCGAGGCCAGCGTGGTGCTCTTGCCCGAGCCCGTCGGGCCTGTCACCAGAATCAAACCACGCGGCTTTTTCGCTAGGCTTTGGACGACGAGCGGCAGCCCCAGCTCATCGAAGGTCAGGATCTTGAAGGGGATGGTTCGAAACGCACCGCTCACCGCTCCACGTTGTAAGAAGATGTTGGCGCGAAAGCGAGCCAGGCTCTTCACACCAAAAGCTAGATCCAATTCGCTTCTTTCCTCGAACTGAACGCGCTGTTCTTCGGTCAGAATTGAGTAGCAGAGCTGTTTGGTTTCAACGGGTGAGAGGGGAGGAAGCTTCAACGGGATCACGGCGCCATCGATCCGCAATAGGGGCGGCGATCCGGTGGTGATATGCATGTCACTCGCGCCTTTTTCCACCATGGCGCGCAGGAGCTGGTGCAGATTTACGTGGCTGGATTCGTCACTCATAGCGTTGGCATTCGGAGGCGCTCAGTTGTAAAATTCAGTCCGACATCGTGACGCGTAAGATTTCCTCGGGCGTGGTGACGCCGTCGATCACCTTGCTGATGCCGCTCATACGCAGCGTGACCATCCCGGCCTTGATGGCAGCTGCTTTGAGCTCTGCGGTGGAAGCCCCCTGCAGCACCAATTCCTTCAAGCTGTCGTTGAATCGCATCACTTCGTACAACGCCACGCGGCCCTTGTAGCCACTCCCATTGCATTTGTCGCAGCCTTTGCCCTTGTA
>JBBSBI010000137.1:0-15362 GCA_038251425.1 Polyangiales bacterium
CAGCCACTTATTCATCTGCAATACCGCCGGCTGTAAGCCACCGATGTGCCAGGTCGCCCCCAGGCTAAGGAGGGCCACCTGATGACCCAAAAAACAAAAGAGGCCTCCAATAGGCGTTATATTCACCACTTCAAAGCCCGCTCGCTCAAACAGCTGACGCAGGCCATACCCGGTGAACCTGTAGTAATCGTGGGGCTCTTCGTGCAGCCGGCTCAGGTGCGGCACGCTGATCAGCGCCATCCCGCCCGGCACTAAGATCCGGTACATTTCGGCCAGAGCCTTACCCGAATTCGGCACGTGCTCCAAAACCTCTAGCGCCATCACCGTATCGAAGCTCTCCGTCGCAATCACGGCCTCTAGATCCTGAATGTCGCCAACGAAATCCAGGTTGTCGGTGCGGCGTTCAATATCCAGCGTCTGATACCTGCTGACGTTGGGTCCGAACGCGTCACGCAGCGGGACGGTGCCAGCGCCGATATCTAGCAGTCGCCCTTTGGCGTACTGCCTGAGAAAAGGGAGCACCTCTTCTCGCTGAAGCGCCAAGGCCGGCGACAACCAGCCCACCTCGGGATCATTCGCCAACGCGGAGGCCACGTCGCGGCGATTCTCCGCAATACGCTCCTTCAATCCTGTCACTAATCCGGCAAAAAGCCCCATTCCCCTCACCGTACCCGAGCCCCGGGCCAAGTACAGCTTCTTACATGCCGCCCAACTCAGCCAGCGGACCCATGCTGGGCTCGTGGCCGCCCTTACCAAACTCATTGGGCTGCACCTCACCCATGGGCCGTGCGGGCAACCCAAACCCAACCGCGATGGATGAATACAGATCTCCAAGCGCCCGCGAGCCGTTACTGCCTTTGCCTGGATACCGCAGGAATCGACCATCGGCCTTGATACCGCCACCCGCATTGCCAATCAGCACCAACGGGAAACGGTGGTGGCCAGCGTGATGCTGTTCGCCGTTGTCACTGCCGAAGACCGAGAGGCTGTTGTCGTACAGGGTCTTCCCGCTCGGCTGGGGGATCTTCTTCATTTCCTCGATCGAATTAGCCATGAGGCCCGTGAGGAACTGGTGGAGGATGGCGAGGATGGGCTTTTGGTACATCTCGCCTTCGTGGCCGATGCCGCTGAAGCCTGACTCAAGCGGCGCCTTGTCATACGGCGTGCCGACCAAGAGCTTGGTGAATTCTGGCAGCGTATCGTGCGAAAAACCGCTACCCACATCCATGCCCAGCACGTTGCTGACACCGCACGTAATTCCGAGTGTTGCAATATTGTGCAACGACTGCAGCGTGCTCACTGGCTCGCGTTGACCGCTGTCCGCTGCAGGCGCGGCCGGGGGTGTGCAGCTGAGCCCGCCCAAAGCCTTGTCGCGTTTTTCAAACTCCTCCATGGCGGCCAAGTAGGCGGCCAGCTTGCCGCGCTCTTCCACGCCGAACGACTTCTCAAGGCGTGCGACGTCGTCTTTCAAGCTATCAAAGAGGATTCGACTTTTTGCCGTGGACGCAGCGCTCGCCATGGCCTGACCAAACAGACTCTGAAAGAGCAAGGCTGGGCTTTGAATCGCCGGCTCAGGCTTGTTGCGGCCCGAGGCAAACAAGGCTGCACGCTGCGCTTCGGGCCGCGTGGAGGCGCCAATCAGAATCGACTTGCGCGGAAGACCTTGACTCAAGGTTTCCGCAAGAAACTGATCTATCGTGATACCGCCTGGCATCGCATCGCCGGGCCCATCCCCAGGCGGCATACAGCTCATCGCCATGAACATCATGCCGTGCCCACCATCAACGGAAGGAACAGCGGACTGATTGGCCAGGCCGTCCACGAGCAGCATCCGATCCTGATAAGGAGTGAGCGGCTTGAACGATTCTGGCATCGTCCACGCTTTCTGCTGAGCAACTGGCATCGCCACGGTTGGCATCACCACGCCACCTTCACCGCCTTCGCGGAACACATCTGGAGGGAAATTCCATTGCCAATGAATGCCGTTGGCAACCATCGCAAACATCGCAACTTTACGATCGGTGGCCTGCCCCTGCGCTTCTCCAATCAAGCTGCGCGCAATCGGCAACAGTAGGCTGGCGCCCATCCCTAACCCGAGCTTTTCTACGAAAGACCTGCGGCTAAAAGTGACCATGGTGTCTCCTCAGAAGCTCCGGTTCAGGAAGGAATCAGATGTATAGAGAGCGGTGATGTAGTCCACAAAACTGCCGCCTCCATCGACGTAGGCTTTTTGCGCGTTGGCCACGCTGCATTGATCGTATTCATCCTCTTGCCGGCCCAACATGTAGCGGAAGCCATTGCGCAGGAAGCACGTTTCTACTGTCTTGGAGTTGGAGAACAACTGCGACATCTCGACGCCGCCGTTGAAAGCCCCGTCGGCATCGCCTGCGCCGGAAATGGAACCGGTGGCATCAATGGGCTTGTTCGATTCAGCCATCGTGGTGCGGTAAGCGCCGTAGGTGTCGTAAACTTCGAGCGCGAGACCAATCGGATCCATGAGTGAGTGGCACGCGGCACAGCCGGGCGAGGTGGAGTGCAACACCAGCCGTTCACGCATCGTGCGATTCTCAGCCGGTGGGATCATCGGGACCGAGCCGAGCGGAATGGGGGGCACATCGCGACACAGCAAGCGCTCATTCACGAAGCGACCACGCCTCACCGCCAGCGTATCATCCAAGTTGCCATAGCCGGCGAGGAAGGCCGGATGGGTAAGGAAACCTGAACGCTCGGTGGCTGGCGCCAGGATCTTCTGGGGCGTCGGCGGATCCGGGTCGGCCGTTGCGGTGATGCCCATCGCGCCGTAAACGGCGGCCGTTGCGCAATCTGAATACTCGATGTTGCTGGTGAGCAAGGATTTCAGGAAGCCCGTTGTCGAATTCGTGGACCACAGATCATCCACGACTTTCTGAGCCTCGTTCACGACACGCATCTTCTGATATTCGCAGCCTGAAAACTTGTCCCCCGCTTTGCGAACATCCAAGAGGTGGCGCAAATCAAAATACTCCATGACGAAGTTGCGCGCACCCTTGCCGGCAGGTGTGGCCAGCATCCGAACCACTTGCGCTTTGATTTGATCGGGGGCCGTGAGCGCACCTGTGGCGGCTGCTGCCCAGAGCTCGGCGTCCGGAGGATGCGACGTCAGCGTGTACGCCAGTGAGCTAGCGAGCTCGTACGGCGTTAGCTTGCTCACGCCTGGAGTGACCGCCACATCAACCCCAATTTCGGGCTGAAAAACGAACTGGGGCGCGATGAGCATGGCTTGGAAAGCCAGCGCCAAGGCTTCTTCCTTGCCCAGCATTGCCGCATTCGTCTTCGCCATGCCAGCATATTTGGCGACCTCAGCCTCATCGAGAGGCCGGCGGAAGAGCAGTGAGCCTTTGTCCTTAACGAGCGTGTCCACGCAGGCTTCAAAGCCCGCACCAGCGCTATCGGTGGCCCAACAGGTTCCTGATTTGATGGCTACCACCAAAGCCTTACTCGTGGTCTCTGTAGAACTCATTCCAAGCCGGAACTCGTAATCATTGACGCTGGTTGTGCCGGCGGTGGTGCTGTAGCGGTAGATGCCCTTGGTCGCATCTTGAAGCGGCACGCTGACGTTCTGAGGCAGGCACGTGGGGCCTTGATCCGCGAAATTGAATTCGCCTGGGCAGGTTGGGCGCAGCGGATCATTACCAGCGCGGCGGCCGCTCACGAGGTCTGAGATGGTATTGCCGTACTGCTCGGGAGTTAACCGGGCCAGGCGTCGAGGATAGGGCGTCGACGTCACGGGATCACAACTTGGTGCGCTGAACGGCTTTCTGACGATCGCCATCACTGTCGACGTGGAACTCGACGTCGGCATCGGGAGCGGATTGGTCACGGTAGGCGGTGTCGTCGGCAGCACGCTTGGAGCGCCGCCCGTTCCCGTGCTTGCGACTGGCGCGGTGTCCGTCGGCGAAGGTGCTGTGCCGTTCGGAGGGCGAGAGGTTGGCGACTGCGAGCACGCAAGTGCCGACAAAGCGGTGAACACGAAACTTAACCCGAGGAAGCGCATTTGAATCGTCTCCAAACTGCGCCGCAAGGTATCGGCCCGAGCGCATGCTGAACTATACATTCCGGTCGGGCTAACGCAGCCCTCAATTTGTGAGCCGCTCTGTCTGAAACCGATGACCCCGCACGGTACCAGGGGGGATAGACACGGATAGACACGGATAGACACCCACACGCGGCCTAAAGCAACGCGTTGCTCATGGCGACTTGGGCGGCTCCGTTGGCTGAAGCCGTTTCTCGGAGCGCTCACGAACTTGAGCGCTCGCTTGCGAAATCTGCACCCACTCGGTGATGCGCTTTTGACGTTCGGTTGCCGTCGCCGCAAACCCTTTGCTCTCGCTGTTAGCTGCCACAAATTCCGCGTACGTTTTCCAGCGCGCGAGAGCCTGGTCATAGTTCTTCTGACGCTCGGCTAGATCGGCAAGAACAAATAACAGCTTCGCTTTGAAGGCAGGCTCGCTTTCCGCAAAACGGAGTCCTCCATTGTACGCGGCTTCAGCTTCGGCAAAGTCCCCCTTCGCAACTTGAGCCTGCCCCATTCGGTAATGCCCGAGAGGATTCTTAGGTATGGCGGTGATAGCTTCGCGGTAGGCGGCAACCGCTGCCGGAAAATCACGGGCTAGGTAAGCGGCATCTCCCTTTAACAACCGTTCCCAATACGCGTTGATCCCTTTTCGCCCTGCGGGATCGCGTCTGATCGGAGCGGCCGCTGCTCCCGCTGTCGTTGCTCCCGCTGTCGTTGCGCCCGCTGTCTCTGCTTCCGCTGTCTTCGCGCCCGGCGTCGTTGCCTCCGTTTCGGCCGGAGTGACGTTCGGCTCAGCTGCTGCGCCGCGCACACTCACCAAGAAGGCCAAGGCAATCGCTCCCACAGCGCCGATTCGAAGCACGTTCATAGGAGCCAAGTTAACAGATTCCGGGACCCGTGGTCCACGCCCTGATCCATCCCTGATCAGGTGGTCCCAGACTTCCGTGACCTCTACCTAAAAAGTCGAACAGGAGGTAGTAAGCATGCTTACTACCTTACGAGGAACGAAAAGGGTCGCTCCCCCGGCACGCCTACGGCGCGATCCAACCGAAGGCTTGCCGCTATCACGGTTCATCACCGGGGCGACTGAACCCCGGGCTCCACTGGCATCACCCGGAGCGCTTGGCCTAGGATGCCCCGGTTGGCTGAGTCTGGTCGCTTAGTTTCGCCCTTCCCGTGGCACACGATCCCCCGCACGAACGGGGCGTCGGGGAGCCTGCATGCCCAGCTTTTGCAATGGTTCCACGACAACATTCACGCGCACCGCGTGGCCAGCAGCATGGGTTCACTGCTGAGCGGCACAGTGGAGCTCAGCGCTGAGACCGTCCACGCGAGTGCTGAAGATTCTCTCTTGGCCGGACTATACGGCGCTGTTTCTTTCGAAACGATCGAAGGTTGGCGATTTGATCTGTTTGCCGAAAGCGCACTCATTTTGTTAGCGTTGCGTCGTGTTTTCGGAAAACCTCACGAAGGCATCGCGCTCAAGGCAACGCTGGATCCCAGTCTGAACGGCGCATTCGGCGCGCTGGTGTTCGAAGGCCTGCGCCGGGCTGGAAGCGAAGCTGGCCTATTTCTGCAGACTTCACCTGAGAACGCCGACTCTGCTCCGGATACGCGAACAGCAGGGCACTCGAACGCCCCCTTTGTTCACCGGTTTTTTCTTAAAGCCAAAGTGGATCAGCAGGGCTATCGGTTATGCGTACGCACCACCGCAGGCCACTTGCCATTAGTCAACACGCAACAACCACCACAACAACTCTTCAACAAACTCGGCACGCTGCCCCTCACGCTATCGGTCGTCGTGGCACAATCACAAGTATCGCGCGTCGTTCTGGCGCAGTTGGCGGTCGGCGACGCTTGGCTCCCGAGTGAAGGCTGGCTATTGGACCCACAAAAGGACGGTCACGCTTGGCTGATCCCTCCTTGCGGCGAGCAAGGGATGGCAGTGTGGCGTGCGCCCGACGGGACGCTTAGGCTTGAGGCTAAAGTAGGTAATTTTCCATGGGATATCGACATGATTGAAACTTCAGAACTTGCAAACGCAGCCTTAGAGGCACCCGTTGTGGTGCGGGTTGAGCTGGGTGCCGTGACACTCAGTGCTCGAAAATGGGCTGAGCTTCAGCCAGGAGATGTGCTGACGACGAACCAGCGGCTCCTCACGCCAGCCACACTCCGAGTGGCTGGGCAGCAGGTTGCCACCGGCGAATTGGTCAATGTGGAGGGAGAATTGGGCATCCGCATTCTCACCATCGACACCCATGATTGATGTATCCCCAAACGCCGAGAATTCAACATCGTGCATTGCCGACGCACTGACCAGCGTTCGAAACCGCATTCGAGCAGCTCTGATTGCCGCGAACCGAGCGACGGACGAGGCTCAACTGATTGCGGTCTCGAAGAGAAAACCAGTGGAGCTGATCCGTGAAGCCTATGCTGCGGGTCAGCGTGATTTTGGCGAGAATTATGTGCAAGAGTTGCTGACCAAAGCCGAAGCCTGTGCGGACCTCGTAGGCATTCGTTGGCACATGATCGGGCACCTCCAGAAAAACAAAGCGCGCCACACCGTGGCCGTTGCCTCTGCGGTGCATAGCGTCGACAGTGTGGCACTTGCCCAGGAATTGGGTAAACGGCGAGCCACCGCGCAAGCTGAAACCGACGCTCGCGTTCTGCCCGAAGGATTTGGTCATCACCCCGAGCGTCTGGGGATCCTCGTCGAAGTGAATGTTGGCGGAGAACTCCAGAAAACAGGCTGTGCCCCCGGGGAACTTCCAGGAATTTTGGGGGCCATCGAGGCTGAGTCAACACTGGAGCTGCTCGGACTCATGACCGTGCCGCCGTTCACCGAACAGGCTGAAGCTTCGCTGCCATACTTTGAGCAACTTGCTCTGCTGCGTGAACTCTCGGGGGGCGTTAGCCGCCTTCCGCACCTCAGCATGGGGATGACCCATGACCTCGAGTACGCCATTCGAGCTGGGAGCACCCTGGTGCGCGTCGGGACCGCCATTTTCGGCGAACGCGCCTAAAAAGCATACCGCGCATGACCAAGAAACGCCCTTTCCCTGGACAGCCCACGCTCCTTGAGTCGTTAGCCACAAGTGGCAAATTTGGAGCGCCTCGTGCGCCATTGGCCGACCGCATGCGCCCTTCGAATCTTGCGGAGCTACTGGGACAAGAAAACCTGGTAGGCAAGGGGAAGCTCCTGCGGCAGGCAATCGAGAAGGATCGTTTGGTGTCGATGATTCTGTGGGGTCCTCCCGGCTCGGGCAAGACGAGCCTCGCCGCTGTTGTCGCGCGTGCCACGCAATCGGAGTTTGTGCCTTTCAGTGCGGTTTTAAGCGGTTTGCCTGAGCTCAGGGAAGCGATCGCTGAGGCGCGTGAACGCCGCTCCTATCAGGGCAAACCGACTGTGCTCTTCGTGGACGAAATTCACCGCTTCAACAAGAGCCAACAGGACGCATTCCTGCCGCATCTTGAAAACGGCACCATCACATTGATCGGCGCCACCACGGAGAATCCATCGTTTGCGGTCAACGCCGCATTGATTTCGCGCTGCCGTGTTTTTCGGCTGGAAGCCCTGACTGATCCCGATCTGCTAGCGCTCCTCAGGCGTGCCCTGAGCGACGAAAAGAATGGGCTCGGCAAGCTCGAACTTTCGGCGACCGACGAGGTCTTGCTCACCATCGCACGCACCGCACGAGGCGATGCACGGCGCGCGCTCGGGATACTTGAAACCGCCGCACAGCTCGCGCACGGCTCGGACCCGGAACTGCTCCTCTCGCACCTGGAGCGCGCGAGCGAAGATGCCACACTGCTTTATGACAAGGCTGGCGAAGAACACTATAATGTGGCAAGTGCGCTCATCAAATCGCTGCGTGGCACCGATCCAGATGCTAGCCTTTATTGGCTGTTTCGAATGCTAGAAGCCGGCGATGATCCGCTCTTCCTGCTCAGGCGCCTGATCATTTTTGCCAGCGAAGACATTGGCCTCGCTGATCCGACAGCACTCAGCGTCGCGGTGAACGCGGATGCCGCATTCAGAAGGATGGGCATGCCGGAAGGCATCTACCCGATCGCTCATGCTTGCCTGTATTTGGCGAGCGCTCCGAAGTCCGGCGCTGTCAAAGAGGCCATCGCCAAGACGCGCGCTGCCATCGAGCAATATGGCGCGCTGCCCGTGCCCAAAAAGCTCAGAAATCCGGTGACCTCGCTGATGAAGCAAGAGGGCTATGGCAAAGACTACCGCTATGCGCACGACTACAGCCAAGGCTACGTGCCCGGAGAAACCTATCTGCCGGAGAAGCTGGTGGGCTCGCGCTTCTACACACCCACCGAGCGGGGCTTTGAAAAACGTATCTTCGACAAGCTGAAGGCGCTCCGCGAAGCGAACGTTGTGGCGTCGCCTGCGAGCGATGCCGTGGGAAGCGGCACCGATAGAAGTGACAGGACTGAGAGCTCCGACACTAAGGACCCCGAGCGCTAGGGACTCTTAGGATCAGCCCTGCTGCGCCTCTAGGGAAAGCCGCCCAATGTACGGCAAATTTCGGTACTTCTGCGCGTAATCAAGCCCGTAACCCACCACAAATTCGTCTTCAATCGTGAATCCAAGAAAATCAATCACCAGCGCCCGCTGCATGCGCGAAGGCTTGTGCAAGAGCGAGGCGACGCGCAGGCTCTTGGGATTGCGAGCTCGGAGCTGGCTCAGCAAATAATCCAGCGTTAATCCAGTATCGACAATGTCTTCAATGATCAGCACGTGTTTGCCGTCCACGGGGCGCGTCAGATCGAGCGTGATCTGCACGACTCCGCTCGACACCGTGTCATCTCCGTAGCTCTGGACACCAAGAAACTCGACTTCAACGGGCAGTTCGATCTCGCGCGCGAGATCCGCCGCAAACACAAAGCTTCCCTTGAGCACCGGCAGCAGGATCAACGGTTCGCCTTGATACGCCTGGGTGATTTCGCGACCCAGCTCCGCAACACGGGCACGGAGCTGCTCCTTCGAAATCAGCGGTTCAGGGTGCGGTGCCAACAGTTCCGATCAGTAGCATGCCCGAAGACGCTACGGAAAGACCGCCAGGCCTGGCCCGGGCGCCGAGGCCGCGCTAGCTTTCGGCCATGTTTGGGCAGTGGCTGAAAGGTATAGGTGAAGCACGCCGGCAAACCGCCGACGCTTCGGAACTGGACCGTGTCGTTCGCGCAGAGCTGCGTGAGGCCGACGAAGAAACCGTCTTGGTGGTGAGTGCCATTGTGGGGCTCTTGGGCACGATCGCCTACGCCGATCGTGAATATTCCGAAACCGAAGAGGCCAAGGTTCTCGAAGAGCTGCACCGCATCGCTGGCCTCAGCCAGGAAGGCGCCGCAAGTATCGCGCGCATCTTGAAGCAGCACATTGTGGAGGTGGCTACCGTCCAAGCTCCGCGCTATGCGCGCACCTTGCTCGAGCTTTCAGACCGTGAGCTTCGCTGTCAGATCTTGAGCGTGCTGGTCGGCATCGCAGCAGCCGATGAACAAATCACCACCGCCGAAACCAACTCACTCCGCCAACTCACGACCGCACTCGGCCTGGCGCAATCCGACTACAACGACCTTCAGGCTGAGCACCGTACACGGCTCGCTGTCCTCAAGAACGGCTGAGAGTGGCATAGTTCAGCGCCCCTCAGCGCCCCTCAGCGCGCCGGTGCGAAAGCTGACATCTTCACGGAACTGCCATCCGTCTCCCAGACCAACGCACCACTGATATCCGTGCGAAATACGGCAGCTCCGCTCGCACTCAAACGCTCTAACGCTTCTGCATGCGGGTGCCCAAAACGATTCCGAAACCCGGTGCTCACCACCGCGACCTCGGGCTTCACCGCTTCCAGAAATTCAACGTTGCTGGAGGTTCGGCTGCCGTGATGACCGGCCTTCAGAAAATCTGCCTTCAGCTCCTTCCCGAAATGTTGCGCCAGCGCTCCCTCCTCGGCCTTCTCGGCGTCGCCGATCGAAAGCGCTACCCGACTCCCGTATTGAAAACGCAAAATGATTGAATTGTCGTTCGTGTGCCGATTTTCGTCAAAGTCCGGACAGGGTGCGAGCACCCGGATCATCGCGCCGCCGGCCGTGAGCGGGGAATGGCAGAGATCGGGCGGATAGCGCACTTTCGTTCCTTGGCTGCGCAGCAGCTTGAGCAACTCAACATAGGGCGCCACGTGCTCGGCTTCACCTTCATGTGTTGTCCAAAACTCCTTCACCCTCAGGGCCTTTGCCACCGCGAGCAGACCCATAAAATGATCCGGATGGGGATGTGACAACACCAAGACATCGATCGCTGAGCGCCGACGAGCGCGGAGCGCCGGCAAAATCACCGATACCCCAGGATCTACCGGGCTACCCACGAATCCGCCGCCATCGATCAACATCAAGCGCCCATCGGGGAGATCAATTAGCGCAGAATCCCCCTGACCTACATCCAGTGTGGTGATGCGCAGGAGCTTGCTCGGGGCCGCCTGCGCCCGAGTTGTGAACTCTATCAACACCAACACAGCCAGCACCCCAACGCCCAGCTGAAGACGGCGACTCAAGAACCAGCGCAACTGAGCGCCACCCTTCCCCACCAACATCCAAGCGAGCACGCCCAGCAGCACAGCGACACGATGCCAAGCCGTTGGATAGGGCAACGGAACAGCCAACCACGATTGCGACGCTGTGACGTGCGCCACTCCCTGCACCGCCAGCAACGCCCCCGAGCCCACCAGCGCCAGCCCCTGTTCGAGTGCCGGCAACCAAGCGCACGCGGCGTGCAGCAAACACACGGGCAGCGCCACCATTTCGCCAATCGGCCCCGCCACCAGATTACCGACAATCCCCAACCCGGAAACTTGCTCGGACATCAGCGCCAAGATCGGAATACAGGGCAAAAGAGCACTCACCGTGGCTCGAACTCCCGCCTCGATAAAGCGCACTGCGGCGAGCGACCGCCAGCCCACGGCTTCACTGCCTGACGACGACCACAGAATCAGGCCCACCGTTGCGGCGAGCGAGAGCAGGAACGACACGTCGAAAGCCACCAGCGGATCGAACACAGCGCCCACGGCCATCGTGGTACCCAAAACCCGCTGCCCGTTGGCTTGCCGACCGAGCGCTCTGGCTCCAAACGCTGCCACCAACATGTACGCCGCGCGAAACGCCGATCCGCTGCCGCCTGCGAAATCTGCGTAGGCCAACGCTAACACCGCACCCGCTAACGCGGACAGGCGCGCGACATCATAGCGCAAGGCGATCGGCTCCAGACGCACCAGAACTGCCCGCAGAGCGCGCACCAGCATGACCACCGCAAACACCAAATGCGTGCCACTCACGGCGAGCAGATGCGCCAACCCACTCTGCTTAAACGCCGTGTCATCCTCCGCAGCCAGATCATTCTCTCCGAGCACCAAGGCACGGGCCAACGGCTCAGCTTCTGGCGAAAAAGTGGCCAAAATCCGCTCGCGCACCCGGAAGCGCCAGCCGTCGATCAGCGCAGCCAAACCCGAACTTTTCTCGACCACACTCACGCTCAACACACCGCCCACGAGCGTCGCTTTCTTGCGCGCGGCGAACGGCGTGGGATCCGTGCCGTCGACATTGCGAAACAGCTGGAGCGGGCCCAGCTGAACATTGGCCTCAATGCGATCACCCCGTGCCAGCGTGCGTGGACCTCCATACAGCCTGAGCACACGCTCGCCATCAAAAACTTTTGCATCGCACTCGACCCGCTCCGCCTCGACCCAATAGCGCAGCGCACCATGCAACCACTCGGGCGATGTCGACACCTTGCCCTTCACTGTACAGCGCGCCGCGCCACCCACCTGCGCTCGAGCGGACACCCGCGCTTCCTCAAACTCGGCGAGCGTGCGCACCCCACGCCACCAGCCCAATCCCCATACCAAAACGGCCACTAAGAACAGCCAAGCACGATACCGCGCCCGCAACAGCCACAGCACGCCCAAGGCACCCGTGCACGCAGCCACCGGCGCCACAGCGGCCGCCCCAGCGAAGAGGAGCGCTGCCCCGAGCAGCAGAATGGGGTCCAGGCGGGGTGTCACGCCACGGCGAATGCCAATTCCGCGCCAAACGCCTTAGGGCAGGAAATCCGGCAAATTGCGCATTAATTGGATTCGCCTACCGACGTTTTCCGTCCACTGCTGTCCGCCAGACAGACACCCCCCAACTTCCAGCCCACACACGCTACCGAGCAGCACTCCGCACATCAATGAACACTTCAACCGACCCCGGCGTGTCGTCCTCCGCCAGCGCATCGATCGGAACCACTAACTTGGCGCGGATCGAACCCGAACTGGTGAAGCTATTGAGCGAGATCGGTTCCGTCATAATGCTCGCGAAGCGGCCGCGATCGGCACGCCGCACCCGAATCGTCACCGCTGCCGGACGCACCCGAAACCGCTCCAACACCACCCCCGGAGGAAGGGCCCCACTGGTGCGTGGCCGAACCGGCAGCGCGATGGCCACCGTTTGGTGGGCCACCACCACCACACGCCGCGGTTGAATATCATTCACCGAAAGGCCGGGCGGAAGCGTGAGCATCTCTGGCCGAACGGTGAACATCTCCTCACCTTCTCTTAAGCGGGTGGCGTCGAGTGACAGTGTGAGTTGCTGATCGAAACGTGCAAAGGCGCGCACCGATCCTGAAAGCGTGACGCGCACCTCACGGGGCTTTGGTTCTTCGACCACCCAATCACCAGGGATCCCCGAAAATCCGATGGGCGCCGTCACAACACGCAACGCGGATTCAGATTCGTAGGTCATCAACGCCGACCAGGCGAACAGCGTGAGGGCGAGTGCGAATGCTTTGCTGCGAAAATCGCCGAATAACCAACTTGCGAGCGGCTTCTTCTTGGGCAGTTCCGTGATAGCAATGGGGAGCAAACGATCTTTCAGCGCCTGCTGACTTGGCATCGGCGTTAACGCTCCACGCTGAGCAATCGAAACCTGACCGCGCTCCTCAGAGACCACGATCACGAAAGCATCGCACTGTTCACTCAACCCGAGCGCCGCCGCATGCCGAGTTCCGAAGGCATGATCGGCGTGCCCAGAAAGCGGCAAGCGAGCACCAAAACGCTCCACGCGATTGTCCACGATCACGACCGCACCATCATGACCGGGCGAACTCGCATCAAATAGGCTCTTCAGCAGTTCGAGGCTGGGGTCGCCATGCAATGCGATACCGGCGCTCAAAAAACGGTCAAGCGGGTCTCGACCCTTGATCACCATCAACGCGCCCGTCTTCTGTTGCGCCAATTCAAAAGCAACCTGCACCAAAGTACGAGTCACCGATGGCAAGGCACCTTCGGAATCCTTCCTCTTGAGCAAGAGGCTTCCAGCACCGAGCCGTTCGAACCCACGCCGAAGATCATCTTGAAAGATGATGAGCAGCCCAACAGCAGCCACCGTGAGCAATACCTGAAAGATGCCGAGTGTGAGGCCTAGATCCAAGAACCGTGCGAGAAAATAGACCGCTGCGAGCACCGCAACGCCCACCAAGACCAGCCGCGAACGAGTCCGCCGCAACGTGGAGATCAAGACATAAGCGAGCGCCCAGACAATGCAGATGTCCAGAATGTCCGATGGCCGCAAGGACGCGAAAGCGTGCAGCATGTGGCGCAGCCCGCTGGGCATCGCTTCAGTGCTCACTCACCAGAGCACGCTGCTCATGCGCAGACCCAAAGCGCCGAATCAGGAGTGCCAAGAGGCATACGCTGCCGGCCACCAAGCTCCAGAGCACGAAATGGCCATGCTCAATCAACCACCCTGAAAGCGGCGCGGCCAAGATGCTCGCCACCGATGCCAAGCTCTGGCTCAACCCGAGCACCACGCCTTGCTCGTGAGCTGCGGCGGAGCGGGAAAGCAAACTCGTGAGATTTGGCCGTAACATGGCGTTGCCTGCGGCGATGAGCACGGTGGCCAAAATCAAGTACGCCAAAGGCTCGATGTGCGGCAACATCAGGAATCCTCCGCCCAGCGACACTAAGCCAACTGCGATCAGAGGCGCCTCTCCAAAGCGCCGGACTAATCTGCCTAGGAGGCCACCTTGAATCACGATGCCCACTGCTCCTGCAAGGCCATACAGGAGCCCGATTTCCTTGGCGGCGAACGCATGCCCGTGCCACATGTAACGTCGCTCAGCGAACAGCGCAAAGCCACTCATGAACATCGAGAACACAAACAGATACAAGAAAAATTCGACCAAGATCCCGCCCACGACGGGCTTCCGAAAATAGCGTCCCCAGATCGCAAAATCGAAAGCAGAAGGCCTTTTTCCTGCCGGAAGGCCCTGCCCATGAGAGGCCACGGACGGCACACCCTTCGGCAGCAAGGTGGCCGTGCACACGATGCTGGAAGCCGAGAGTCCGGCAGCGGCCAAGAAAGGCGCCGCATAGCCGTAGTGCGACAGTGAAGCTGCGATGGTGGGGCCCAACATGAAACCCACGCCGAATGCGATACCAATAATGGCAAATGACTTGGCGCGATCTTTCGGCGCCGTATTATCGGCAATGTAAGCCTGCGCCACACTGAGATTGCCAGCCGTGAAACCATCAATGATGCGCCCCAAGAACACCACCCAGAGCGCGGGTGCAAAAGCGACCATCAGAAAACCTACGAACGTGCCGCACTGGCTCACGAGCAGCACCGGCCGCCGCCCCCACTTATCCGAAAGCCCTCCCAGAATTGGACCCGCGATCAGCTGGCAAAACGCGTACGCAGGCACGAGGAGCGAGGCCACAAACGCCGAGGCGCCAAAACGCTCAGCGTAGAGCGGCAACAGGGGCAACACGATCGTGAGCCCCAGCACATCGACCAGAACAATCAGAAAGATCGGGTAGAGGGGATTGGCTTGAGCGGGGCGCGTGGATTCCGCCATGGGACGCACTCATCCTCCGATGCGGGGCGCTTGGCAACGCGCAGGGGGTTGGTGGCTGCGGAAGGGCGAGATTGCCCCATGAATGGGAGAGCTTTTTAGACCCGCAGACCTCGAATTGGCTCGGGACCGCGAGGACGCGATCAGCACTGCACGAGGGCGCATCCCTCGTGCTCGTTCGAAAAGCTTGACGCTTGGTTATTACGGAGCCGGAACGGGCGTGAAGATGTTGCCGCCATGGCAGATGCTGCAGGGTGAGCCCTTTGTGCCCACGCCAAAAAATGGCGTAACGGTGTTGTCACTAGGCGTCGGACCGCAACGATCCGCGGGACCATCGCAGTAATACGCCCACTCTCCATAGGCTCCAGCTACCTTTAACATTACCGCGTGCCCTACAACGGCGTCCCCGGTGTA
>JBBSBI010000138.1:0-15344 GCA_038251425.1 Polyangiales bacterium
AATTCGCGGGCATCGGCGCACCTATATCGGGGCGCTTCCCGGTAAGCTGATTCAAAACCTGAAGAAAGTGGGCTCGAATAATCCTGTTTTCTTGCTCGACGAAGTCGACAAGATGAGCGCTGATTTTCGGGGTGATCCAGCCTCTGCACTCTTGGAAGTTCTCGACCCAGAGCAGAATCACTCGTTCAACGACCACTATCTGGACATCGACTACGATCTTTCCGACGTGATGTTCATCACCACGGCGAACACGCTGAGTGGCATCCCGTTGCCGCTGCAAGATCGCATGGAGATCATCCAGCTCTCAAGCTACACCGAGTACGATAAGCTCAATATTGCCCAACAGTATCTTGTGCCGCGACAGAAGAAGGAATGCGGCCTCGAAGATGTTGAGGTGGATTTGGGGCAGGCTGCACTCCGCACGGTGATCCACCACTACACCAAGGAAGCTGGCGTCCGAAATCTCGAACGCGAGATCTCGAGCCTGTGCCGGAAGATCGCGCTGCGCGTCGTGAAGGACGGCAAGCAGGTCAAAATCTCGATCAAGCCTGAGGATGTCCCGAAATACCTCGGCGTTCCAAAATATCGTTTGGGCCAAAAGGACGAAGAGAATCAGATCGGCCTGGTGCATGGCTTGAGCGTGTCCGATTACGGAGGGGACATTCTGGATTGTGAGGTCAGCGTTGTGCCGGGCAAGGGCAAGCTGGCGATCACGGGCCTGCTGGAGAAGGGCATGGAGGAGAGTGGGCAAGCCGCGATGAGCTACGTTCGCTCACGGGGAGCCGCGCTCGGCCTTGAGAAAGATTTTTATCAGAAGGTGGATGTGCACGTGCACTTTCCAGATTTTGTGCGGAAAGATGGACCAAGCGCAGGCGTCACGATGGCGACAGGTATCGCGAGCGCGCTAGCCCGCTGGCCTGTGCGCCACGAGCTGGCGATGACGGGAGAAATCACGCTGCGCGGGCGAGTGATGCCGATCGGCGGCCTCAAGGAAAAGCTCCTCGCGGCGCATCGCAACGGCATCAAGACGGTGTTGGTCCCCAAAGAGAATCGCAAGGATTTAAAGGAAGTTCCTCGAAGAGTGCTGGCGGCGTTGCGCATCGTGTTTGTCGACCACATGGATGATGTGTTGCGCGAAGCGCTTGAGGTAGAAAACCCTGATCAGAAGTTCGGTCCACGCCGCCTGGTGCTTGAGTATCGAGAGGGGGAGCTCATCGATGGAGCAACGCCGCCCGAAACGATTGGCGCAGTCCGCGGTCCGTCCGTAGTTGAGCAGCCAGCCGTCGACCAGCCCGGCATTTCGTAATCGCGCTCAGGTCTTCCCGGTTAGAGCGCGTTGGGTCCGCGTAAAGCTCTTGCCCGAGCCTCGCTTCGCAGCTAAGGAGCGCATGCCAATCCTCTCGAACGGGGAAGGGCGGGTAGCTCAGTTGGTAGAGCGCTGGCCTTACAAGCCGGATGTCGCAGGTTCGAGTCCTGTCCCGCCTACTGGATTGTTGCATCGAGAGAACTTCTTCTCGCGGAATGCTTGGGGGCGTGTTACGGTTCTGCCGCGCTTCTGGAACAGCGGGCCGGTTTTCGGCCTCATGTGAACCTGGTGCTTTCTCCGAGAGATTCGGTGAAGGCCAGGGTGGACTCGTAGCGCTTATGCAGGAAAGCTCCTCATCTTGGGGTCTCCCCCTGCGTGTGCAGAGACACTGCAACGAGGTGAGTTGCCGAATGACGGGTCGAGCCAGCGCAGACAAACGCCGCAAAGAAAAAGAGCGGCAGGATCGGAAGAAAGACAAAGCCGAGCGGAGAGCTACTCGCAAGGTGGATAAGCCTGAGCGCAGCTCGGACGAAGATCCCGATATTGCGGGCATCATTCCGGGGCCGCAGCCTTTGCCGGATGGGTTCTCCGATGGGGAACCCGCTTCCGAGAGAGCAGTCTAGCAGGGTGCGAAATTACCGGTACATGAGCGAAGCAGCGGTTAAGGCTCGCGAACGGCGCGAGCGCGAAGACGGCTGTCCCCGGCTTTTGAAAGAGGTGCCGCGCCTGCAAGAATTACGGCTCGATATCGAGGAACGCCATCCTGAAAGCGCGGTTGCGGGGACACGCTACACGCGAGTCGTCGTGGTTCCGAGTGCCGCTGCTCTGTTTGAACTGAACTGTGGCGATACAGGCTGCAAAGATGGAGGCCACGATCTCACCCGGGAAATCTTGGGCGCACTCACGCGGGGCAAAGTTGAATTTTCGGGCGAAAGTTCGTGTCGGGGCCAACTGGGTACGGCGGACTGCAGACGCCTCCTGAAGTACCAGGCTGTGGCGCACTACGCGCCTGAAGTCGCCTGAAAGCACTCTTCGGGCTCAAGCTTCGAGTGCGGCCTCTCAAACTTGCGAGTGTGGCCTTGAGAAGGCCCTTGCGTTCACCAGTCAGCTTGAGAGGCTCGGGGTAAAGGTGCGTTCCGACGAAGAACTCATGGCAGCCTACGTTGGGGGGAACTCGGCGGCATTCCGGGAACTCTTCGAGCGCCATGCGCCCAGTCTCCTCCGCAGTATGAAGCGCGATCTTCGGGCTCAAGAAGAGGCAGGGGATTTGGTTCAGCAGTGCTTTCTTCAACTGCACCGAGCACGTCTGGATTTTGATCCCACCCAACGCTTGAGGCCTTGGCTATTTACGATCGCGCTGAACCTGAAGCGAGAACATTTTCGGCGAGTGAAACGCCGACCCGAAACTTCACTCGAAGGGATCCTTGAGCCTCAAGAGGCTGCCCGTGGTGCCCTGCGCTTTGAGGCCGCCCAGGCGTTGGCGCGAGCCCTGGAGCAGGTGCCGAAACAGCAGCGCGAGGTGATCGAGCTGCACTGGTTTGATGAGCTTTCCTTTCACGAAATCGCGGAGGTGGTGGGAGCAACGCTCAGTGCGGTGAAAGTCCGCGCCCATCGTGGCTACGCAAAAATTCGTGAAATCTTGGCTGATCTAGAGCTTGGCCCCGGAGTTTCGATCCCAGTTGTGCCCGATCCTGAGGCACCTCGTAACCCCAAGTCGCTTGCAGACGTAGAAGGCAAGACGCCATGAATCAGCCCGGCGACGAAAAGCCCCAAGCAACCCTTCCGGAGCGGGCTGTGCGCACTTCCGCGGCGGAGGTGCGCAACTTACTGGCTGGGCTCGAAGGGCAGCTCGAAAACGAAAAAGGGCTTCGAGCGTGGCTCCGGAGCCGACCTACGAGCGTCCGCTTTGCGCTGGCCTTGTGGGTTGTTGGAGCGGTGTTGGCGCTCGAGATGGCGCGAAGTCAGCGGGTTGCCGAAGTTCTCCAAAATTGGCCCGTGCTGGTTGGGCAAGCACTGTTGGTGATGAGTGGAGTGAGCCTGTGTTTGCGATCTGGTCTCCTCGTGAACCGAGCGCGCTTGTTATTTAGCGGGCTATTGCTGTTGGTGGCGCCCTTCTGGGTGTCCATGGTCGTGGGTAAGCTCGAACATTCTGGGCACTTGGAAGCCTTGGTCAGTGGCTTTGGGTGTTTCGTGCATGGCGTTTTCTACTCGGCCCCGCTCGCTGTTATGTTGCTGCTGCTCGATCGGCGCGATCGTCCTGCTCTTGAGAGTCTCGTCTTGCGGGGAGCGATCATCGGTGTGGTCGGAAATTTGGCGCTGATTTGGCATTGCCCGAGCACCGATCTGTTGCACTTGTTTTCCGGGCATGCAGGTCTCGGCGTTGGCTGGGTTTTGGGATGGTTGCTGTGGCGCAGGGTGGGTCAAACCCATGCGTAGAACGCCGCCCAACTTTGACACTCAGGGTGAAAGATCGGAGTTCGAGTTGGATCGTCGAGCCGCGCTCGGTCTAGGGCTTTCATGCTGGGTAGCTAGTGGTTGCGATTCAAGGCGCACTCCGGCGAAGGTCCCATCCCGGCAATTGCCGCAACTCGGCGCTGCGGCTCGAGAATCTGAAACGGAACGAGAGTCCCCAAGCTTCAAACGCGGCCTCAATTTGGGAAATGCACTCGACGCGCCAGCGGAAGGCGAATGGGGCGTGACGCTGAGCGAAGGTCATTTTGAAGCCATAGCGCGCGCGGGATTGGACCACGTGCGCCTGCCGGTGCGCTTCAGCGCGCATGCTGGCGCGGAAGCCCCGTTTAGTCTCGAACCAGCCTTCATGGCCCGAGTGGACTGGGCGCTGGAACAAGCGAAAACGCGTGGTCTCTCCGTGATCCTGGATTTTCATCACTACAACGAACTCATGGAAGCACCCGCGGCGCACCGGGATCGCTTTTTGGCGATCTGGAAGCAAGTCGCCGAACGCTACCAAACAGCGCCAGATACCATCGCTTTTGAACTCCTGAATGAGCCATGCAAAGAGCTCACGCCAGTGCTGCTCAACCCACTCATGGCTCAGGCGATTTCAGCGGTACGCGCAACGAACCCAACGCGCCGAGTGATCGTGGACAGCTACGCGTGGGCAGCGGCAGAACAGCTGAGCCAGCTCACTCTTCCCGACGATCCGAATGTCATGGCCTCGTTTCATATGTATCAGCCCCTCCTGTTCACGCATCAGGGCGCACACTGGATGGGCCCTGAGTATCAGACTCGTGGCATTGTGTTCCCCGGCCCGCCCGCGCAACCAATAAAACCTGTGGTTGGAGCTGAGTCCGTTGACTGGGTGAAAAACTGGCTGAAGGACTACAATTCTTTGCCCACTCGGCAGAATCCTTGCGGAGAACGAGCGATTGTCGAACAGTTCGAACTCGCGACGGCCTACGAGAAGCAAACGGGTAGGCGCGTGTATATGGGGGAGTTTGGGGCGATCGATGTGGCGGATGCCGCGTCGCGTGAGAAGTTTCTGAAGGTCACGCGGCGTGAAGCAGAGCGCGGCGGGTTTGGCTGGGCTTACTGGGACGACGGCGGGCGATTTCGAGGCTGGGACGTGCGCACAAGCAGTTGGGTGCCGGAGATCCAGCGCGGATTATTTGAGTGACCGCCGCTGCTTGCACGGATTCAATAGCTTGGTTGGTAGCCTAGCGACAGCGCAAGCAGATGGACCAAGATGTCAGTGGCTTCGAGGCCGTCGGATATCCCTCGCAACGTGCGATGCGCGAGGAAACGCTCATCATAAGCCGCATTGGGGACACGTTCGCGCAAGGCGCGCACGACCTCTTGAAAGTTACCTAAACTGCTCGGGCCAAGTGCTTTACCGAGGCCGCCATAGTGAGCGCTGCGTTCACGGAGGAGCCAGGGTGGGGCACCGCTTCTGCGAAAAAGGTACAGCACTTGTTCGCGAGTGTCCGTGCGCGAGACTACTTCGCGACTCGTGGTTCTCGACATTTTGAGGCCGCCTGTGATGAGCGCCCTGCCTGGGTCGAGTTTGCGTTCTTTCACCACAGCAGATCTCGTGGTAACAGTGCTGTGGGTGGCGCGGATGATCGCGAAAATGTCAGAAAAAGCGAGCTGCTCCGAAGCTGTCTCCGTAGCCGTTAATCCGGAAGGCTGGAATCGAAAATCTCGAATGGCCGGCATACGGCCGCTGGGATAGACAGTCCGCCGTTCTGCCCATACAGCTTGGCCGCCCTCCCGCGCAATCGCGCTAACCGCCGCTTCGGCGCGGCTTGCTTCGGGAGTGGTGAGCACCACCGCAGGTAGCCCCGCGGAGAGGACGAGGCGCAATTCGTAGAGTGTGGTGCCAAGAGCCGCGGCCAAGGTGGTTCGAGCAGCATCAGGGATGCGGTCGATGTCTACGATGGCGACCAGGAACACACTTCAGAAGCTAGCACATTGAAGGGCGTTGCTTGCCGCACAGCCGTGGCCGCAGGCACTCAGACAGTGATCCAGCTGGGCCGCAGGTGCGCCAGGCGAGCTGCCGTTTTCGTCCGTCGGAAGATAGTAAGCATGCTTACTATCTTCCGACGTTGAGATAGAGGTCACGGATAAGTTTGGGAGCACTTGGGGATGCTCAACCTCTGTGCGAACGCGGCGCCGAATCTCGACGACGGCTCGCCTCAAAAAACGAGCAAGATGTATGCCGCTGGATCGGGGACAGATGCGGAATTGATTGCGAAAACGCACGTATTGTGTTCGTATTCGTGCGATGTATTTGCGGCATGCGTGGTGGGTTTGCGGGCTCTGTGCGGTGGCCGTTGCATGCGGGGCGCCCGAGCGGAATTTTGGCGGAGATGCGATGGGCGTGGCGGGCAAGGAATGCTTCGCGAATGCGACGTGCAATCAGGGTTTGACGTGCGCCTCGAACGTGTGTGTGGCCATTGCCATGGGGACGGGCGGTGCCAGCACGGGTGGAATGACTGGAAAGATGGGCGGAGCGCCTGCGGGTGTCGGTGGAAACCCGATGCTCGGCGGGTCATCGGGAGTCACGGGTGGAGCGCAAGCGATGGGAGGAGCAGCGAGTGGTACCGGTGGCGCGCCAGGAACTAGCGGTGGGAGTCCCGGCGTCGGCGGAACGGGAACAGGGGGTGCTCCAGGTGCTGGAGGCGGGGTCGGAACGACGTCGTGCTTTGCCCCGGTGACCATCGAACCGACCGCTGTGGAGAAGGCAACCGCGGCGTTTTGTTTTGGTCAAAAGTACATGGATAGCTTCTCTTGCACCTGGGATGGGAGCCAAGTGCCAGATGTTACCCTTTGCTCAGCGGGTGTGAACGTGGGGTACTTCGTGGTTTGGGACTTGAGCGGCGCGATCCTGGGTAACGCGTACGACCTGCAGGATGTTAATCTAACTTCGCCGCTTGCCATCCTAGGAAAGGACTCAAGCGGTGTTTTCCAAGTCCTGTGGGCCAACGGCGATTACGGCGAATGTCAGGTCATAGGCAACCAACTTCAGCTGTGCGTCACAGCGGTAGCAACGACGGTACCTTAGCCAGCCTTTTAGCATTTTTGAGAAACGTCTTCAGTAGCAGAAGTGGCCGCTCAGCCTTCTCAAAGCGTTCAGCGCCGCATTCCGCGGACCCTCTTGCGAGATCGCGGCAGATCTGTGGCCGCGCATCATACGCCGTACAACTGAACTCGCCAGACGCCGCATTCATGCTGAGCGCTGCACAGTGGCCATCTTGCATTCGCATGTGGGCTTGGTGGCCGTCAAACTCCGCGAGCTCGACGGCTCGGTCACCTAACCGGGAATAATCCATTCCGGTAACGCTGACGTACCGCTTAAGCTGAGAAAAACAACAAGCCCCGCAGGCGAGACAAGGCTTTACTTCAGCTTCTTCGGTGTTTGATGAAGTCGGCAATATCAGGCCAAGAATACGCCCTAAATGCCGGGGGCTTTTGAGCGTAGCATGGACTGGCCAATGAAAGGCTCGAGCCCCAAACAAACGGAGCAATCATGATTGTAGGCGTCCCCAAAGAAGTTAAGTCACATGAATATCGAGTCGCGCTCTTGCCATCCGGTGTGGATGAGCTGGTGCGTCAGGGGCACGTGGTCCTGGTTCAAAAAGGAGCCGGTGTTGGAAGCGGCTTGCTCGATAGCGACTATGAAGCCCAAGGAGCGGTGTTGGTGGATGGCCCGGAACGTGTCTGGGGCGAGGCCGAGCTGATCGTAAAAGTGAAAGAGCCGCAGCCCGAAGAGTGGCCTCAGATCAGGAGCGGCCAGAATGTGTTCACCTATTTTCATTTTGCGGCGGATGAAGCGCTAACGAAGAATATTCTGGCTAGCGGCTGTAGCGCGATCGCCTATGAGACGCTGGAGGATGCGCAGGGGCGCCTTCCGTTGTTAACGCCCATGAGCGAAGTGGCAGGGCGCATGAGTATTCAAGAGGGCGCGAAATATTTGGAGCGGCCGCAGGAAGGGCGGGGGATCTTGCTCGGTGGGGTGCCCGGCGTTGAGCCCGCTCACATCGCGATTTTTGGCGGCGGAGTTGTGGGGACGAACGCAGCGAAGGTGGCCGCCGGCTTCGGAGCGAACGTGGTGATTCTAGATAATAATCTGGATCGTTTGCGCTACCTCGACGATGTGATGCCGCCCAATGTCACGACGCTTTTCAGCGACAGGCACACGATTCGAGGCCAATTAGCCCACGCAGATCTTGTGATCGGAGCGGTGCTCATCAAAGGAGCAAGGGCACCCCGTTTGGTCGAAAAAGAAGACTTAAAAAGAATGAAGCCTGGAGCCGTGATTGTGGATGTGGCCGTCGACCAAGGAGGTTGTTTTGAGACGACGCGACCCACAACGCACGCTAACCCCACGTATATCATTCATGATGTCGTGCACTATTGCGTGGCGAACATGCCCGGCGCCGTAGGTCGGACGAGCACTTACGCCCTGTGCAATGCCACGGTACCCTACGTGCTAGCGCTCGCTCGGTGGGGACTCAGGGGAGCCATCGAGAGGAAGCCAGCCATTCGAAGTGCAGTGAATATCTATCAGGGCAAGGTCGTGAACGCTCCGGTCGCGGAGACATTCGGGCTGCCATTGGGCGTGCTCTAACGGCGTCAAGGCAGGCACCTCAACAGCACGCCGAACTTCTCTGACGCCAGCTCAGGCGTTTGAATTCTGGGAACTACTTTCAAGTCTTGAGGGGTGAAAGTGCCTTCGATACTCGCTTGCGGTGAGACCCGTTTTCTTGCGAAATACGCGCGAGAAATACAGCGGATCCTCAAATCCAACCCCTCGGGCGATTTCCCCCACTGGCCGCTCGGTTTGTAACAGCAAGCGCTGAGCCTCTTGCACGCGCAGGCTCGTGAGGTAGCGGGCTGGTGGCTCGCCGACGTACTGACCCCAGTATCTCCGAAAGGTGATGGGTGCGATGCCAAAGCTCCTGGCTAAGGCGTCAAAATCATGCGTCTGGGCTAGCTGGCTCTTCAACTTGGCTTGGATCGTTCGCACCAGTTCTTCCTCATGGCTCGGCGCCGCTCGTTGTTCACCTGTGGCGCTCTCGAAGATCAGCTGTTCGCAGAGGCGATCGATGCGATCGGGCTCCTTGTGGTAATCAGGTCTGCTTTGGAGCCGAAATAGGGCGTCCAGAGCTTCGCGCCAGGCTCCAGTCCGTTGAATGGGCCAGGCGGGCTTGTCTAATCGTGCGAGATTGCGGCGCTGCCATTCCGGGACGGCTTCTGGTGCGTACACGATGTAGAGTTCTTGCCAAGCTTGCCAGCGCCGACCCGGACCATAGGCAGCGTTGCGGGCTGGCCACTGCGTGAGCACAAACGGGGCGACCACCTCGCACTCGAAGTCGCAAAACTGATAATATCCACCGCCCTTCAATATGAATGAAAAATTGAAGCTATCGAACGTAGTGTCCAGTACCTCGGTTTTCTCTGGGATAAATCCAATTGTCATGACCTGAGGCGGTCCTGGAAAGCTGCGTGGTAGGTGGCCCAGCGCCATGAAAAATTTGTCCATGTTTTTGAAAGGCTAGTTCCATTCCAAAGCGAGGACAATCCCAAGTAGCGTGGCGAGATGTCGAAAGGCTCTCTTGGTCCCAACAGATCAGCACTCATCGTTTGGGGGGGCTGGGATGGCCATTCACCGCAACCGTTTGCAGAGCGCGTCTCGCGTTCCCTGGCGAGCTCGGGATTCACGGTGCGGCAGGCAGATAGCTTGGCGGTGCTCGGAGATGAAGCGTTGTTGCAGAGCGTCGCGTTGATTGTTCCGATCTGGACCATGGGTGAGCTAGCCAAGGAAGAATGGAATGCCCTGGAGCGCGCCGTGCGCGGCGGTGTCGGCTTTGCAGGCTTTCATGGGGGTATGTGTGACGCCTTCCGAACTAATACCGACTACCAGTTTCTCACAGGTGGCCAGTTCGTTAGGCACCCGGGTGGAATCATCGACTACGAGGTCCGCATCGTCGAGCCGCAACATCCCATCATGCAAGGCCTAGCTAACTTCCGGCTGAAGTCCGAGCAGTATTACATGCACGTGGACCCTTCCAATCACGTTTTGGCGACGACAACCTTCAGCGGTGAGCATGAAGGGATGGACTGGATTCGCGGCACTCAAATGCCGGTGGTTTGGACACGAAGCTACGGTAAGGGGCGCGTGTTCTACGCGAGTTACGGCCATGCACCCGAGGAGTTTGATGGCCCCGAGGCCATGGAAATCATTGCACGCGGTCTCGTTTGGGCTGCTGCGCGGTCTGCTACTTAGCGCTCACTGAAGGGAGTCTGTATGACCGGAAAGAAAGTTGGGATCGGCGTCGTTGGCTGCGGCATGATAAGCCGCATCTATTTGGATAATCTGAACTCGTATGCGGACACGGCAATCGTGGCGTGTGCCGATCTGGATCCCGCCAAGGCTTCCGCAGCGGCCGATTCCGTGCCCGGTGCGGTGGCGTGTAGCGTTGGGGAAATCTTGCGGCGGGAAGATGTTCAGATCGTGCTGAATCTGACGGTGCCGAAAGCTCACTTTGAGGTGGCACGTGCGGCGATCGAGTCAAAAAAGAGCGTGTATTGTGAAAAGCCGCTGACGCTCTCGTACAGTGAAGGTCGGGAGCTGCTGCGCGAAGCAAAAGCCAACGGAGTGCTCGTGGGTTGCGCTCCGGATACGTTTCTCGGCGCCTCGGCGCAGTTAGCTCGCCAGCTGCTGGATTCCGGGAGCATCGGGCGGGCGATTGGCGCACAAGCGTTCATGCTGTGCCATGGTCATGAGAATTGGCATTCCAATCCGGACTTCTATTACCAACGTGGCGGTGGCCCCATGTACGATATGGGGCCGTATTATCTGACGGCGCTCGTGAATTTGTTGGGGTCCGTGAAGAGCGTTTCTGGCGCCACCCGGAAGTCTTTTGAAGAACGGCGGGCCATGAGTGGGCAGCATGCTGGGAGGGCAATCCCGGTCGAGGTGCCAACTCACGTTGCTGGGTTTTTGGATTTTGAGTCAGGAGCTCTCGGCACGATCACCACAAGTTTTGATGTGTGGAAGGGAAGTGTGCCGCATATTGAGATTTTCGGGGCTGAGCAATCGTTGAGCCTTCCTGATCCCAATGGTTTCGGAGGCGAGGTGAAGACGGGTAAGGGAGGCGATGCGTGGGAAGTGCATCCGCTCATTCACCAGTATTCAGCCAATAGCCGCGGCGTGGGCGTGCTCGATATGGCGCTCGCGCTCCAGCAAGGTCGCGAACCTCGAGCATCGGGAGCGCTCGCTTTGCATGTGCTCGAGATCATGGAAGCCATCCATCGGAGTGCGGAGCAAGGCGTGAGAGTCCAGCTTGAGACTCGTTGCGAACGGCCGGAGCCGTTGCCAGCCTCGGGCCTCTAATTCTTCACTCGTTTACCGAAGGGGAGCCACTATTGCGGGCGGTTTCGAGGTGTTCTCGCAAAACACCACGCGCAATCTTGGTGACAAATAGCGTGACGAGAACTGTCGCGCCCAGGCCCACCCAATACAAAACACCGCGCACGGGCGCCCCAGCAGTTCCCAGATCCGCGACGCTCTTGGCGAGCGAACCGACATACGCGTAAAGGAAAGTCATGGGCAGGAGGCCGATGCCTGTGGCTAAGGCATAACTTCGAGTCTTGAGCTGGGTGAGGCCAAACCCATAGTTGAGCAGCCCAAACGGAGCCACGGGTGAAAGCCTCAACAGGATCACAATTTTTAAGCCATGAAGCGCGGTGGCGCGTTCGATGGCGCGAAAGAGTGTGCGATTCCCGAAGCGTTGCTCGATGTAAGTCCTCGCTAGGTAACGCCCCACGACAAAAGCTGTGGTGGCGGCTAACAGTGAAGAGGGCCAGGCCACGAGCGCACCCATGAGCGGTCCCCAAATGAAGCCCGCTGCCAACGTGAGCATCAGGCCCGGCGCCATGGCCACAATGGCAGTGATGTACACGACCGCGTAAACCAGAACTCCCAGGAGCCCGAGGTTCTGAATAAAGTGCACGGCGTTCGCGACGAGCGCGGAGACCGGGAGAAGCCACCAGAGCGCGAGCACCAGCGGGGGCACGGCGAGCAACAGCCATGGATGTCTAGCCCGCCGGAGCGGACTGACCGTCGGAACGTCGCGTTGGGTCGTCATGGGGCGTTGCACGAGGCGCGAAGCATCGGTAGCTGGGTGCCACGTTCCGCACAATTGGCGGGCCCCGGGCGGCGCCTAGGGCGGGCGTAAAGTAGGCGCTCGCTATGCCTGCGACAAGCTTGGGATAGGCCGTCGGGCCTGGATGCTTTTCCCTCTTGTGCCCCAAGTTCGCTATGGTATGACGCCGCCCTCCACCGCACACGGGGCGGTAGTTAAGTTGGTTATAACGCCGGCCTGTCACGCCGGAGGCCGCGGGTTCGAGTCCCGTCCGCCCCGCTAAAAGCTCTTAAATGTCCGGTAGTTAGAGGCTCTTCCGAGCCGCCGTGCGATTGCCCCGTGCGATTCAACGCCTCGGGCAGCTCCGGAAACGGTGAGCCGAAGCCTGTTCCGATTTGCTGAGCAGTGCGGATGTAGCGTTGGGTCGTGGCGAAATCGGTGTGACCCGCGCGGTCCTGGATCTTCAGGACGTCATCACCGCGCACCGCCATCCACGTGAGCCCGGTCGCCCTCAAGTCGTGGAACCTAATCGGGCGCGTGGTCGGGGTCACATGATGAAGTGCATGACGGTCAACGCCAGCTCTCAAGAGCCAACGCCGAAGCCCGCGCGCCATGTCGCGCTCGCTCGGCATGTCCTCGACCAGCAGGCCGTCCGGCTCACGGTCGCCAAGCATCGTTTCCAGCAGCGCGAGGATCGTCGGCTCAAGCGTGACCGTGCGTTGCCGCTTGCCCTTCGTGGCCTTGGCTTGCCCGGTGCGCCGGTTGAGTGCTCGGGTGATGCGCATGGTCCGGTGCTCAAAGTCAAAGTCCCGGCATTGAAGGGAGCGCAGTTCGCCGTCTCGTGGGTAAAGATACACGGCCAGCGCCACGATGCGGCGCCACCTGAGCGGGACCGCATCACACGCCAGAAACTTCAGAATCTCGCTCGGGTAGAGGAACTGCTCACCAACGTCATCACCCCGATCTGGACCCTCCACATCCGCCGCTGGATTATCCTTGCGCACGCGAAGGTCATCACGCTTCTAGCGCACCGCGTCCTTTGTCATCTATCCGTTAACCTGGTGAGCACCGAGGAAACCGACGGAGCCGCGGGCTGGAGGCGACACAGCACAAAGGTCGACAAAACCAGCGGGAACAGAAAAGCCCATGGCACAAATGCCGGCAAAACCGACGGGGCCAGAGATTCGGCTCACCCGTGCACGGCTTCAGGTTAACGGGTAGCGGAGATAGCGGAGATGGCGGAGATGGCGGAAAATATGCTGGTTCCGTGTTCACAAATGGTCGAGCGAGCCGAAAAAGGCTCTCAACGTATCTCGTACGCCGGCAAGCTAGTCAGCGCGGTATCACCAAAGGTTAGAATAGGCAGGAATCATGCTGTTTCGTGGCTGGCCAGCGACGGGAACAGAACCGGCCTTTTGGCGCTCCCAAATGGACCTACGGGCATGAAACATGCTGTTTGACGATGGGAACAGCAGCGGACGCAACGCTCAGCCGGTACGGGAAATGGGAGCGGCTTCGAGCCTTTTGGTGTGGTTTGGATCGCTTGCGGCAAGTAGGCCGGCCATAGCGAGTTGGATCTTGCGCGCGATGACAAGCGTTCCGGTCTCCCACCTAGACACGGTTTCGCCCTTTACGCCAAGCTGCTTGGCAAGCTCCGTTTGCGTGAGGCCAAGCGCCTTGCGCGCGTACTTCAGAGCACCACCATCGACCGCTAAAGCGTCGCAGAACACCACGAGCGCCGCGCTTCGTTCGGATTCTTCGAGCTGCTTCTGGGTAAGATCGTAGTCCCCGCACTTCACACAAACGAGCGCACGATGGCGCCCGCTATCGTTCACCTGGTGTGAGCCCACCGAAACAACTCGTTTGATTGCCTGGCGTTCCATTGTCCCGCCGCACTCGCGGCACTTTCTTGGCTGCTCTTTAGTCTTCATGTCTGCTTCCCTTCAAACTAGAACACCGTGCAGATTCGAACCGTAGTTCCTTCGAATGCAATGCCAACGTCGAGATCCTCCCCGTCAACATCGCGGCCACCCGAGAACTTCCAGTTCCCCTCTTTGGCTCGCCAGGTGGCATGCTTGGCGCTCAAGATGGCACGGCTCACGTCCCTGGCTCGAACTCGGCGTTGGCCCATGCGCTCTTCGGCGTGGCGACTGAAGAACAGTAGCCGGAGACTGGCCGCTACCCGAGCAACCGCCAGGGCCTCGGCTTCCGTCATGCGTTGTTTGCTGGCCAATCACCTGCGATGTCTACGGCCGACTTGATCCCAAATCAAGGGGCTCACGGGTGTTCAGGCGAAAAAAAGCCCCGTGGCGGAACCTGGGGGGGAGGTCGCTCGCCACGGGGCAAGGCCACTACGCGAGGTAAACGGTAACGCCGACGGTCGTAGGCGCGGCAAGCGCGGTGCTGGTGAGCACACGACTCGCTGCAAGGTGCTTTTGCTGGCCCACCACAGCAGCCGCAACAGGCACAGCATCGGGCAGGCCTTGCGAGCCCTCGCCGTACTGCACGTTGATGGAAAAAACCGGGCGAGCCCCACTGGGATTAGTGCTTTTCGGCTGTCCAAGGAGTGTGGGGTGGGTCAGCCGGCATTGTCGCGCTGGCTAAGGCAAGCGAAAGTTTCGGATATGAGCTCAAAAAGGCAGATCCGAGGACGGAGGCGCTGGACACCTGAAGAGAAGCTGCGTGTGATCGGGGCGGCGGCGCAGCTGGAGGGGTCGGAGCTAGTAGAGCTTTTGCGGCGAGAGGGACTGCATGAGGCTGATCTCAAGAGCTTTCGTGAGTGCTGTGGAACCTATCGGTTGTATTGTATAAGTTCGCCCCAGAGGGCCAGCCTGCGGCGGTCGTCTTGCAGGCGCACTTTCCGAATACCAGGAAGTCGCAAGGTGTGGCTCAGGGTGCGCATTTGCTGTTCTGAGGGCCAGCCGAATTCGGCGCCGCGCAGGCGAACTTTTTGGGGTGAAACCAGGGCCAATGGCACTCGGGTGAGTTCACTCATGCGCAGCACCAAACATGTTTCTGAGGTGCCAAAATGCTGGGCCATGCGCCGAGACTCTCCGCCCACGCGAGCTAGCGCCTGACTAAATGCCGCCCGAGGGATCAGTAGGCCTGCCGCAATCCGTTCGACATCAGCAAGTGTTCTCTCGTTGCGCAGGCCCTCGCGCCAAAGCCACCACTCGGCCAGCTCCTGGCACAGTGCCCAGCGCCGCCGGACGGGAGGCAGCCCCTTGCGGAGGTAGATCTTGGGCGCCCCGTTCACCAAAGCGAAGGTTCCGTCGCGCGGCAGGGAGTGTGCCTTCACCGAGAATACGCTGGCGGGTCCGAGCAGCTTTCTGACCAGAGCTTCGGGCTTGGTGGGTTCGCCGGCGTTAACGTGAGCCACGTGGAGAAGCATTTCAGCGGTTCGTTCAAGGTCGTCAGGAGTCATGTGC
>JBBSBI010000139.1:0-15181 GCA_038251425.1 Polyangiales bacterium
ACGCCCCACTTCGGGCCCCGCGGTTCCAAGATCCATGAACGTCAGGTTGCCTGAGCGGATGAGCTCAGTGAGCGTCGTGCGCAAGCCCATGAACAGCTGATCGCGCACCCAACGCAGCGCCTGCTCTGGATCCGAAGCTCCGGTCTGACCCACGAATTCGGTTACGAAGCGCACCGGATCGATCACACGATACGAGAACGTACCAAACGCACGCGGTGTCACCCGGATCTCCAGCTCCGGATCGCGCATCGAGCCAATGCTGTCTCCGAAGGACTGATTGTAGAGCGGGCGCGTGGTGACGAAGAACAGCTCCGAAATGAAGACGTTTCCGCCCGTGAGGCTATCCACCAACGCGTTCAGAAAAGGAATATTTTGGGTCTGAAGCGTGTGGCGCCCGGGTGCCAATGCGCCAACAAACCGGCCGTCTTTGAAAAACAGGCACACCTCATCGCTGTCCACCGTGAGCTGGCTGTGGAAAGGAAAGGTCTGATCCGGATGCTTAAAGACAACTTTATCTTTTTGCGCATCCGGACGCGCAATCGCCATCCGCTCAACACCAGTTTTTACGAAGTCGAAGATACCCATCTTATTCCTCAGCCTGAAATCACCAGAGTTGTCGCGGAGCGCCTGCAACCTAGGCCCAATGTCGAAGAGACGAGGCGACGAGGCGGCACGGCAGCCGAAAGATAGTGCTAGCAGGTGGGTCCTGCAACACACTAACCTTTCTGGTGAGTGTCTGAACCCATTCTCCCGACCCCGAGAGGCGCAGAGCTGCCAGTGCCCTCTCAGGCTTTTGCGTTGGATTTGCCCGCGCTCCCGGCTGCTGTTCAGCGCGTTCTGGGCTCCGGAGCGCCACTCCCAGCCAAAAAGCTAGCTGCCCGGGGTGTCATCCCAGGCCTCAAGCCGGGCGACATCGCGACGGTTATTGCCGCACTCACCCACGACGCTGATCCCGAAGTGGCGGAGACGGCGCGCGCCACATTTGCAAAACTGCCCGAGCCCATCCTGAACGGCGCTCTGACAAGTGACCTACAAGCGCCCGTCATCGAATTATTCGCCGAACATTTTACGCGCAACCACGGTGTCATCGAGCGCCTCCTGCGCATGCCCCAGATCGGGGCTCGCGCTCTTGAGTACTTGGCCACGAGCGCCGACGAACGCTCCGGTGAACTGATCGCGACCAATGAAAACCTCTTACTGAAACACCCCACGATTATTGAGAAGCTCTACATGAACAAGCGTGTGCGGATGTCCACCGCCGATCGCTTGCTTGAGCTTGCGATTCGCAACAACATCGAACTCAATATTCCCGCTTACAAAGAAGCGGCTCAAGCCATTCGCAATGAGTTGATCGTGGAGCCCTCGGAAGAGCCCACCTTCGACGACGTGCTCTTCAGTGATGCCCGTGCGCTCGATGAGAGCATCGTGCTGGGTGACGAAGATGACACGCATGAATTAGACGACGAAGGAGAAGAGAAAGTTAAGGAGAAGTGCCTGCCGCTCCACGCACTGATCGCACAAATGACGATCACGCAGAAGATCAGAAAAGCGATGCTGGGCGACGCCGCCGCTCGCTTGATTTTGGTGCGAGATTCGAATCGGCTAGTGGCAGCAGCTGCCGCGAAAAGCCCTAACATGCGCGAACCCGAAGCCGTGCGGATAGCAGCCAGCCGTGCCGTTTCCGAGGACGTGTTGCGCATCATCTCGCTCAATCGCGAATTTACCCGGAGCTACCAAATCAAGCTCAACCTGGTGAGCAATCCGCGCACGCCTTTTTCATTTGCTTCGCGCATCGTGCCGCATCTCCGGGACAGCGATCTCAAGATCCTCTCGAAGAGCAAGAATATCACGGGCGCCATCTCGCAGGCTGTCCGCCAACAGCTGCAACGCAAAGAGAAGAAGAACAAAGTCTGAAGCGGCTATTGTTTTTTCTGCTGCTTGGCGAGCCGTGCCTTAGCCTTCGTGTCACGGATCTCCTCGGCGCGTTTGACTTGCTCCGGATCGACCACATAGCCATTCATGTGCTCTTTGGCCTCGAAGCCCGCTTTGTAGCGTAGGGCTTCAAATTTGGTCTTAAAAGGGCCGATCCGAACTCGGTGCCAGGTGCCCTTGCCGGGGATGACGGCCGCGATCTGAAATGCTTGGTGCCCGCGCTGGCGAAGGGCTGCCACCAGTGTGTCGGCTTCGTCAACGTTCTGGAAACTGGCAACCTGTAGTTGCAATCCGCCATCATTGCCGGCATCGGCGGCGGTCGCGTCGGCGGGTGCTTCGGTGGCGCGTGCCGCCAGCGCAACCAGCGGATCCTTCGGAGAACGTGTCACGGATGTGGCGTTGAGCATCTCGCCGGCGGCCTGCAGCCTGCTCGGAACTTTTCCGGTAACTTTGCCGATCCAATCTTGATCAGGATCTGGCGCCGCCGTGGGTTCAGGCTTGAGAAGCTGCCCTCGCTCATCTTTAACGGCTGCAAGGGCAGTGGTGGGTTGACCATGGTCACTCAAAATTTTCGGAAACGTCACGTCCTTGGCCTTGAGCTCAGCCTCAGCACTCAGGTTTTGACGGCGCGCCTGCTTAACCAGCGCTTCTAGGGGGTCTGCGCTTGGCTTTTGAGTCGTGTCACGTCGATCCACCACCGTGATGCCCACCACCGTGAGCAGCCCCAGCACCAGTGCTCCCAGCCCGAGCGTTAGAAACTGCATAGGGCGGCCGCTGCCCTCCTGCTCTTGGATCTGGTCAAGATTGCGTACGTTCGCTGAGTCCATAGAAGCCCGGGGCCACGAGTAGCACCGCTGCTCAGCTTGGGCCCAATTCTTGACAGGCTCGTCAGGGCAGGCACGGGATGGCGCTAGACGGCTTGCAGAACGTAGGCTGCGTGGCAGGCTGCGCCCCGGAGGTCGCAAGTGGCAAAAATCAGAGGGGCTGTTCGGGTCCTGACAGTGGCAGCACTCAGTCTGTGGGGTTGCGGGGGTCAGGCCGAGTCGACGGATGCGCAGTCAACTTCTGAGGACGACGGTGCCGGGCCCATGGACGTTTCGACGGGTGTTCCCCCGGTTTCGACAGGTGTTCCCCCGGAAAAGGGCGGGCGGTGTGAGCCGGTGGAGCCCTCGCTACCACCTCCCGGCGATCCGGGCATGGCAGGCACCCAATACGGCCCTCTGATGGGCGGCAGCGCGACAGCTGGCAATGAGAAGCTGGAGCTGCTCGGTACCGCGGCGGCCGTGACGGTGCCCAACGGATCGCACTTGTTCTTCATCCCCACACCCACTGGCGGGCCTGCCGTGAACCCCTACATCTCGATTGTGGTGCCCAACGAGACGTGGTCGCCGGGCGTCTACACTCGTCCGCTCACCGGTGCGATCCAGGTGACAACGGCCGATTCTTGCGTCTACCGCCTGGATTTGGCCACCATGACAGTGTCAGAGTCGGTGTTCCGCCTTGAGGTGACCGCGTCGGGCCAGGCGGCCCCAGTCCCTCCCATTTCCTTAGGCGGCGAATACTACCTGCGCGGCGAGCTGAGCGCCGAGCTGCCCTCGTTGCAAGGGCGGCCGCCCCTGCAACTACGCATGCAAATCAACGCACGGAATCATCTTGGAGGGTAGCCACATAAAAACCGCCCTTGCGACTACGCAGTGCATCAACGCACGGTAGCTCTCAACGGCTGATAAGGAAGCGGCGTGGGGCGCGTCGGCGCCACGCCATTAAGATACCAAGATAATAAGACTGCATAAGAACCCCACTCTGGGGGCCGCTAGAGGCCCTCGCAACCCTGGGTTTTCGGAGGTGGCCTTCCCGATCAACACGATGTGCCGAGGAAACGCCCAAGACTCGCCCGTACAGCCGACGACACTCAGCTTGCAATGACTGTCGCCCAGGACTGTCCCGGCGCCATCGCGAATTACGCTGCCTTCACGCTGACCTTGAGGTTCAACCCTGCTGCCGTGACTTCGGCTTGCAGCGCAAGCGCAACATATTGTGATTCGAGGTAACCAAGCTTGCGTGCCCAGGCCGCCGCTCGCTCGACGCTCACTTTACGCCGGCCCTTCTCCACGTCGCAAAGATAGGCACGAGACACACCGAGGCGGCGCGCAAAGGGTTCAAGCGTCATCTCTTCGGCAAGGCGCGTCGACTCGATCATAAGACCGAAGGTCAGAGGCGCTCCGATGAGTTTTTCTAAGTGCCTCCGTGCATCGATTGGCTTTCGCTTCTGAACCTTTTTCTTCTTGCTCGCCATACGTCACCTCTCCAATCAATACCTGTGCTTATTCACTTCCTCAACTCGAACGAACTCCGCGGCCCCATGCACCTCAACGTAGATAGCGCGATACGCGCGATTCAGCCTAATCGAGCGCTGGCCCTTTCGAGCGCCTTTGAGCGGCTCATCATGGTAGCCAGGAACCCTGCGAACTTCCTCAAGGCCCCGCAGTGCCACTGCGTCGACCCAGCCAAGCAGCTTGACCTGAATCACCTTCGGGACAGTGCGAAGGTCCTTAGCCGCTCCTTCGCTGAGAATTACCGCCCTGATCACGCATCACTACATGTACCCCTGAAGCGGGTACATGTCAAACGAATTTGCTACCGGGCAGGAAGGGCAGAAGCCTTGGCGCTTGCAGGAGAGAGCTACGAGTTGCTAATAGCCGCAGGTGCGGCAAACGAGGACAACCTGCGGGCAGGAGCTAGTTGCAGTCCTCCATCCTAGCGTGCGCCAGTTTGGCCTATTGCTGGGCGTTAATCAGAATACGGTGGCGAGATCATCAAGAGTGGCGGCCGCTGCTCAAAAGGCTGGCTTTTCGAGTTCTGGGTCGATGACCTCACGCACTTCATCGGAGAGCAGCCGCAGGCCTCCTCTCAAGCCACTCCAGGCTCCGCCCAGAAGTAGCGCCGCTCATTGTTTTGCTCAAGGTGAGAACAACCGCCAAATAGCTCCAGACAGGCTTCAGGCCTTAGGACGCCCGGCCGGAGGCTCCGAGGAGCGCTCCGCTGGGGCCTCCCCGCCCAAACGCTTGGCAATCTGGGAAAGATCGATACCTGTAGCTGCCTTTAGCTCCTCCCCCGCGCGGATCCACTTCAGCGAGAGGTCGCTCCCCGAAGAAGACTGCGGGAACACGGTGAGGGACTCGATGGTGAGCTTGTGGCTGGCACCCGAGAGCTCCGAAAGGAGCGGCAGAACGTGCTGCAGGGCGACCATCTCCGGGGAGCTCGGCCCTCCGCCGCGATAAGCTTGGACTAGTTGGCGCAAGCTTTCGGCCTCCGCCCGGCCCCGTTCGATGATGCTCGCGGCATCTCCTTGCGCCTTCTGTTCCGCGGCGCGCTGGCGCGCCAAGGCCGGCTGGATAACGTCGGCATCCAGGCGACGCTTCTCTCGCGGAGCTCGCGCTTTCTGACGCTCCACCTCGGCCCGTGTCTGCGCGACTTCCGCCAACACCTCACCTTCCGCTTCTCCAATCAGCGCTTCACGTCGACTCTTGGCGTCAGCAATGCGCTTGCTGGTTTCTTCGCGGGCCACCTTCAGATCGGCATCGAGCTTAGCGACCTGGCTCCCACTCCAATTGAGCGCTTGCTGGACCAGGGCGTCGGCGCGCGCCTGAGCTTCGGCAACGGCCTGCTCCATATTGAGCGTGGCACCTCGTATCCGACCAATGCTGGCCAGGTAGTTCACTTCGTCGGTGACGTTTTGGATTTTAAGTGTGTCGAGCACGAGGCCCATGCGGCTCATGTCATGCTCGGCCTCCTCAAGGAGCTTCTGCGCGAACTGCAGCTTGTCCTCGTTGACTTCTTCGGGTGTGAGGCTCGCCAAAACTCCCCGCAGATTGCCTTCGAGTGTCTCCTTGGCAATGAAATAGATCTCACGCGGCGTTCGCCCCAGGAAGCGTTCAACCGCGTTGATGAGAAGCGGTTCCTCTCCCGGCAGCTTGACGTTCGCGACACCCTGAACTGTGAGCGGAATGCCGCCTTTGCTGAAGGCCCCCGTCACATTCACATCCACCGTGAACATGCTGAGGTCCATGCTGTCCACAGCCTCGACGATGGGCTTACGAAGCGAGCGCCCCCCGCGTACGAAACGATAACCTAGAACGGCACCGTCGCGCTGACGCGTGGTGCCGCTAAAGATCAGCACCTGGTTCGGGTTCGAAACGAACAACAGCCGGCGGACCATCGCCACGAGCAGCCCAACCACGACCAGCGCGACGGCGCCCAGTGATAGCAAGATAACAGAGCCGTCCATGCTCAGACCTCCCTCGACTGAATGCCTGCAGGCAGCTCATCTGCCTCGGCCAAGTTGCCTGGCTTGGATGAAGGACCGGCGGCAAGATCACCGCGCAGCAAGCGGTCCATGTCTACCCCGACCACCATGCCCGTCTGCCGCAGCACCTCACGAACGGCCGCGGGAAAGCTCGCGACCGCGGCTGAATAACTAGCGCCGTCTCCGCCATCGACCACGTTCAAGCGTTTCACCTCCGTGTTTTTCACGCGCTGGACGCTGGATTCGACGAACTCGCGCAAGTGCTGCAAGACGTAGAGGTCGCGACCGTCCGGGCCCGCGGCCTTCCATTGTTCGGAAAGCGAACGCAGAGCCTCCGCTCGTGCCCGCCCCTCTTCGAGCCGGGGAGCGGCGTCGGCACGCGCGCCCGCCTCGGCTGACAGGCGTTGGGCCTCGGCAGGCAGGAAGACATCGCACTCAAGCCGAAGCCTCTCGAGCTCCGTCCGCAACAGCTGCAGCTCCTGTTCGGCGGTCGCGCGGGCAGTCTCCGGGGCAACTGCGGCTTCGTTCTCGATGGCTTTAGCCTCGGCTTCGAGCTTGGCAAGCTCGGTTCTCAGCTGGTTGCGCTTCACCAGCACCTGCGCCTCGGCTTGCTTTTTCGCTGATTCAGCGCGTTGCCGCGCATCGGCCTCCGCCTCCGCGATCAGCTGATTGGCGCCATTTTCAGCGTTCTGCGCATCGCGGATCATGCGCGCGATACGCGCGCGACCCAGATTGTTCAGGTACCCCTGCTCATCGCTAACGCTTTGGATCTTGAGCACATCCAGCTCGATGCCCAGCTTGTTGAAGTCGTCCTCGGCACACTTGACCAAGGTGCCTGCGAACTTCAAGCGGTCCTCATTGACCTCTTCTGGGGTTAACTCGGAGACGACCTCCCGCAACACGCCCTCCAAGGTTTGCTGAGCTACCGCGCCGATCTCCCCATGTGTCATCGACAAAGAGCGTTCGATGGCGTTACGCATGTAGCGGGGATTGCTGGAGACCTTCACATTGGCAATGGCGTGCACGGCGAGCGGAATACCTCCCTTCGAGTACGCATTTTGAACTTCGACCTGGACGGGAATGAGGCGCATGTCCATGCGCGCCAAGGTTTCGAGAACGGGAATGCACACGCCTCGGCCTCCGTGCAGCACCTTGTAGCCAACCTCCGACCCGTCCGGCAGCCGGTGGCGCCGGCCGCTGATCACCACGATCTCGTTGGGACGACAGATCACCACGATCTTGGAGATCACGGCCATGAGAATCGCTAACCCTACGAGCGCAAACAGAGCGCCGCTCACGGCAACCATGCCAACCCCATTACTGCTCGACATCAGCTCTTCCACCTCGAATGCTCCGTCCTCCCGCTTGGCGGGCATTTTACTAAGCCCAGGGACGGCACCGTACTGGATCGGGCGCACGGCAGCTAGGGTAGGAGTTCCTCGGGAACTCGGCTCACCTGCGCAACCCCGCCTCGCAGCTCATCCACCAGCACCCAGGCGCCCACCGCGAGTTCGGCGTCGTCTGTCGTTGCCACCAGATCCGTAGACTGACCCTTGTGTTCAATACGGATCTTTCCCTGCCGCGTGGGTGAGCACGGCAGGAGTACGCGACCCACGCGCCCCACCAGCTCGTCGGTTTGAGAGCCGGTGTTCGGTGAGTTCCGCGCCAAGGCTCGAAACACCCATGAGGCACCAGCACCCGACGCAACCCCCATTCCAAGCGCCAAAATTAGCGTGCTCAGCGCCCCGGCCACCTGCGCCACACTGAGCAACGATCCGGTGAGGCCGAAAGCCAACGCGGCAAAGACCCAGAACCTAAGGGAAAGCACGATCCAGAGCGGACCACTCGAAAGATGGGCATCCCCCTCTGTGTCCGAATCACCGCTACTCCCTGCGTCGGCATCAGCGTCGGCGCCAGAGGTCGAACCGAAAAGCTGGAGGAGCGTAGCCCCCAAGCCAAAGATTAACGCCGCCAGGTAGATGAAGCCCACTAGCGTGAGCCTAACCGAACGGGGCAATGCGCTCAACGTCCCGAACCGCGAAGAAGGCCCTCAGCCTGCTTAAGAACGAGGCCATCCGGTTGATCCCCTTCGGGCCCCGTGCCACAAGTTTCGCCATGCAACTTTACCTGCTTCACCGCTGCCCTTTCGGACACCGAGCGTCGATCGCGTTGCTAGAGAAGCAGCTGCCCTTCGAACCGATTTTCTTTTCCAGAGCACAGCACCCCCCGGAGCTTGAGGCCGTGGGACCCTACGCGAAGTCACCCACCTTGTTCGACGGCGACGTTAAGGTGTGGGATTCGCAGATCGTCCTTGAGTATCTCGAGGACCGCTACCCCGAGCGTCCGCTCATGCCTAGGGACGGAGCCGGGCGCGCCGAGGCGCGTATGCTGACGGCGCGCGCTGGCAAGGAACTCGGATCGAAGCTCGACGTCCTCGTGGAGGAGACTCTCTTCAAACCGAAACAGGACGAGGCGAAGATTGCCGAGGTCATCAGCGAGCTCCTCGCATCGCTTGAGGGCTGGGACCATCACCTCGAGGGCCGGAAGTTCCTGGTTGGAGACGCGCTCAGTCTTGCAGATGTCACCCTCTACTCGATCTTCCCGTCCCTGCACGGCCTCACCGGCACCGAGATCCCTTCACTAAGACCGCACCTGCGCGCCTGGCACGAGCGGATGACAGCACGCCCCAGCTCCAGGCTTCTCGCGCCGCAGAGCTGACGCGCTAACCAGCAAGCGCTGAGAGATGGGCCGATTTCCAGTTGGTTTCTTCGACCTCGAGGTCCGGCACGCTGTCCGCGACGATACCGCCCCCAGAGAAATAGTGAGCTTCGCCCGTCTCGCGGTGGCGAGTGAGCGTGCGGATCGCCATCCCAAGGCGCACGCCGCCGTTCTCGCGAATCATCCCGAACGCACCTGTGTACAGACCGCGCCGATCGGCCTCCAGCTCGGCAATCAGCTCCATGGCGCGGGATTTGGGGGCCCCGGTAACACTCCCGCTTGGAAGCAGAGCCAAGAAGAGCTGTTCTCGCGCTGCCGTGGGCGACAACTGCGCCACGACTCGCGCGCCCCGATGGTGCACGCTGCGAAAACTCTCCACTTGAAAGCCACCGGCTAACTGCACGCTGCCGGTGGTTGCGATTCGGCCGAGATCATTGCGAACCACGTCCACTACCATCGCAAGCTCGGCCTGCTCTTTCGGATCAGAAGCGAGCTCTGCGCGCAGCTGCTGATCCGAAAGTTCCGTGACTCCGCGCGGGCGTGTGCCTTTGATGGGAATAGATTCGAGTGCCCCGGAGCCGGCTAGAGACAAGAAAAGCTCGGGTGATGTAGCCATCACATCTATCTCGTTCAGTGCGAGCACCGCACAGAAGGGCCCATCCGTGCGACCCAGCAACTTTTCAAGCACATCCACGGCCCGCCCTTCCAACTCAAACACCGCTCGCCGCGCCAAGTTAACCTGATAGATTTGTCCGGCGGCAATCTGAGCAAGTGCCGAGCGGATACGTTGAAGATGCGTCCCTGGGGGCTCCGGATCACCCTTCCCGAGCAGGCGTACCGTAGAAGGCTCACCTGGGGACGCCTTCAGCACTAACTGCTTCAACGCTTCGCCCCGTTCGCGGTCAGTGCCCACAATCCGCACCCCCCCGTGCACTTCGATCACGGCGCCGTAACGGCGCCACTCAGGCTGAACCAGATGCGGAAGCGCCCGAGGATCCTCCGCCGCACCGCGCTCCATGCCTCGACCTACCTCATACGGCAACACGCCGATCCAACGTGGAAACTCCGCTTGCGAGCTGCTGTCCAAACGCAACTGCGGCTCAGGATCGAGCTGATTTGAAATCTCACACGCGTCGCACGCGACGTACGCTGGCGTGGCGCCTGAAGTATCCAGCAGCAGTGCCAAATCTGGCCGCTCACTTAAGCTTCGCGCAATCCCGATCGCATCCGCGGGAACATCCAGCGGAAGCTCAAAATAGCCCGCGTTGCTCACAGCTGCACCAGCTCACCGCGCGTGGTCACGATCGCATTCTTGAGTGGCGCCTGGGCAGTGGCGCCGGGCCACACCACGCAGTTTTCCAGCATGCCAGTGCCGAGCACTCGAGCCCGCGCACCGATCACCGAGCGGTGAGTGCTGACACCTGGACCCAGGCTGGCGCCCTCCCCCACCCAACTCCCCCCTGCTTCAACTTCTCTTTCGAGCCAGTTGAGGTTAGCCTGTAAGTAAGCCTGAGGTGTGCCGAGATCCTGCCAAGGACTTTCGGAACGGACCACCTGCACCTGCCCCTTGGCGCGCAGCCGCGGCAAGATAAAATCGCCGATCAAACAGCCGCTCTCGACCAACTTCGGAAGGTGATTCCATTCGAGCGCTATCACCCCTACGTAGTCCCCCTCCCAAGCAACCGGCGCAAAAACCTCCCCGCGCAGCCGAGCCACGTTAGAATTTGCACCCACGCCCACGCTGCCCAGCTGAGCGGCGCGAGCCACCTGGAGTGCAGGCGCGCCATTCCCCACGGCAGCCAGGAGTGGCTCGATGGCATAGTCCGTCAAGATATCCCCGTTGCATACAATTATAGGTTCCGTTTCAAACCACGATTTTGCGCTGACCAGGCCGCCGAGCGTGCCAAGCAGCCAGCGTTCGCGCAGGATCTTGACCGGGATCGGGGCGCCCCGCGTCAGGGCGTCAAACTGCTCCGGGTGGCGATGCGCATTGATGACCACGCGTTGAACCCCACTCTTCGCCAGCGCCAACACAATATGGCTGAGTAGCGGGCGAGGGCCGACCGGGACGAGCGGTTTCGGCAGTTCATCGGTGAGCGGACGAAGCCGACTGCCAAAACCGGCTGAGAGCACCATTGCGGTGAGCACGCCTCGGCATGCTGCCTTCTCTTGCTGCCGCAGTAAAGGAGTCGCACACACCTGGGACCGCCATTCGGGGGGCCAAAGCTCGCGTTCCCCTCAGCGAGTGTGCTACGCGATCCCGCATGCGCACCCGGCAAACCTCGGCTCTTTTCGCCCTCCTCGGCACGGCGTTCCTGAGTTTGGCGTGCGGAACCGACGCCGTCGGTGTAGAAGCCTGCCGAAAAATTGAAGATGCCCGCTGTACGCGCTTCTACGGCTGCGAGCTGGTCGCCGATCTGGCGGCTTGCCAACGCTTTTATCACGATCAGTGTTTGGGCGGGGTGCCAGGGAAAGTGACGCCAAACGCCTCCCAGGTGAACAGCTGCGTAGCCGCGATCAATGGCGATGCAACCTGTGGCGTGGCGAAGGCTCCAGAAAAGTCGAACGCCTGTGCATTCTTAATCCCTGTTCCCTCGGCAGGCGCAGCCGGCGCCGGCGGCACGAAATAACACGACGCGAATGAAAATCGTTCTCTCTTCCAGCACCAAGGCAGCCCTGATCCTCGCAACGCTCGCATCAGCTAGCGCAGGCGGATGTTTCGCTTCGGGTCTCTCATCGGGCGATGTCGTGCGGTCAACGTTGGTGGCGGTCGATCCCGCGGATTTTCTTGGCAGGCTGACCTGCAGCGACCAGCCCGGCACGCTTCGGCGTTATGTCGCAACCTTCAGCGACGTGACCGGAGCCGCAGGTGCTTCGTCGACACTTGGGACTCAGTCATCAGCACTCTCGGTTGCAGGCAGCAGCGGAGCCTCCGGTACGGCTGGGGTCAATGCCGCCGGCGCAACAATGAGTGCCGGTGGCGCTTCAGGCATTGGGATTCCGCTCCCGAGTTCGGAGCCTGTGGGCTGCTCGCGCATCGTGGTGACCTCTGACATCACACTCGGCAACCTTTACACTGTTCAGATCGACGGTTACGAGCAAACCACATTAACGCCCGTTCAACCTGGCAGCCGACAGATGTCTGACGCCACAGGCCAGGCCGTTCTTCCGCGTTGGACCACCCACTGCGACGAGCGCCCAGTGGAAGCCGTCAACCGCGCTACGCAATTCATCCGATTTTGTGCGCCGCTCGTGGATCACGGCGCAAACTCAGCAGCACCGTGATGCCTCCCTCAACCGCTGCTCCACAATTAGGCCTTCCCCGCCCAGGGCGTGCACTCACCGCGGTGCTCGTCACCCTTTTCTCGGTCTGGCTGAGCTTCGCGCTCGCTCTCAATTGGGCGAATGTGCCGGAAAGCATTTTTCTGCTGTTCTGCGGGAACACGCGCTTGATCCTGGATGGCGAGCTATGGCGTTTTGCGACGGCACCCTTGGTGCATGTCGCTTCGGGCTCCATCGGCCACATTCTTAGCGTACTCTTGGGTTTGTATTTCCTGGGCACCGCCTTGGAAGAAGCTTGGGGTGGCGCACGCTTTCTGCGTTTCTTGTTGGCGTCAACGTTCTTCGCTTATGGAGTTCAGCTGATCTTTGAGCTGCTCTTGCCGGCCAGTTTTTCCGCAAAGCTGGTAGGCGACTATTGGTTCGGGGCCATGCCCGCTGTGGAAGCGACAGCGATCGCCTGGGCACTCAGTTTTCGGAACAGCACCGTGCGGCTGGCGTTCGTATTGCCGATCTCATCACGAGGGCTGGTGGTCGTGGTGGTGGCGTTAAGCCTGATGTATTTGATCGCTGGTGCGATGCCACCGTCGGGTCATGTCGCTGTTTTTTCCGGGATGGCTGCTGGTTGGTTGTTTGGGGGCGGCACTCCCTCGCCGCTCCGCCGCTTCTATCTCAAGTTTCGGCTACGCCAGCTGGATCGCGAAACCATGACGGCCCGCCAACGGAATAAAGAACGCGCCAAGGCCGCCGGTTTCGAGGTGCTCAAAGGCGGTGCCGCAAGTAAGCCAAAGCCCCATAAGAAGGGCGACAAGTGGCTGAATTAGCGGATGCGTTGACGCCTCCGAGGGCGGTTGCTATTCCGCATCGGAATGCGAGTTGTTCTCGATTCTGAAAGCGCTGACCTGGGCCTACAAAGGGTTGCGCGGGAAATTGTTGAACGGCATCGAGGTACTGAGGGGCTGGTTTTGATTGGGGTGCGGCGCGGCGGTGTCCCACTTGCCAAGAGCCTGAAGGCCCTGTTGGAGGGTATCGGCCAGGGCGAAATTGCTTCGGGTTTAGTGGACATTACGCTCTACAGAGATGATGCGGCCACCGCGCTGCCCAATCCGCGGATCGGTCCGAGCGAGGTCCCCGTGTCGCTGGAAGGCAAGCGCGTGGTGCTGGTGGATGATGTGCTCTTTACGGGGCGCACGATTCGAGCGGCGATGGATGCGCTGATGGATTATGGGCGCCCGAAGTGTATCGAGCTCTGCGTGCTGATTGATCGAGGCGGCCGCGAGCTACCGATCCAGGCTGATTACGTGGTTCGCAAGTTGGAAATATCGCCAACCGAGCGTGTCGATGTCGGTCACGATGGCCCAGGATTTTATGCCGTTGTGCAGGACTCATCCGCCCCTAGCCTACCGCCAAAACCATGACCCAACCGAACTTGCGGCACCTGCTCAGTATTCGCGACCTAGATTGCGCGTCAGCGCTTTCGTTACTCGAAGCAGCAGCGGCTTTCCTTGAAGTCACGCGCCGTCCAATTCGCAAGGTGCCCACGCTGCGCGGTAAGACCATCATCAATTGCTTCTTCGAAGCCTCCACCCGTACCCGCACCTCGTTCGAATTGGCCGGAAAACGCCTGAGTGCGGACGTCGTGAACATCGCCGGCTCATCTTCCAGCGCCACCAAAGGTGAAACGCTGATGGATACGCTGCGCACGCTCGATTCCATGCACGCCGATGTTATCGTGCTACGCCATCCAGCATCCGGGGCGCCGGCCTATGTGGCCCAACGCACGCGCGCCGCCATCGTGAATGCGGGCGATGGCATGCACGAACATCCCACCCAAGCCTTGCTTGATGCCTTCACGATTCGCACGCACAAAGGCAGCGATTTTTCCCGCATCAAAGTCGCCATTTGCGGCGACATCGCCCACAGTCGCGTGGCCCGCTCCAATGCGCTCTTGCTCACCATGTTGGGCGCTGAGGTGCGGCTGATGGGGCCGCGCACGTTGTTGCCGCACCGCGCGGAGGCTTTGGGCTGCAAGGTGTTTGACCGCTTAGAGCCAGCGATTGAGGGTGTTGATGTGGTGATGATGCTCCGCATTCAGCAAGAGCGACTCGCCGCGGGTGCCGCATTCTCCACGCTCCGCGAGTACGCGCGCGTCTTTGGGTTGAATGCTCGGCGCTTGGAGCTTGCAGCGAAAGGCGCGATCGTGATGCATCCCGGCCCCATGAATCGTGGCGTGGAGATTTCCGAAGAAGTCGCCGATGGGCCCGGCAGTGTCGTTTTGGGCCAGGTGGAAGCGGGTGTTGCGGTGCGCATGGCCGTGCTCTATCGCTGTGCCAGTGAGCCTGAGCAGCCCTTCGAAGGTTAGCGCCCCGATTCTGGGCGTTGAACGATCTGAATGGTGGCATCGGCACCGCGTTCTTTCGTGACCGCTTTGAGCAGGTTGCATTTATACGGGCCCGCAAACCTGCTCTGTGTCCGTGAACTTTAAACAAGCACAGCAAGCGCGAGGGGGCTTGAAACCATCCCTGCGTAGGGCTCGCAAATTCGCCATGCAATGGTGACAATTTCGCCATGCAATGGCGAAATTGCAAGCGATCTTTGCGCTTTTGCGCCCCATTCGTACCCAGTTCTGTCGAGCAACGACTTCGGACAAGCTCCGCCGGCAGTGGATGTTCCGGTTATCAGCGACCGGACAAGGCCGGTCGTGGTGGCGCCTGGGTATTCGTCGTCAGTCCAATGGAAAGGCACTAGCCCGGCTTGAGATCGATCTGCTCCACCTCGGAGACATTCTCTCCAAGGAAGCGCCGTGCCGATTCTGAAAAACCCGAAGGCAGATCGGTAACGAGCAGTTTCAGGCGAGTGCCAAGCGGTGGGCTTGGGCTCGCACCGATACGCGCTTCGGACAGCAACTGAACCACGCTCTCGGCGGTAGCGAGCGCGCCATCCACC
>JBBSBI010000140.1:0-14847 GCA_038251425.1 Polyangiales bacterium
CACCGGAAAGCCACCTGTGGTTGCGTTGGCCGCTAACATGAACCCGAGTGCGGCGCCGAATCGATCCGCGGGACCCACATCCGCGTGCAGCGCCAGCGCTGGCAGCACTCGACGTGCCGCTTCAGTTTTGAACAGCTTCTCGGCCAATGAGCGCCCACTCCGCGCCAACAACCAACCCAACCTGAGTGCAGGTCCGAGGCCCACCTGTTGCCAAGCCCGAAACTGCAGAACCGGCCCGAGCAGCGCGGGCAGAAGCCTGGGCTCATGCTCCCGATAGAACGCGGCCAAGTGATTCCAAGCGGCAGCATCTTCACGCGATCCAAAATTGGCTAGAGGCTCGGCAGGCGCGCGACTCAAACACGCCGAACTTCCATCCAACGCCACGTGGCAGCTTTCGAAATCAGCCCAAGCCCAACGGATCCCAAACTCTTCCAACCCAAATTCACGAAAGGCTGGGCTCGACTTTGCAAACGGAAAAAACGCGGGACCTGTATCGTGCTGAAAGCCCGGTAGAGTCAGCTCTTCGGTGCCCATCGCGCCGCCGGGGCGCCGCTCATTCTCCTCCAGCACCAGCACGCGGAAGCCAGCGCGACCCAGCTTGATCGCCGCACTCAACCCGTTGGGGCCCGATCCGATGACCACCACATCCGGTGCCCAAGACATAGCTAAGAGCGTACACGTCGCCATTCCAAGACGCAAAGAGCTGTCCATGGTTGGCTCAGCCTGGTAACTAGCCTTCTGTGATCACGCTTGGCATTGACCCAGGAACGCGCAAGCTCGGGTGGGGCGTGGTGCGCCGGGAGGGTGCCCAGCTTATCCATGTGGCACACGGCGTGATCAAGACGAACGAGCGCGACGGCCTCGGTGCACGCCTGGAACAAATTGCCGAAGAGCTGAATCAAGTGCTGGGCACGCACTCTCCCGACGTGGGTTCGGTAGAAACGCTCTTCTTTTACAAGGATGCGCAGGCGGCAGCCAAGCTCGGGCATGCGCGCGGTGTGGTGCTGCTGTGCTTGGCGCAGAAACGCGTTGAGATTGCAGAGTATGCGCCCGCTAAGGTGAAGCGAACGATTGCGGGCAGCGGCCAAGCAGAAAAAGTGCAGGTGGCCCGCGTCATCAAGTCGCTTTTGGGTCTTAACGGGTTGCCGGAGCCGGATGCGGCGGATGCGTTAGCGCTGGCGGTAACGCACCTCCGGATCGCCCCCTTCATGCAAGCTTTGGCGGGTCGCAGTCCCGCCCAACGAACTGCCCTGGCGGCGCTATTGGGAGGAAAAAAACGGCGTCGCAAAGCCGGAGGGTAGCTTTTACGCTAGAAGAGCGTAAGTCGAGTTTGCCATGGATCGTCGCTCATTCACTCTCCTCTTGGGCTCCGCTGCGGGCCTAGTTCTGCTTTCACCTGCATTGGCAATCGCCGCACCCACCGCTGAGGAAATCGCGGATGGCGTCCAGAAGTACTACGACAACACGAAGACCTTCAAAGCGGGCTTCCAGCAACGCTACGAAATGAAGTTTCCGAATAAGGTGAAGAAGACCGACGGCCAGGTTATCTTCCAAAAACCGGGCAAAATGAGCTGGCGCTACACCAACGGCAATCGCGTTGTCTCCGACGGCAAGCTCATCCGCGTGTACGAAAAAGGCAGCAAGCAAATGTACGAACAGCCGATGAACAAGAGCTACTATCCTGCAGCTCTTTCATTCCTGATCGGTGGCGGCAGCCTCAAGAAAACGTTCGATCTGAAGCAGCTCGATGCCGTGAAGTTGAAGTTCCCGGGCGGATATGTGCTTCTAGGCGAGCCCAAAGAGCCCACTCCCGCGTATCAAAATGTCCTTCTGTATGTGGACAAAAAGACGTTTCAGGTGCGCCGCATCCTGTTGTTGGATGCCCAGGGCAACCGCAATCGCTTCGATTTCTTGACGCCTTCGGTGAACGTGAAGGTGGTGCCCGGTGAGTTTTCGTATCAAGCGCCTTCAGGAACTCAAGTGATTCGTCCCTGAGTAAACGCCGCCATTGCCAACGCCGGGAACGTGCTCCACCCTGGCGCTTCTCATGAAGATCCTCATTCATTGCAATCCGCTTGGGAATGATCGGTGCACCGGCCAAACTGACAACCCTGCGAGTGCAGACAACAAGGGGCCCGTCAGAACGCTCAGCTCCGCGCTCCATCGTGTGCGGGTTGCCAGGGCAGCCCTCCGCCACTCGGGCGTTCAAGCCGAGGAAACCCAGATCATCTTGGCCGACGGGGCGTATTCGATCAATGAACCACTCGCATTCGACGCCACAGGCGGCAGCCATTTAACGCTTCAGGCCAAAAACCCCGGCAAAGCGTTCATCGATGCCGGTGTTCGGGTTAAAGATTTCAAAAAAACGAGCCTCGCCGGCACGGAAGCCTACGTGGCGGACGTGGCCACCCTGCTCCAACACGGTGGACTCTTTCGTCAGCTGTTCGTTAACGGCGAACGGCGGCAAGTCGCGAGGACAGAAGAGCTTGAGATCGAAGGCCACTCCGAAGCGCACGCGCTTGGCAGAGACGTGTACGGCATCAAGGTCAAGAAGGGTCGCTTACCAGCGCTAAAAGCAGCCGAGACCATCGACGCCATCATTCCTTCGCTGTTCTCTGCGGATCGGATCGCCGTCGAACGCTTCGACGCTGAAGAGGGGCTGCTCGTGCTCACGCGCCCCATCGGGCAGAGCCGCTTGTCCTCGGAGTTCCTAAAGCCATTTCTATGGTTGGAACACGTGCTGGAGGAGCTGAAAAAGCCTGGCGATTGGTGCTGTGATCGCCAAGCTGGCAAGCTGTATTATCTGCCACTCCCCGGAGAAGATCCGAATCAGTGCGATGTGGTGGTGACGACTCAAGCTTCGTTGCTGGAGGTCGCTGGCACGCCCGAACATCCGGTTGAAAATCTAAAATTTGTGGGCATTGGTTTTCGCTATGCCAATTGGGAGCCGGTGCACAAGACGGCGCAGAGCGATCCCTATGTGCCGCCCACGATTCAATTCACGCACACGCGCTTCAGCGGTTTTTGGGACTGCAGCTTCGAACACTTCGGCAATTACGGCGTCAAATTCGGAGAGGGCACCAAACAATGCTCCGTGATTGGCTGCACGTTCAAAGATTTGGGCGGCGGCGGTCTGATCGTGAATGGCGGTGGATTCGAAACGACTCCAATCTTCTGGAGTGAAGGCCATCGCATCACCGACAACGAGTTTGTCGCTCTCGGTCGTGTGTTCATCGCTTCGAGCGCCATCTTGCTGATGAACGGTGCCCGCACCCAAATCGCGTACAATCGCATTTCAGACCTCTACTACACGGCCATTTCAGTCGGTTGGACCTGGGGCTACCGCCCACAAATGACCGCCGAAAATCGCATCGAACACAATCACGTGTTCAATCTTGGCCAGGGCGTATTGAGCGATTTGGCAGCGATTTATACCTTGGGCGTGCAGCCGGGCACCACCATTCGCCATAATCTCATTCACGACGTCACCCGCAGGAACTACGGCGGCTTTGGCATCAATCTCGATGAAGGCTCCAGCCACATCGTGATCGAACACAATGTTATCTACAACATCTCCAGCCAGTGTTTGCATCAGCACTTTGGCCGCGAAAATTCAATTCGGTTCAATATCTTTGCCCACGCCGGAGAAGGCTTGATCAGCTTCTCACGTGGCAATCGCATGAGCTGGCCCGAGAAAGGTGGCTTCGATGATGGCGCTATCACGAATGCCTTCTCCTTCCACGACAACCTGATGCTTTCAGACGGTCAGGCCATGTTCGTCGGTGGGCTCGGCGATGAGAGTGGCAGCCTGCAGCACCGCGACTTTCTGTGCGACCACAATCTTTACTGGGACGAAAGCGGCGCGCCCTTCTTCGGCGACGGTGTGCACGGTGCCGGTGGCCGAGAAACCATGACCCTCCTGTTCGAGCTTCCCGCCTGGCAGCGCCTCGGGCGCGACCGCCACGCCAGTATTCGGGATCCGCAATTTAAGGACGCGAAACACGGCAATTTCGAACTCTCGGAAGCGAGCCCTCTCCGAGAAGACGGCACGCTCGTGCCACATCCCAAGGTGGGCCCGCGCTCACGCGAAGAGCGTGAAGCCGACGCGCAAATGCCAGAGCTGGTTTCGAGATTTGCGTACGGTTAAGATCCGCTATTTGCTCTGAAGAGCTTTCACGTCGGCGATGTCTTGAGCCCTGCCAGCCGCACGTTTGTTCTTGAGCAGGGCGGCGAGTCCGATAACGGGGATCTCGCATCCGTCGATTTCGAAACTGTTACCGTCCGCAACTGCTTCGGCAAACGTAATGCCATCAGCGCGATTGATGATATCTATCCGCACCGGAGGCAATCCAAGCTGAAGGATACCATCGTAGGAAGCAAAATCCTCGACGCCTACCTCAAAAGCCGACAAGGGCGCACCAAACGCGGCTAGCGCAGCATAAACACGTTGGGCATTGTCCACGGTCGCCTCAACCAGAATATCGAGGTCCTTGGTAGCGCGTGGATGCCCGTGAAATGCGACGGCATGACCTCCCACGACGACGAACTGCGCTCCCGCCCTATGAAGCTCAACGAGCACATCACGGAAGTCGTCGAAGAGCTCAATCATGCGCCAATTCTAGGAACGAAACGCACGGGCAAGCTGGTGCGCGAATAGCTGGCGACTGCTAGGCCAGCAAGACTGAAACATTGCGCAGAAAGTCTCGTTGCCAGCGAGATGGCCTCGACGCCCCTTGTTGGGCTGAGATCCACCTCAGGCTGGCCCAGAGCACCCTTGCGAATGACCATCACTTCGACTCGCTTCGCAGCCCGTTCCCTTCGTGCCCGCTCTTCGATCATCGCTTCACGAGTCTAGCACCAGGACCAAGCGCCACAAATACGCGCAAGCCAGCAGGTTGGCGGGCCGTGTATGCCCCCCCACTCAATCAAGCCTCAGCCCTGGAGCTTGGCGTTGAGAACGAACTCAGGAATAGCTGCCAGCGCCTTCGAGATCGGGCAGTTGGCCTTTGCGAAGGCTACCTTCTCGTTGAAGGTCTCCAGATCAACACCGGGCACTACTGCAATCGTGGAAAGCTCGATCTTGGTGATGGCTGGGCCTTCACCGAGATGCACGGTGGCCTGCGTATCGATAGTTGTGGGCGGATGGCCAGCCTTGGTGAGCTGAGCTGCCAAGAACATCGAGAAGCAGCCAGCGTGAGCGGCGCCAATCAGCTCTTCCGGGTTCGTACCCTGCGAGTCACCTTCGAAACGCGACACAAATGTGAACGGGGCCTGGAAGGCTCCATTGCCACCGGCGACGCTGCCTGAGCCCTCCTTGAGAGTGCCCTTCCACTGCGCGGATGCTTTTGAAACTGCCATTTGAATTTGTCTCCTTGAGGTTGCGTTACGTACCGTTACCTAGGCTGATGTAGCGTAGGCGGCACTCCGCGACAACTGCTCAGCTGGCGGAACTGCCCTGCGTGAACTTGAGCGGCTGCTTCGGAAACGCCACCTTGCGGAGCACGAGATCTTGCACCGTATCGCGCAATGTTTCCCCAGGCTCGCGCGCCACCCATTCCAACTCACGCTCGGCCTTCTTCGCGCTGCAATACCAGTAATATTGGCCCATTTCGACGCTTTCTTCCGAAACAGGAGGCTCTCCGCCCAGCTTGCGCAGGGCGTTGCTGTAGAGCTTATTGAGCCCGAGTGCGAGCGGCCGAGAACGCGGCAGAAACAGGCGTGGCCCCTTGACCCCAGTCAATCGCTCCAAGCGCTGGAAGAAAGCTGCAATGGTGAGATTCTTGGCGTTCAAGATATAGCGTTCGCCGGCACGCCCATGTTCAAAGGCTGCGAGCATGCCAAGCGCCGCATCGCGAACATCCACGAAAGCGATGCCGCCCCGTGGCACGGCAAGGATCGATTGCTCTAAGAATTGACGCACGTCGCATGTGGAAGATTCCCGGAGATCACCCGGGCCGAGGAGCAGGCTCGGATTCACCAGCACCACCTGAAAATCCGGCGGGGAATTGGCCTCCAAGGCCGCGTGCTCCGCGTACAGCTTGCTCCGATAATAGGGCCAGCTGGCGAGCAATTCGAGCGGCGCCTGATCGTGCTCGTCGAAGACACGATCGGGATCTTTGCCCACCGCTAGCGTGCCGCTCGTGCTGGCCACGACCACGCGCCGAACGCCCGCTTGCTTGAGACCTTTGAGCGCCGAGCGTGTCGCAGTGACGTGAGCCTTGTGCAACTCCTCCCCGGCATCTTTGGCGCGACTCACCTTCCCGGTGACCAAGAAGGCCCCATCGCAACCGCGAGCACTCTGCGCGACGGCCTCGCTGTCCAAAACATTGAGCGGCGTGACGTCGAAACCAGCCGAAATACCGCCATTTCTGGAGACCGCCACGATATCGTCTCCGCGTTCGATCAATGCTCTGAGCAGGTGTGAGCCGAGAAATCCCGTAGCCCCCGCAACCCAAAACCGCTGCCTTCCCGGCTGACTCATCCGTTTTGACTTTCTAACTTGAAGAGCTTTTGGAACGTAAATAAGAGCTGGACGTTGTTGGACTTAACGACGCCGGACATGAACTCAGCCGGCGTCGGGGTGTAGGACTCGCGCACAATCCTGGTAAAAATCCCGGGGGACGTCTTCAGCACACAATCCGCCTGACCAGATGATTTCCCGGAAGCAACCTCACAGGAGTCCGACGTCACTCGCAGGCTCCAGCGTTCCTTCTCACCCAGCGCAAAGTAATAACTGATGGGAGCATTCACCACGCCCGGGACAAACCGCCCTTTCAATTCCGCAAAAACTTTATCCAAGCTCTGAAAGCCCTGATCAAAGAGATCTGCCGGAGTGAGCTTGCGAATATCGAGAACACGGCCGCGTTCGAGCTCCTGCACGGCACGGCGGGTGAGCGCGGAAATGGTGCGAGAGGCCTCCGTGGCACTCATACCCTGCGTTAAGCGCCGCAAGTCTTCCACCGCGAGTGGCGGGCCAATGCGCACCGACAGGTCGCGCCGCCGCACAAAACTGGCCCCTTTGGGCAGCGCTTCATACGTGCCACCGAGCCAGAGCGGCAGAATGTCGATAGCGTGATGCAACGACAAGTAACCAACGGCGGGCTTAAATTCGTGGATCTGGCCATCCGGCGAGCGTGTGCCTTCCGGAAAGATCAGCACGGTTTTTCCGTTTTCCAGGAGCTCCCCGGCTTGGCGAAGGGCTGCTCGCAACGAGCCACTCCGGTCCATCGCCACGAGGTTCGTGAAATTCTCAAAGTAAGCTTTGCGCCAGCGATTGCCCTCGAAAAAGTAATCCCGCGCGGCCAGCGAAACGAGATCGTCGCCGTAGCTTCCTAGCGCGTACTTGGCCAAGCCCATATCCAGATGGCTCGCGTGGTTCGCCGCTACGATCGTGTTCTTGTTGTGTGGGATGAAAGCGCGCCCCGACACCTTGGTGCTGAGGACTCGATCGTAGAACCCCATCTGTGCGCGGCCCATCCACTCCATCGCGGCCTCACGCAACACAGGAGGAATATTGAGGGGAGTCTCTGCTTCTTTTTCAACGAGTTCCGTTGCCGGGCGAGGCCGAGCACCCGCTTGTAGGAATACCCGCTCCACATCCGCGATCGTTTCACACTCGGAGAGGCGGTCCGCATCCAATGAAGTGCCCACCTTGGACTCGAGTGCGACCAGCAGCTCCAGCAGCATCAGCGAATCGAAGGCCAGATCGCCACGCAATGTTTGCCCGGGGTGAATCGATTCAACGGGCTTTCGAGCGATCAAGGCCACCGCCGAGCGCACGGCGAGCGTGGCTGTTGAAATCGGACCTTGGCTCTTGGTTCCCGGGCCATTCTGGGGCTTTGAGGCGCTCTCCGCCAAGCGGCGCACTTCGCCACGTTTCACCTTGCGCGTCGCAGTTCTCGGCAAATCTACGTCCAGCAGCGCGACCACGGAGGGCCGTGCCACATTGGGCAAAGCACTGAAGGCTCGATTCAAGGCCGCGCGTCCGCGAGCGTGACGCTCACCACGCTCAAGTGCGGGATCTGCCTCGACGACCGCGACGCAAGCCACTCGCTCAACGCGACTGCCATCTGACACGCCAACTATCGCTAGCTCCTTGATGTGCTCCACTCGGCCGAGCTGAGTCTCGACGTCGTCGGGATAGATATTCTCCCCAGCCGAAGTAACGATCGTATCTTTCGCTCGGCCAACGATGATGACGTTGCCCTTGCGATCCAGCTTTCCGAGATCACCCGTGTGGAGCCAGCCGTCCTTGTCGATGACTTGGCTTGTCGCCTCTTGGTCTGTGTACCCGATCATCACATTGGGGCCACGCGCGACCACCTCGCCGATCCCTTCGGGATTGGGTTCATCAATGCGGATCTCCACTCCTGGAATAGCCTTGCCGACGTGCCCGGGCTTGGTCTTTGGGCCCCCAGGCGCGACCGTGAGCACCGGGGAAGCCTCGGTCAAGCCGTAGCCTTCAGCCAAGTGCAACCCAAGTCCGGCGAACATCTGTTGCGTCTTCTCGGGCAGAGCCGCGCCACCACTCACCAAGAATCTGAGGTGGCCACCCAAGCCCTGGTGGACGGGACCAAACAGCGTACGCCCGAGGTCGACTCCTAAATTCTTACCCAGCGAGCGATTGAGCTCAGCGGCCACATCGAAGAAATAGGAAGCCAGACGCCCCCGCTCGAGGACCTTGGCCGAAATGCGGCGTTCCAGCATCTCCCAGAGCGCCGGCACACCCACCAGGCCCGTGATTCTGCCGGCCTTGAGTGCGTGCTCCAGGCGTTCACCATTCAACTCATCCAAGTAGACCACACGCGCACCGCGCGACAGCGGCAACAGCAAGCCACAGGTTAACTCAAACGTGTGGTGCAGGGGCAACACACTTAAAATGCGATCACCCTTCGAGAGTGGAAATAGCGGGGCCAGCGACGCCACGAGCGACGTGAGGTTCACGTGTGAGAGCTGCACACCCTTGGGATTGCCCGTGGTGCCGCTCGTGTAGATCAACGCAGCGACCGACTCCGGATCGATCTCGGCGATTTCTGCTTGGGGCCCGGGAGCGCATAACTCGCGAATTTCCAGCAAGCGGACCTTGCCTTCAAGGGGAGCCAGCCGAGCTACAGACTTCGCATCACCCATCAGGATCTGCGCCCCGGAGGCTTGCGCAAGATTCTCGGCGATATTCGGCTCAATCGCGGCATCGAGTGGCACCACGGTGGCCCCCAAGGCGAACACGCCAAACAAGGCGATTGGCCAATTCGGATGATTCTGGGCCGCCAACAGCACGCGATCGCCAGGCTTCACACCCAGCTGCTTGAGCCTAGCAGCACAGGCTAACGACAATTGCCGCCACTCACGAAAACTGATCCTGCTCAGGCCGTCCGTTTCCACTCGCTGCAGGGCAACCGCCAAATCATAACGCTCGGCAATCTCATCCAGCAGTGCCGGCAACGTCTCGTGCCGCCTCGGGGCGCGCTTCGGGCGCTTCAGGCGCTTGTCAATTTGCGGAAAGACCCATTTTTCGAGGCCGGGAATGTGGACATTCAAGAACCACTCGCGCCAATTGATGCTCTCCGGCGCCCAGGGGATCAGTTCCTTATCGGCGGCGCTCAGGCGCGCAAAAGCATCGCGCGTATTCTGGCAGCGAAACGTGTAATCGTACTCGGCTGCAAACGGCACGAACACTTGCAAGATCTTCCCAACCTTGCGTTGCTGATCGGCAAATTGCTGGAGCGAACTGGATGCCGGCCTCAAGAATGGCTTCAGCGGACCGAAGGCGGCTTTGTTGAGCAGCGTTGAGAGCTGCTCGGCGCCGTTCGCGATCACGTGCGGTCCAAAGCGTTCGAACTCCTGGCTCGAAACCACGGAGCCTTCGAAGTGGGCCTGTAGGAAACTCATGAGGGGCCCGCCCTTACCGGTTTCCTGATAATAGCGGCGCTTGTAGAGCCCTGTGAGCTCAATGAAGCGGCGCATGCTGCAGGGATTGGTGTCGCCCGAGCCCAGCTGATACACGCGCTTCGGCTGCCCCTCCAATAGCTCAGCCAAAGCCAGCGTTAACCCGGCGGCGACCATGTCGCAGGGGATCACATCTAGACTGTGATCGGAGCCAGGGATTTGGAGCCCGCCTTGCCGCAAAATATAGATGAGCGGCGCGCTCGTATTAACGCCCTCGTTCCAGCCTGGAAACGGATAAAAACAGGTGGACTCAACGATGGCCGGCCGCACAATCGTCCAATTCAAACCCGAGCGGGCCACGATCTGCTCACCGATCGATTTCGTGTACGTGTACGTATTCGGAAACCCCCAAAAACGGGCGCGTTCCATGCCCATTTCTGACAGCTGCCCCTCCACGAACTTGCGCTTCACGCGCTGCACTTCATCCTCGAGCGCGCGGCCGCGGCCTGGTTCGCCATTTTCACGCAGATTCTTTTTGGCTTCATCTAAGAAGCGACTCTGACGAAAGGCGTCGCCCGCACGGTGCCGTGCCTGCTCCACCACGTCCAAGCACTCGGCGATCTCGCGGTCAGGATCCCAGTGCATGCGATCCAGATCAGCCGCGCGCGGAAAGGGAAAGTCCCGCGGGTCCGTCTCGGCGATGTTGCCCGTGCGATCACCGGCGACGTAGCAGGTGCTCGTGTGCAACAGCGACGCTTGCCCGAGATCTCTGGCGAGCTCGACTAGATTCTGCACGCCAAAGGCGTTCACTTCGAGCCCTTCGTCGAGCGGCGGATCGAAATCCACCACGCCTGCGGCGTTCACGACGGCATCGATATTTCCGCGCAGCTCGTCGCGAATCTCAGCCGAAACGCCGCAAAAAGGCCGAACTACGTCGCCTTCGATCACCACCACCTTCGCTTCTAAGAAGGCGTCGAACTTGTCGCCATGCGCCTCCCGAAGTGGCCGCAACACCTCGCTCGTCGCGATCTCGCTCGCGAAGCGTTCGTTCGCTGTTTGGCCCGCCTTCCTGCGAACGACCAAATAGATGCGGTCGATCTGCGGAAATTTCGCGAGCAGGAATGACCACCAAACTTTACCGAGAAAGCCGGTTCCGCCCACCACCACCAAGCGTTTTCCTGAAAGTACGCGCGCAAGCTCCAGCGGTCGCGCAGTGTCCAACGGCGGCGCTGACTTCAGCTTCACCGAGCTGTCTCGCTCGTCGCTCACAGAGCTCCCCCAGAGGCCCCCGGGATCGTGACATCCGCCATCACGATCGGCGGAACGTGCAGGCAAGCAACATCCAGCGTTCGCTCGACACCACCCTTCGCGCGATACAGAGCCTCATCCATCGTGGGAGCCGTTTCCCAACCCATCAGTTTGGGAATGTACTCATTATCAGCCCCCACCACGATCACGCGCCCCAAGTGCTGCCGGCCATTTTCGCCCCAATACCACATGAAAAACGGATGTGCCGGGTGGTAGGCGTGGCCTGTGCGATACATGTGGATGTACGCCTCGTTGTTGGCAAACTTGGACTCGTACTTGTGCTTGAGCTCCAGCGCATCCCGCGTTTCAGGCAAGATCCGGTGAAAAAATTCGATGTAGGGGGCGTGCTGTTCATGATCGAACTTGTCAGTGCACGGGTGAGTGATGATGAGCGTACCGCCTGGCTTCACCATCGGTGCGCCGCGGTACATGTTGAACAGATAACCTTGGGCTAACACCTGCACGAGCAGCGGATTCAAGAACGCGTGCACGTTGTAGGGGCTGATGTACGGGATGCCCGTCACGAGCACGTCCGCTTGTCCTTCGAAGGGCACCAAGTATTGCTCAAAGGAGCGCTCGACGGTCTTCTTGTGGACTTCTTCGGTGGCGCCCGCAAAAACACCCGTCACGCCATACGGTGCTGGAAAGCGGTCAAAGATCGCCTGGCGCGCCGCCTGGGGGAGCTTGCTCGTGGCCACCACCAGCGCCTTCTGCATCGCTCGCTCACTCGCCGAGAGGTCGTCCTCATTTTTCATGAGGAACTCAAGCGGACGGTCAAACATGCGATTGTTCACCGTGGTTTCAATGGTGAAAATCTTGAGCTTTTGGTGCGCCAAACGCCCCATGATGCTGATGTCTGAAGCGAGCTTCGAATTGCTCGGATCCATGTAGCTGTTGGAGCCGCGGATCGTGTGCGGATTGTGGTGCGGCACCAGGCTCTTATAACTGCAGAGCCCAACCGCCACCGATTTGTGCCCGCCATTCATCGGAACGAAGTTCAAGTTCACGTAGATAACGAGATCGCTCTCCGCCGCGCGCCGGTTCAGCTCCAACACATCCCCGTGCTCGGTCGTCCCGATCTCTACGAGATTGTCATGATCTTCAGCGTCGTGATTGTAGAGGCGATCGGGGTAGTAGGCGTCAAAGATACGCTTACCCACGATGTGGCGGATTTCATGACCCTTCATCCGCCGGTGAATGCCGGTGGCGATGATCATCTCCACATCGTCCACTCCGTGGTCGGAAAGCATCGCGAGCACAATCTCAAGGACGCTCTGGCGCGCATCCGGCGCACGCATCGGCGGCAATGGCAACGAGATGTCATCGATGGCGATCGTTACCTTCATCCCGGGGGTCAGGAGCGCGTACAGCGGGTCCATCCCGAGTGGGTGATTGAGCGCGTAGCGAATGGCGGCGTTCACGTCTTTCAGCGGCTCAAGTGGCGGCTTCGGATACACACAGCGGGTGCCCGCCGGCAGATCTACCTCGACCAAGCGATCGCCTGAAAATAAGACGCGAGGGGCACTATCGTGCTCAAGAGTGATGACCGAAGGATGATTCATAAGGCTTGTTTCAGGTTGAAGCTCGGCCAAGAATAAGCGCGTGCCAGAAGTGCTAGCCGCCTGTCTGGATTGACGACCGCCGGGTGCCCCACCACGCTCAGCATGGGCACATCCGAATAGCTGTCGCTAAACGCGAAGCATTCATTGAGATCAAACCCGTTGTCGCGCGCGTGCTCGCGGATCAAACGCGCCTTTTCCGGACCGGCCACCACGGGTTTCAAGATCTTTCCCGTCGCAATCCCGTCCTTGATTTCCAGGCGGTTCGCGATCACCTCATCGGCCCCGAGCTCCGTTGCCATGTGGCTGATGACGCAATCGAGCGCCCCAGACACAAAGACGACGCGATTGCCGTTATCGCGGCTCTTTTTGACCAAGCTCGCGGCGAACGGATAGATCGAAGGCCGCATCACCTTTTGGTAGGCTTCTTTGCCAAGCAGCAGCAGGCGATCTTCGCTCATGCCCTGGTAAGAATTGTAGAGCAGCTCATTGAACAGACGGCGATCCGCCATCTCGGCCAGGATCATTCTCGGCGCACGCACGAGCGCTCGGCCGACGCGCATTGCCGTCTGCAGGGGGGTGCCCTGATTCAGCAAATAGAAAACCGTCGGATGGACCAAGTTGGTCCCCACGAGAGTGCCGTCTACGTCGAAATAACTGGCCGCCAAGGGGTCTTCTGGTCTCCCATGTTTCGGTCGGAGTCAAGCGGGCGAACTGCGTGAAGCACGTGGGTTTGGCCCCCAACGCGAAGCGCAGGCCGTTTGCTGAGGATTTCACGCGTTATCCGGCTCTGCCACGTGGTAGACGGCGGCCATGCGCTGGGTCGAAACTGAAAGTGCCCTGGATGCGGCGATTGCCGAGCTCACGGGAGCGGAGGTCGTCTACCTGGACACCGAATTCGACTCCTCGCGAAAAGGCACGATTTTATCGCTGCTGCAGCTGAGCCGCGGCAAAGAGGTGTATGTGATCGACGCCCTCAGCTTGCCCGGCCTCGGAGCGCTCGCGCGCATCCTCGGTGACCCGAACGTTTTGTGGGTGCTGCATGCGGGCTCGCAAGATGTAACGCTCGTGTGCGACACGCTTCGCATCCAACAACGTCCACGAGTGTTCGACACGCAGGTCGCTTGGTCGCTGTTGAGCGCCGAGTATTCCGTTTCGCTTCCGTACCTACTTCACAAGCTCCTCAAAGTCCGGGTATCCAAAGGTTATCAAGCGGATGATTGGCTGCGGCGCCCATTGCCCGCAGCTCAAATCGCGTACGCCGCGGATGACGTAGAATACCTCCCCGCCCTGCATACAGCGCTTTCGAGGAGTGCGGCGGAGCACGACCGCGCGGCCCTTATCCAGCAGGCGTCGGCAGAGGCGGTTTGGCCCGAGAAGCCTCTGCTCACCAAAATCGGCCTCGATTCCTTTAGGAACGCTTGGCAGCTGGATGCCCGAAGCCAAGCCGGCCTGTTGGCACTGATCGACTGGTACAACGCACTCGAGCCTCGAGCTCGCAAAGATGTGCCCGAGAGCAAGACGCTGCTCGCCATCGCCAGCCGCATGCCGGACACGGCTGAGGATTTGGGGCGCATCAAAGGCGTGCCGCGATTCTGGGTGGAGCGGCAGGGGCGTGACATCGTGGGGCGCCTCAAACGCGCCGCGGAAAGCGCCAAGGCTGAGGATTTTGTCCCGATTGAGCCGCCCCCGTACGGCACCTTCGAGCAGGTGAGGCTGGACGCTTGGTTGAGCTGGGTTCGGGCCGAGCTGTGCGTTGAGCTCCGTGTCTCCCCCGAGGCCGCACTGCCACAAAAAGTGATGCGCCAGGTGCGAGACAGCATACTTTTGGGCACCGGAGCGGCAGACGGGGCCGAAGGCTTGGTGGGGTGGCGGAGGGACTTACTCCTCAAGAGCTACCTAGCGTGGTGCGAACGCCTGCCCTTCACGCTGGGCAACTGAGCTGAGCGGCCTGGGCCGAAAGCACCGTAACGCAACTATTTACCAGATCCATTTCTGCGCACGGGTATAGACTTCGGGGGAGTGCGGCGGGGCGCCAGCACTTTCATCCTCTAAGCCGAGCCATGAGCGAATCCGTTCCCCCCAATCAAGGCAC
>JBBSBI010000141.1:0-14670 GCA_038251425.1 Polyangiales bacterium
CGCCCATCGCGTGGAAGACGAGCTCGGCAGGCCGCTCCACACTCTCGTAGGTGCCCGCGAAAGGCGGAGCGTGAGTCGAGGCCGTCGTGAAGCAGAAAGCGCCCCCGGGCCGCAGATCAACAGCGCAGTCGGCGAGCGGCGTCCCGGTCGGGTCCCACCACTCCTTGATCTGATCGGCGTCCGTCCATGCGTCAAACACCTCTTCGCGGGGAACGGACAATGATCGCTGGAAGGTGATCGTGAAGGTCGTGTGATCGATCGTGGTCTTGGTCTTCGTCATCATCTGGGCTCTCCTTTTTTGCGTTTGGATTGCTTCTTCTTGAGGAACGAATCGAGTGCATCGAAGCGACGCTCCCATTGCTTACGGAACGGGCCGAGCCACTCCTGACGGAAACCGGCATCTGAGCGAGCTTCATCCCCGCGTCCATCAGCAGGACCCCTGCGACGACGACCGTAAGCCCGCGCCCAATGCCGGATCCCAGCCGCGAGGGGGCCGCAGTCATCGACGCGCCTTGCGTGGAGACTTCTCCGCCGACGCACGCGTCCGCGTCGCGGACTTCGCCGCGACCCAGCCCTTCGACTTGAACACTGTCCACAACGCCATAGCGTGCCCACGACCGAGCCGCTACGTCCGCGGCGGAGCAGCCCAACACGTCAGTGAGCAGAAGGACCGCACGCTGCTTGGGCGCCAAATATTGAACCGCGGCCACAAACGCCAAACGGATGCTTTCCTTGAGGAACAACTGCTGCGCCGGATCCGCATCCGCGGGCACGGCAAGCGCGTCGGGAATCGGTTCCAGCCAATGCTCGCGCGGGCGAGTGGCCAGATCGTCTTCGGTGGTTCCGGCTGCTGCAATATCGATCGGGCGTTCCCGACGCGATCGCGCTGACAGCGCGTCCAAACAGACGTTGGTCGCGATCTTGTACAACCACGTCCGCAAGGACGATCGTTCATCAAACGTGTTCATGCCCCGCCACGCGCGCACCAGCGTGTCTTGCGTCGCATCGTCGGCGTCGACGACAGAACCCAGCATACGGTAGCAATAAGCCGTCAAAGGCACGCGGTGCGCCTCTAATTGTTGCGTGAGCTCGGCCATGCCACGGAGAAAGCTAGCCTCGGGCTGCCCGCCAGGCAACGCCTTGCAAAAACTCGCAGACGGCGGGGATAGCCGCAATGAGACGGATGATGAGATCGCGTGCTAAGAGTGCATCACGAATGACTTCCCATTGTCGCGACGACGCGACCATCAGCGATGGGTTAGGCCGTGAGCTGGGGTAAGGCGACGGCCTTCGTCCGGCGACGCCTATCCCGGGGTAGTTACCTGGGATTCAGCCTCACGCTTGGCGCGACGATCCTCGTGGCGGCAGCGTGGTTGTTCGGTGGGATTGCCGAGGACGTGGTCACCAGCGACCCGCTGACGGTGCTCGATGAGCAGGTCGCCGAGTGGTTTCATGCACGCAGCACGCCGGGCCTGACGAACGTGATGCTAGCCATCTCCGACGCACACGACGTGATCGGCATCACCATCATGGCGTCAACACTTGCGCTGTGGCTACTCTATAAACGAAACTGGTATTGGCTCTTGGCTTTGGCATTAACGGTGCCTGGAGGAATGCTGCTAAATGTGGCAATGAAGCATGCCTTTCGGCGTGCTCGTCCGAGCTTTACTGATCCGTTGCTCACTCTCGCAACCTACAGTTTCCCGAGTTGCCACACTGCAGCAGCGATGCTTTTCTACGGCACCTTCGGCGCGCTCCTACTCACGCAGATCAAGAATTGGCTAGGGCGCGTGTTGCTCGTCATTCTGCTGGGCTTAGTCGTCGCGCTGGTGGGCCTCAGCCGCTTGTATTTAGGCCTTCATTACCTGAGCGATGTTCTGGCTGCGGTCGCCCTGAGCGTTGCCTGGTTGGCACTGTGTCTGACCGCCGTCAATACCGTGCGTGGCCGTGGTTCTCACGGCGCGTGAGCCGACCCATGGCACCACACAGCATGAATCGCTCCGCTAGAATGCGACGCCAAGCTGGAACCCTGCCGGCCAACTGACTCGGGCCAGAAGAGCGGCCCGCGGCGAGATATGGAGGCGCGCTCCGAAGCCCAGGAAGGGCGCGATAATGGGGCCGGTGTGCACGAAGTCGTGGTGGTGGTCGTCACCCGCGAAACCTACGACGCCGAGCTCTGGAAAAACGGACCAACGATCCGAGAGGTAGAAGTTCCACTGCAGGGCCCCGAGTGGCCAGACCGAGGCGCCATATCGATTCTCGGGGAAGAAGACCTCCGCACCCAGACTGAGAGTCAGATCATCATCCGCCCTCTCCAGAAGCCCCTCTGGAACGATTGGGAACTCCAATCGACCACCGACGCCGTAAGCCTGCCGCCAGCCGAAGTCGACGTGCAAATCAAAGCGCGGCGTGCCCCGGCGCGAAGACATCTCCCCGGCAGCCTGCGCTGGTTTTGAGCCTAAAAATAGGGCTACTGCGATGATGCCCGCGGTGAGAGCGGAGACTCTTCTGAACCCGTGACTCCCGCGCGATTCGCCGTTGCTATTCAGAGTAGGTTTCATCGATGCATTCCGCCGGTGAAGTTATGCATTCCGCCACCCGTGAAGAGCAGGATCAACACAACGATGGCAACGATGCCCAATGCACCGCTTGGAAAATAGCCCCAATTGCGACTATGGGGCCAGACGGGCGCAGCCCCAAGAGCAATGAGCACGAACACGATTAGAAGAATAGTTAACATAAGCGGTGCTCTTCCTTGCTTTGATTCAAAACGATTCACACTTCGAGACGAAGCGCACTTGGCACCATTGCAATGCTGATGCCACGTTGGGGTTCGAACCATTTCCGCTCATTGAACTCGGATTCTTGGTTCGGGACACTTTCTCGCTGGGGGCAAAGCGCCACAGCGTGGCACTGACGCCGAGCGCGGGGATCTGGACAAACTAGGCGGCGCGCGGATTGAGTGCGGGCGGACCGCGTTCGGCCAATTGCGCGATGGCCGCGATCACCCTGTCGGCATCCATCGGTTTGGCGATGTGCATTTGAAAACCAGCGCCAAGAGCGCGTCTGCGATCCTCAGCCCGCGCATACGCCGTGAGCGCGAGCGCGGGAATGCCACTCCGCATAATATCCCCCAGCGCGCGCACCTGGCGAATCAGGACGTAGCCATCTTCACCCGGCATTCCAATATCACTCACCAAAACGTCAAAGGTCCCCTGCTGGAGCTGGGCCAATGCGTCGCGTGCTGAGGAGGCTTGGACTGCCTCGGCACCGTACTCCTTAATAATAAGGACGAGCAGCTCGCGCGCGTCCGCTTCGTCGTCCACCACAAGCACCCGAATCCCGTCTAGAACGCGACGAAGTGGTGGCTGACTTGCGTTAAGCGACTCCAACTCTTCGCGCGTAATTCCCGTGGCACGAATGGGAAGCTGCACCACAAACGTTGAACCTTTGCCCTCACCAGCGCTGGCCGCTTCAACGGTGCCGCCATGAAGCTCTACCAGATGGCGAACGATTGCAAGGCCGAGCCCGAGCCCGCCGAAGGTGCGGTTGGACCCAGAATCAGCCTGCCTGAAGCGCTCGAATACCGACGGTAGGAACTCCTCGGAAATGCCGTTGCCCGTGTCGCTCACCGTGATTGCCAACTGAGAATCGCGGCGGTGGACGCCGATCGTTACCTTCCCTCCGCGCGGTGTGAATTTCACTGCGTTCGACAGGAGATTCCACACCACTTGCTGAAGGCGGTCGGCATCGCCAACCATACTGCCCGAGTCGAGTGGGAGATTGGATACCACCTCCACCCCTTTGGCACGAGATGCTGGCCGCACTGTCTTAAGCGCTGCTTCGATGACGCTGGCCACATCGAAGGTGTCCGCCCGGATCCGCACTTTCCCAGCGATAATGCTCGACACGTCCAGAATGTCGTCAATCAGCTGGGACTGAGCTTTAGCGTTTCTTTCGATCGTTTCGAGGCCTTTTCGCAATTGCTCGCGATCAACATTCTCGTTCCTCAGAATGTGTGCCCAACCCATCATCGCTTGGAGAGGCGTTCGGAGTTCATGACTCACCGTCGCAAGGAATTCATCTTTGAGTCGATTGAGCCGCTCCGCATCACGACGCGCGCGTTGCTCACGCTCGAGAAGTTGAGCGCGATCCAACTCCGCCTGCCGCCGGTCGTCGATATCGGTGCTGGTGCCAAACCAACGCGTGACGTTCCCATCACGATCACGAAGAGGGTGCGCTCGCGTCAAAAACCAACGAAAGTGGCCAGCGGCGCTGCGCAACTGATGCTCCATCTCAAAGGGTTCGAGTGTCGTCAGGCTCAGCCTCCAGCGGGTGACGACTTCAGGCAGAAGCGTTCCTTCGTGAACCTTCTCCCATCCCCACCCTTTCACCTCGTCAAACGAAGTCCCAGTGTACTCGTACCAACGCCGATTAAAAAAGTCGATGTACCCATCCGGGCGCGCGGACCAAGCCAGATCCGCAAGGTTCTCGACGAAATCGTGGAGTGCATGGTCACTCGTGTCAGCTCTTTCACCTGACTCCTTGACGCTTTGCGAAAGCTCATCCCGACGTTTGGCCTCCAAACGCGTGAACTCCTTAACCGCCTCCGCGATCCCGACGTTGATACAATTGGCAAGCTGAACAAATTCTTTGTTAGAAATGACAAGCGACGCGGCGTCAGCTTCCTCCAGCATACAGCGATGCAAGACGCCGTATTCGCGGACAAGGGCAGAGAGATCGAACCCGCGCACCCACCGTTGCTCCCCATGCTCCCGCGGCGTGATCGACTCTTCCGAAAGCGCCTCTGTGTCACGCATAGAATGAGTCAACTCTTCGAGAAACAAGGGCAGGGTATTGACAAGAGCGGAACTCGGCAGGTTGTCCGAGGGGAGATCGCGTTGCCGCAGAGCTGAGAAGAACCTATCGATGATCGACTTGCGGCGCTCGCTGAGCAGTTCGACAAGAGCTGTGCTCACCTTGGGCCTGTCATCGTTGCGCCACAGTTCGCACGAACGCGCCAAGCTAAGGGTGGGGTGGCGTGCCGCAGTCGGGGAATTTGCCTCGGGCGAAAAATGTACCAGTTCATTGTGTGGGTCCAGGATTTTGACAGGAAAATACCTTAGAAAACCAAATTCGCGTGGACGCCCAAGGCTCCCCAATCGAATGCTGGCAGGCCGCTTCCGGCGGCTAAATAGTTGTACGTAGCGTGACCTCCAATATCCAGGAGAGGGAGCAGCGTAAAATCAAGAAATATCCCAGCATCATAGCTTAACGCTGTGTATTTATCCGCCCCGTACGAAAAATTTCCAGCTCCAATATGCGCCATAACCCCAGGCCTCAGCACTTCGCTGAGACCCAAGCGCATGCCGATAAGCCCGCGATAAATATCAGGGCCGTTGCCGAAAGAGTCAGCCCGAAGCACCAGCTCCGGCGTGAGTGCGATCATGGGCAGTTTGACCTGCGAGCCAAGGCGGAGCGCCACTCCCACGCCGTTAGTTGCCCCATCACTGCCTGCACCATCAAAGGGAATGACCAGCGGATCCAGATCAGCGCCAATGCTCACCCGCGCCATTCCTGCTTCGCTCGAGAAAAGAACCGCCGTCAGTGTGGAAAACGCTATGCTGACCTGGCAACAGATTAGCCTCAATCTTCTCATCTTTCCGAGAGCCTGTTCGTTGCCTGAAGTTGCTTCCATGCCCGATGGCCAAGCAGTTTGTATGCCAATCGCCACAATTCTGATGTGCGGCGGCACGAATGTTGCTGCGGACAATGATATGCCTGCTGACCCTCCTGTGCCAGAAGCAATGAGCCTTCCCAAGAGCAGCGATGGGACTGCTGCGACCTCTGACAATCCTGAACTCAATGGCTACCAAAACAGGGGTGCCGTCGGTTTTAGCGGCGAAAATGAGGCACTGCTGGCTGGACTTCGCGCACGCCTGGCAAGTGAGCTTGGGCTCGACACCTCCAAGCTAACGATCACCGTTACAGACGGCGCGATCACATTGGCGGGGACCTTAGAGAACGCCGAACAAAGGCATCACGTGCTGTCGCTGGCAACCGAAATCGCAGCGCAGCGCACGGTTATGGACAGCTTGCACACACGCTTCACCCAATGAGCGTGAAAGCCTGCGAGGCCAGCGCCTGATGACGCTGACCTCCTGCGCTTGAATCAGCTCAGCTCGAGCTGTGAGCTACATCTTGATTTGAAGTTTTTCGCTGATTCTGTTGACCGGGCACGTGCGACGCTGGCTCCCGGCCTAAAAGCGCTGGCACTTCCTCTTGCAGATCACGCAATGTATCTGAGGCGGCGTCCGTCAGCTTATCGAGACGCGCACTCAACATTTTCCGAGTGTTTCGCCCGCTGTCCGGAGCCAGCAACAACGCCACACCAGCACCGGCAAGAGCGCCACCGCCAAACAGCAAGATGCCACGCCCTAGATGGCTTTCACGCCGAGAGAGCCCGACCACGCCGAGCAGATCGTTAATATCGTAGGATGATACCCCGCGAGCAAGTCGCGTAGAAGCGATGGCGCTGCCGAGTGTTATGAGTAATTTTGAGAATTGCATGAGGAGAGAACCTTCCTTTTAAGCACGAACAAGCTCGCGCCAATTTGCTCAGCACCTAGCAATTCGTGGGCCAGCCTCTGCTCAAGCTGGCACGGTGAGTGCAAGCTGGGGCGACGTGGCTCAAGAATATACAGGGAACATTGCACATGCTTCAACCGAGGTCGTGCAGGGAGCGCTTCGCCTTTTCCGCGCCGAAATGAAGGTTGGGCTGGCCCATGTGGGAGACTTTGCGGTTCAGGCAGCGCTGGCGGTTGCGCTTGGGGCCTTCGCGCTCGTGATGTTGCAGGCGGGGTTGATATTGACGGTCCTTTCCCCTCTTTTGTTCGGCCATCTCAGCCAAACGTTAGCGATTCTTGCGTTAGCCATTCCATACGTGGCAGCAGCCTGTAGTGGCGTTCTGGCCGTGACGAGTTGGCGAAAAGTAGCCTCCGCGCCACGCCAGTTCATCTCGTCCAAGATCCAGATTCGGGAGTAAATATGAACCAATCCAGCATGCAAGAACAGAATGTTGTGAGTAACCGAAGCCAGGCAGAGCGGGAGCTGATCGACGCTCGAGCGCACTTCAACCATACGCTCGTTGCAGTGTCGAATGCCTCAGAACGCGTGGTGGAACGCGTGAGGGAGTTTGGGAAGCCGTTGCTTTTTGGTACGGTGCTTTTGGCAGCAGGTGTGGCTGTTCTGCTGATCGCTCGCAACTCGGGTGCCCGCAGGCCCATTCTACAGATCCGCATGGTTGCGCCTCAGCAACGCCAACAAAGAGCTTGGATGGGGGTGGCTGCTCAATTGGCCATAGGCCTTCTAACACGCCATCTCCAGGACAAGCCGTCACAGCTTGCGCCAAAGACAATTCATCTGGAAACCTGAGGAGCACTGCATGAAACGTCATTGGTTAGGCATTGTCGTCCTATTCTTACTCGTGTCAGCGGTTTTCGGTCTCGCCCTCGCCTTCGGGTATCCCTTCGTCGCCTATGGCGCATTGGTTCTCGGTCTGACCACGACTGTTGTGCTGTGTGTGGCCTGGCTACGCCCGGGAGGAACGTCGGTCGAACACCACCCAGCGGTGGATCGGGTGTTCGATGATTTGGATCCGTGACACGACGCCCGCGAGTGACCGCCCCGTGCTCGGAACGAAGCTAGCAGTTCATCTTCTGATCCCATCGACATAGAAGCGCGCGAACCTGAATTGACAGTCGGAGCAACGGAACGGCAGCAGCGCGAAAACGCTAAAAAAGCGCTCGAGAATTCCGCGCCTACGGGATCGACGAGTCTTCGCCCGACAGCGCGGACAAGTGGGAGGAACACTGGAGGGCTGCGGGGGGGTGGTGGGTAGTGTTGGCATTGGGGGAACCGAATGCCTACCGAAAGCACGCACTATGCCATCCGGCCCACGTCTTAGCTCGAATGCGATGAAGCCACGATCGGCCACTCCAGCCGGACACCACGTTGAGTCGGAAAGGACAGTGTGGCGCCCGTCTGTCGCGCGGCCTCATGGGGCGCGAGAAAATCTAAGGCCTCCGCCCAGGCTTCTCGACTGCCCTCAAACGCTTTCCACGGCTCGAGCAGGAACGCCACAGTGCCTCGGTCGATCGGCGCGCCCTGCCATACGCAATCAACCACCAGAATCATCGCTTCGCCGTTCTGCGCTGAGCGAGACACTGATACAGCGAGCGAAGCAGTCGTGCGACGCAGGGCCGACGCGAGTAAGCTTCTTACGGTCTGCTCCAACAGTGGTGCGGCAAACATCCCAACCCAAGTTACCGGAAACTCTGACTCCCACACGATATCAAGCCGTGATTTGAAGTCCGCATCCTCAAAAATGCCCCGTAAACGTGGGACTAAATCGGCCGTTTGAAGCTCGGGTTCTGGCCCCCGCAGCTGAAGTACCGACTTCTGCAGCAGAGCAGCAACTTCCAAACACTTGCGCGTAATGATCCCGAGCTGAGCGCGCGCGCCTTCCAGATCCGTCGCGGCGTGCGCAAGGGTTGCTCGCCCCGAGATCACTTGAAGCGGGGTGCCAAGCGCGTGCGCCAAACTCGAAACCAGCCGCGCCATGCTGTAACGCCGTTCAAACTGAACCCCATCTTCTTCACCTTCGCTCGCTTGTTTCGTCATCAATTAGTTCCATTAGTACACGCGACTCGCAGACACCGTAAGACCCCACCGCGCCTCTTCTATGCACCCGCCGTGATTCAATGCTGCGCGGCTGGTTCGTTCCTTGCAGTGCCCTGCGATGCCTCACTAGGCGAGAATGCCTTCCGAGGCAAATTGAGATAGTAAGCATGCTTACTATCATTGTTCACTCAACAGCGGCTCCAAATCTGAAGGCAGCAATCAACAGTCTCAGGAAAAAACCCATGAGTACTAAAACATCAATCCCGCCCAAGGCCTGTTTCGAAGCTGACTCCCTTGAGCAAGCCGCTTGCATGATGTGGGAATGCGACGTCGGATATGTGGTAGTTATCGGCGAAGAGCGCCAACCTGTCGGCATCATCACCGACCGAGATGTCGCCATGGCTTACACGCAAGGAACGCCGTTGCACCATGTCAGGGTTGGTGCAGCGATGTCCCGCTCTCCTGTCACTTGCCCTCAGAATGCTACGCTCGCGGAGGTGGAGAATTTAATGCAACGAGCGAACATTCGGCGCCTTCCTGTCGTTGATTCCGAGGGTCACCTCGTTAGCATCATTACCATCAGCAAAATCGCCAACGCCCAGGCCTCCAAGGCTTAATCAAACTGCGCGCCCGCTCCCCCCGCGGTTCGGAGGGAGCTGGCGCGAGCTTAGATCGCCCTTATCGACTGGTCGTGGAGGCAGACTGGGGGTTACCTCCGACTTTGATTTCCACGCGGCGATTGTTGGCTCGGCCATCGGCCGTCTTGTTATCCGCCACAGGCTCGCTTTCGCCTTTTCCTTCCGCAGAGATCCGGCTTCCTTCAATGCCTTGGCTGACGATGTACTCGCGCACAGCCTGCGCTCGCGCGAGCGAAAGCTGTTGATTGGCCTCATCGCTGCCGTTCGAATCGGTGTAGCCTGCCACCACGATGTGATGATCTGAGCGCTGCAACTTGAGCGCTTCAGCCACCTTATTCAGAGCGTTTTGCGCAATGGGCAGCAGTGTCTTTTGGCCCGTGGCGAACAGGACCGCGCCCGAAAGCGTGATCGTGAGCGTGTTGGCCTCTTCCTTGATTTGAGCAACTTCCTTCAGGCTCTGCAGTGCAGCCGCAGCAGTCGCTTCGGCCTTCAGGCGGGCTTCTCGCTCAGTCGCAAGCTCGCCCTTGAGCGCCGCCTTACTGTTGTTGAGCTGGGTTTCCTTGGCGCGAAGATCGTTGATCTGCCCGTCCTGCGCTCGCACCTGGCTTTGCGCATTTTGGAGGCCTTCCTTGGTCACTACTTTCTGGGACTCACCGAGGTTAGCGAGGGCCTGTTGCGAAGACGTGAGCTGAGCTTCAACGATCGCAAGTTGGGCGCGTCGTTCAGCCAAGTAGGCGTAGTGGCGCTCCTCCTGCGAACCCGGGTCATCCTGATGCGCGACCTCGGCTCGTTTCAACGCGTCTTCTGCCTCCAAGAGCTTGGCGGGCGTGAGCGTTCTCGCATCACTCCGAGCGGCTACATCGTAGGCGCGACGCGCATCGACCAATTGTTGAGTCGCGGCACTTGACCCGCAAGCAACTGGCAAGAGTGCGAGCATTAAATAGGGTAATTTTCCGATTAGTTTCATTGTGCTACTCCTGCGGCTTCTTGGCTTAGTTCCTGAAGTTGTGTTTGCGCTTCAGCAACTTTGTGTTTTGATTCAGCAAATGTGGCAAGCTTGAAGGCTAGGTCAGCGTCGATCTTCGCTTCTCCCAGCGCGAGCTTAGCTTCGTCCATGTCGTCATTAGCGATGAGTCGCTCGGCACGAGCCAAGCTGTTGTTGGCCATCTTCAAATGAAGGGCCGCTTGTGGGTCCTTTTCTGCCCCTACTGCCTGAGCGGCAGCGGCCGATGAGCGCGCATCTGCCACACTCTGAGTTGGGACCTGAGCGCCAGCACATCCAAGCGGTGCTAAGGCTACGCCTATCGTGAGCAGTCCTAAGACTTTGGCTTCTCTTCGAAACCGGTTCAAAAGCAACATAAATTCTCCTACTATTTTGAGTAACCTGCTCGCGCGAAAGACGCGTGCTTCCCTCACAGGTGCAAGCGGCGCGCCAACAGTGAGGCAGAGCTGAATGACGCAGTATCTGGAGCCTAACTCTGCATTTCGGGTCGCCAGAAGGCTAACGCTTCGCAAGCAACCCTCAATGGGGCATTACGCTACGGGCTCGATCAGTCACCGACGCGTTCAGCACGTTCGTAACCGTCGAGCTTTCGATAGAGCGTTCGCCGATCGAGCTCGAGCACCTTAGCAGCCTGGGTTTTGTTGCCCGAAACAGCCGTGAGCACGCGCAAAATATAGCGCTTCTCGAGCTCTTCAAGCGACACGAGCTCTTCAGGATTGCTGCCACTGATGACAATCTGAGTGCTTTGGTGCGATTGGATCTTCTCGGGCAGGTCTTCCACCCCAATTTCATCAAACTGTGCCAATGCCATCGCACGTTCGATGGTGTTCTCGAGCTCACGAACATTGCCAGGCCAGTCATAATCCAGCAGGCGTTTGGCGGCGGCGGGAGAGACTCCCTTCATCGGGTGAGAACTCCTCTTGGAGATCATGGCCAAGAAATGCTGAGCCAAAAGCAGCACATCGCTGCCCCGGGAGCGCAGCGGGGGGGAATGCAAACGCACCACGTTGATGCGGTAGTAAAGGTCCTCACGAAATCTTCCCTCCTCCACTTGGCTCTCAAGATCCCTATTCGTGGCGACAACCAGCCGAGCATTGAACGGGATCTCTTGCGAACCTCCCACCGGCCGCACCTTGCGCTCCTGCAAGGCGCGCAACAGCTTGACCTGCATGCCCAAGGACATTTCGCCGATCTCATCCAGAAAGAGCGTTCCTCCGTTTGCCTGCCGGAGGAGCCCCTCGCGCGCCTGCCGCGCATCGGTGAAGGCGCCTCGTTCGTGCCCGAAGAGCTCGCTCTCCAGGAGTTCCGACGGCAGCGCTGCGCAGTTAACAGCCACAAAGGGCCCCAGAGCGCGCTCACTCGTCTTATGCAAGGCGTGGGCGATCAGCTCCTTTCCTGTGCCGCTTTCGCCCGAGATCAAAACGGTAGCGTCGCTGCTGGCTACCCGCTGAATCAAGCTCGATAGTTTCCTGATGGCCGCGCTCTCGCCAATCATGCCCTCGATACCGACGTGCTCCGTAGACGCCAACCTGAGCCGCCGAACCTCTCCTTTAAGCTCTCGATGCAACGCGGCGCGTCGCACAGAGAAACTCAACAAATCCATATCAACCGGCTTCGTAATAAAATCATATCCGCCCGCGCGAATCGCAGCCACCGCCGTATCCAGATTGCCGAAACCGGTGACGACGATAACCGGCACATCCGCTCGGTTCTCCCTCACCCATTCACATAACGTGAGGCCGCTCTCGCCGTTCAGCTGCACATCGACCACGACGACGTCAAAGTCTTCCGCTGCCAACAGCTCATAGGCGGCGGCCAGCGTTGAACACGATTCAACTCGATTCCCCTGCCCTTCTAGACATTCACGAAACAGCGCACAGACATCTGGGTCATCATCGACTGCTAGTATTCTACTCACGGTTTCACTTGACTCGGGGGCGACCCGTGTCCCTCGGCGGCGTAGGGAGCAAGTTCAGTGCCAAACGTACAGATCAGCCCCGGCGGGGCGTTTGTGCATTGCACCGCGCGCTGGGACTCCGGTTCTTATCACGGAAACACTGGGCATACGTGGCATTTTGCCTCACTGTAGCAAATAGACCCCCCAGCCACGACCAGAGGCTCTCAAGCTGCCGAGGGGCTCTGCTCCGGATCCACACCGTCCAAATAAAGGGACAAGTCGTTGACCAACTTCCGGGAAGCAGCCATGTCGGCGCAACCGGCTCCAAGCTCCAGAGCTTCACCGATGTCTGTGATGCCCTGAAATCCAAAACTGGCGCCCACGCCGCGCATGGCGTGGCCCAAGCGTGCAACGATCTCAAATTCACCCCGACCGAGGGCATCCAGCATCGTGATGACATCTAGCCTTCGGTTCTTTAGAAACCCGGGTATCAGTGCCGCCAATTTAGGATACGCCAGCGTAAGGTTTGGGTCCTTCTGTCCGGTCTCCACCAGCGGTCCAGGCTTTGTGGGAACAGTGGAGTACTCCTTGATCGCTCGCAGCAGCACTTCTTGTTTGATCGGCTTCGTCAAGAAACCGGTGCAGCCCGCGGCTAAGCACTTCTCGCGATCTCCCTTTAAGGCAGAGGCGGTCAGAGCCACGATCGGCGTTGGTATCCGACCGTTGGCTCGTTCCCACTCCCTGATCGTCCGCGTCGCGGTCAATCCATCCATCACGGGCATTTGGCGATCCATCAACACCAGGTCGTAGTGGCCAGCTTTAAACATCTCGCAAGCGACCGCTCCAGTCTCCGCGATTTCAAGCCGGTAGGGTGTCTCCTGCAAATAAGCCAACGTGATCGTGGCATTATCCGGGGAGTCCTCGACCAAAAGAATATTGAGCGCAGGCAACGGTCGGTCAAAACCGGTGCCACTCGACACTTCCATCCGCGCCGGAGCGCCCGCCCACATCTCAAACGGAACGACGAAAGAGAAGACACTTCCCTCCCCAACCGTGCTTTCGCACAAAATGCTCCCACCCATCAGCTCCACCAAACGCTTGGAGATCGTGAGACCGAGCCCCGAACCCCCGAATCTGCGGGTGGTGGAGGAATCCGCTTGTGTGAATCGTTCAAATATCCTGCCCAGTTGCCCAGGCGGAATTCCTACCCCGGTATCCGAGACCGTGAAGCGGAGTGCCGTTGGGACAGTGGAATCCAGCTCGCACGTGACGTGCAGCGACACTTCACCCTCTTCAGTGAACTTGATGGCGTTGCCCATCAAATTGAGCAGCACCTGCCGCAGCCGCGTCGGATCTCCCACCAGGCTGGATGGCACGTTCGGGGCGACCTCACACAAGAGGGCCAAGCTCTTCTCGCGTGCCCTGCCTTCGACCATCTCCGTCACTTTCTCCAAGAGATCCGTCAACGAGAAGCCCGTCTGTTCCAGCTCGAGCTGCGACGCTTCGACCTTAGAGAGATCAAGGATGTCGTTGATCAGATTCAGGAGATTATCGCCCGCGCGACGAAAGATCTGCACGTATTTGTCCTGCTCGAGGGAAAGCTCCGTCTTCGCCAGCAGATCGGCGATGCCCATGATGGCATTCATCGGCGTTCGGATTTCATGACTCATGCTCGCCAAAAACTCCGACTTGGTGCGACTCGCGCTCTCAGCCGCGGCCTTCGCGTGCTTTAATTCCAGCTCCACGCGCTTACGCTCTGTGACGTCGCGGGCGGCAGCAAAGACGCCTTGCAGAGTGCGGTCGCGATCGTAGAACGTGGTCGCGTTGTAAGACACCACCGTTTTCTGCCCTTCGCAGCCGCGCACCGTCAGCTCGTAGTCGGTGAGCTTTTTTTCGCCCAGCACCAGCTTGATTCCGGCTTCGGCCCTCGCCGGATCGGTGAAGAAACCCTTGAAGGGCGCGCCGATCAGCTCATCGCGCGTGCAGCCGGTGAGCGCCTCCATCTGCTTGTTGACATCCGTGATGATTCCGGAAGGGTCGGTGGTGATGATCGCGTCGATATTGGATTCGATCAGCGATCGCGTGTAGAACTGCTGATCGCGCAGGCGCTGATCGAGCTTTCTCTTCTCGGCTTCGACCTGCTGGCGCGCGGTGTTGTCGGTGCCGATGAGCAGATAGCCAATGATGCTATCCTGGGCGTCCCGCAGGGCCGTAACCGACACCACCGCTGGGAAGCGGCTGCCATCCTTGCGGATGTAGGTCAGCTCATAAATGTCCTCGATCCCGCGCGACGCCTTGAACACCAACGCTTCGAAGCCAGGCGTGATCGAAGTTCCAAGCTCAACACTGAGCGCTTTTGCGCGCGCTACCACTTCCTGCGGATCGGAGATATCCGCCGGCGTGATCTTGTTCATCACCTCGGCTGCCGTGTAGCCCAGCATCCGCTCGGC
>JBBSBI010000142.1:0-14658 GCA_038251425.1 Polyangiales bacterium
AGTGAAGTCGATCTGATTGCCATTATCTTGCCGCACAATCTGCACGTCGAGGTCGCGCTCCAGTGCTTGCGCGCTGGCCGCCATGTGGTGCTCGAAAAGCCCTTCGCACTCAACGTGGCGGAGTGCGAACTGATGATGGCTGAAGCGAAGAAACGCGATCTTCTGTTGACGACTTACCACAACCGGCATTGGGACGGCAGCATTCAGACCATCGTGCGCGAGCTCCCCAAGATCGGGCGCCCGTTCCGTTGGGAGTCACATCAAGGTGGGTACAGCGAGCCGGGCACGTGGTGGCGCAGCTCCAAGGAGATCTCCGGCGGGATCATCTTCGACTGGGGTGCGCACTTTGTGGAGTGGATGCTGCAAGTGATGCCCTATCCTATGACTGAAATCAGCGGCTTTCGCGTTAAGGAAGTGTGGACGAAGAGTACGAACGAAGACGAGCTGGAAGCCATCGTACGCTTTGGTGATCGCGCCATCGCTTCGCACACGGCGAGCGATGTGGCCATGGCGGGCAAGGATGCGATTCGCATTCTGGGTACGAAGGGTGCGATCACGTGGAATTTTTCCCACGTTTCGGTTCACACCAAGGATGATAAAGGCCAGACGGTGGTGACTCAGGTGAATTCGGAGAAGAGCGAAGGTCACAAGTTCTACCAGAATTTGCACGAGCACCTTTTCAAAGGTGAGCCTCTGGTGATCACCCCGGAGCTTGCCACACGGGTGATTCAAGTTCTCGACTACGCGGGCCAGAGCGCCGAGCAGGGCCGAGCACTCGCAGCAAAAACGCCCTGATTTCGCTGCTCGCGCGACGTGTGAAGCTGGATATCGGGAGCGTGGGCGTCACCAAGGCCGGCGTGCGTGACTCAAACGAGCATCGTCTGGTGCCCTATAGCCGCCCCGTATGCGTGGAGGGTTCAGCTCGCGCTCGCGCACAAGGAGCTGCCTTATTCGACGCGCGTGCTTTCGATGTCCGCGGGCGAGTTGAAATCTCAGGAGCACACCTGGCGAGGAGCCCACGCGGCAAAGTGCCGCTGTTAACAGACGGAGAGTTTATGATCTCCGAATCGATCGCGATCCTCGCTTACCTTGAGCGCCGCTATCCGGAGCGGGCACTGTTCGGGGTGACCGACGAGGAGACAGGAACGATCTGGTGCCATGTGTCCGAGTACACAGCGTATGTTGATGAGGCAGTCGAGGCATTCATTCTGCCGGTGTACTTCGATCGGGTTGCCCGGGAACGACTCCTCGAAAGATCCGAATATCTCGCGGGAGCCACGCTGACAGCCGCCGATTTCGTGGTGTTTCCGCACGTCCAGTCAGTTCTGCGCGCAGCCAGTGAGCCCGCCGCGAACGCGCTTGAGTTGCCGTTCCTACCTCTTGGGACGAGACACCCTGCGCTCGCAGCCTGGCTCGCGCGAATCACACAGATGCCGGGTTACGAACGTACGTATCCTGCGAACTGGCGCGCCGCACCGAACCCATAACGACGCATGAGCCGGCGCTGAGCGGGAGTGGTAGTTTCTTCAGTAAAATGGCAATTTTCCCGGAATTCAGAATTTTGACCCAGTCTCAGGGGGTTGCGTTACTGGGCGCTGCGCCAGGTACCGTCTCGTGGTGCGCTCACCCACCCAGGATCGGGTCTTTCTCAAGCATGAAATCTGTAGCGCTCATCTCAATGTGTCTTGTAACCGCTTGCTCGAGCGAACTCCCCCACGGACGTCCTTCTGCGAGTCTCGGAAGTGGCGGATCGGAAGCGGCCAAGCCAGACGCCAACCCTGCCGAAGGAATCGAGATTTCGATTCGGACTAGACCAAAATCTCCGAGAGCGCCCCTCGGTTGAGCGCGGCATCGCCGAAGCTCTGAATATTGGCGCCCATTACCTGGCCCAAGGTCGTGAGTAAATCATTGTGGCTGCGCGCGCCTGTGCCGGCTTGTGCGTTGGGTGAAAGAACTGGATAGGCCACTAACTGACCCGTTTTGATACGCCCGGCGGCGCCGCCGATGAGCACCAAGGGCATGTTGCTGTGGTTGTGGCTGTTGCCGTTGTCGAGCTCGTTGCCCCAGCACAAGAGACTGCTCTTCAAGAGTGGCTCTGCGTTGGCGCCGACGCTAGCCTGTAGCTGAGCGGCGAGATAGGCAATTTGCGAGGCCAGCCACACGTTCACGGTGGTTGCGCGCTCAATGGGGACTTGAAAATTTGCGAGCTGTTCGGGCGTGGGATGATCCGGATCAGGCATGGCATACCCGCCGGGGCCGAGGCCCTGAGCCTGCGGTACTTGGTGCGAAATTCCGTCGTGAAAATCGACTGGAACACCGAGAAAATCGGGCACCCAGGGGCTGCGCGCCTGAGAAAATTGAAAACTGGCGAGCCGCGTCAAGCCACAAGCCAATGCCATGGCCAGGATGTCCAGTTGGGTCTTGACCAGCATCGCGTAGTCAGTGACTCCGCTCACGAGCGGCCTCGCACACGCGGCGATTGGCAGTGAAAGAGTTGCCGTTTGTTTGCCGATGCTATTCCAGGATTCACGTAGAGCTTCGAGCTGACGGCGGTCCTCGGCGATCAAACGCGGGGTGAGCTCATTCAGCTCTTGGTGCAGTTGGGTGAACAGAGCCTGGCGCTGCTTGGCTCGCTCGCTGACCATGCCTGGAGCAAGATTGGCGCCCAAACCCAAGAATAGCTCGTCCACAGCTGTTTGCGGATCTTCGCGCGGATCAAGCGGTGCTCCGTTAGCCGAATAGATCATGCGATTGAGCCCGCTCGCTCCCGTGTAATCTTGGGGTGAACGAGCACGAAACTCCAGAGTGCGAAACCTGGTGCTCGGCTTCAGCTCATCTGCAATGCGTTGGTCAATGGATGGAGCGCTGGCGAAGCCCTCATCGCCACTGGCCGCCACGCCCGTCCAGAGTGTCTTCATGCCCGGGCCATGCGTGCCACTCCCTGCGGCCTTGTTCTCAAGGCCATTAATCACCGTCACCTGATCTTGGTACGGCTGAAGCGGCATGCACCACGAACGCAGCGTCATGCCGGTGGGTGCCGGATCGGCTCCGAACAGATGGCGTACAACGCCATTCGGCGTGAACACGAGGACCAGGATTGGTTCCGTGGTCGCTGCCCGTGCGCTTGGCAACCCTCGCAGGAAAGGCACGGCTAACGCAGAAGCGCCGAAGCCTGCCAAAAACCGCCGTCGACTGAGTGTGCCAGCCCCAAAACGGAGGAACTTCATGGCAACACCTCCACAGCCACACTCCGGCGCAAGAAAAGATCGCTTGTGGCCGCAACCACCAACAACTCTTTCAGCGAACCACCACTCTTCCCAAACCCGGCGTACACGCTTTGCAGCGCGCATGCATCTTCCGCTTGCTCGGAGTGACGCATGAGGTATCGCAGTACTTCCAAGGCATAGCATTGCGACACATGGCGACTGGCAGCCAACTTGGAGGTGAGCTCGCGCAAACCCACAAAATGGCCAGAAATATCAGGATTTGTGGCCAATAAGGGTGCTGCGATCTCGCCCGCAGCGGGCTCCGCGGCAACGTAACGCCCGATCGCATCGTACTGGCCAAATCCTTGTCCGAGCCCATCCAGGAACTGATGACAGCTCGTGCACGCGGGATTCTTACTATGCTCCATGAACGCAGCGTTCGCGGATTGGCCGGCGCTTACATCGACTTGAGTCTGCACTCCAGGTGGCGGTGGGCTAACAGGATCGCAGAGGAAACGCTCGCGCAATATGAGCCCACGCTTGACCGGTGACGTTTTTTCCGGGTGCGCGTGCTGGCTGAGGAAGCTCGCGTGGGTGAGAATTCCGAATCGTGTTTCTGGAAGCTCCACTCTTGCGAACAAGTTTGGGGCTGCTTGAGGGCTGGGGATGCCGTAAAGCGAGGCCAAAGGCTGATTCGCGAAACTGAACGGGGCTGTTAGCAAGGACGTAAGATCGCCGGCGTTCGTCAGAAGTGCGCTGTAAAAGAGCTGCGTTTCTTGGAATAAATTGGGCTGAATCGCGGCGAATTCTGGGAAGAGTACGGTCGACTTCCGAAGCCCTGAGAAATTCTCAAGCCCCAACCATTGGCCGACAAAATCTCCGAACATGCGAGTCGCGCGCGGATCTTCCAACATGCTTCGCGTCAATGCTTCACGAGCGGCGGGTGTCGAGGCGCTTGCAAAGGCGTCGAGTAAGGTGGCGTCTGGAGTCGACTTCCAGAACGCCAAGCTCACGCGGCCGGCGAGCTCCGCTGGAGAAAGTAGCGTGGACGCATGCGTGGTATTCGCAGAGCCGCGTTCCGTCGCAGACTCAAGCGTAAATAGGAACTTGGGCGATAGCAGGATGGTGGAGACAGCCACTTGGAGCTTTGCCTCAGGGGAAAGCTCAGGCGAATTGGATAGGAGGCTGTGAAGCCGTTGTTGGTCTGTATCCAGCATGCTGCCGCGAAAGGCCACGCGCGCGAGCTTAACGAGGTACCCCTCCGCGCACGCCATGTCTTCGAGTGTTGAGCAGCCTGATTTCAGGGTCCAATTCTGAGTGACCGTCTTGGCCAGCAATTCTGCGGCACTCAGGTATTGGGCCGCCCCAGTTTCGCTGAGCGTCAGTTCAAAATTCTGGTTAAAAGCGCCAACTTTTGTGTCGGCGACCTGCAGCGCTTGGCTCGGCGCGGCTTCAGCTAGCAGATCCGTCACGCTGTTTTGGTATTCAAGTGTTGTCAGTCGACTCAGCGGCGCGGCGCCCACTTTGGAAACGCTGCAGTCGCTCGACAGCGAAAAAATAGGGACACCCTTCGTGAGGGCTGAACTGTTGCCAGGAACACCCACCGCGGTCGAGGCGGATGGCATTGCCGTTGGGGTTTGCAAACCACCGCCACCCCCCGCACTGCAAGCACCACCGAGTACGCTCAGGCAAATGAGTGCGAATGCGTGAGCGCCTCGCAGAAGCCAGAGTTGACGTCGAAGCCACATGTTATCGCTCGCCTGAACTAGGAGCGCTCGCACTCAGCAAGCAGTGATGGAACTCTGTCCGATGATCCAACCTTCACCAAGGTGATCTGATCGATCGCCCTGCCATGATCCACGCGATCCTCTTGCGGGTTTCGGCCTCGCCTCGCATACCTGTCGCAGGTAGACGAATGAAATTTCGAGGCACTTTTCGTCATTTTCACACCCTAGGGCTTGGCGCGTTGTTGGTGAGCTCGTGCGGGAAAGCCGGCGGGAATGCCGCGCTCAACGAGCTTGGAACAGGGGGCTCATCGCAGTCTCCAACCGCTTCAGGGCTGCCCTCGACCGTGGGTATTGCGGGAGCTGGCGGACAGAATACTCCTTTCGGATCGGCGGGAGCTGGAGGCCGAACTGCGGGCGCCGTGAGCGCAGGCGGGACCGGCGGTAGTAGTGGCTCCTCTTCCGCCGTTGGAAGCTTTCCCTGCGGTGCGCTCGGTGTCTTCCTGTGTGACGACTTTGAAAGTAGCGTCAGCGGAACACTTCCCAATACAGAACGTTGGAAAGTCGATCTGATCAACAGCGAGAGTGTCCTTGTCGATTCCGGCGAGGCACACTCGGGACGCCATTCGGTGAAGGTTCTTGGCAACGGTTACCGCGCCTTCTTACGACCCACGTACGGCCTGCCCACCCCCGACAATAGCCTGTTTGTGCGCGTATTTGTGCGGTCCTCAACACCCATGGGCAGCGGCCACTCGACTTACGTGGAGGCTGGGAAAAATGCCATGGACGAACACGAGCTGCGTGTTGGTTATCACTACAAGATGCTCGACGTGAATCTGATGCCGGGAGATTCGGAGCAACTCTCGAATGGTCGGGACTACGACGATGGCACTCCGGGGCTCCAGTTCGCACCTAACACTTGGTATTGCCTGGAAGTTCACTTTGATGGCCAACACAGTGAAGCGCGAGTGTGGGTGAATGACACTGAAATTCTGCCGCTGCATGTGACCAACTGGAATCCCAACATGAAAGAGGGCTTCCGGAACCTCACGGACTGGGCTCCGAGCTACGCCTCAGTCGGGATCGGATACGAGAAGTACAGCGGTGATCCAGCTACACTCTGGTACGACGACATTGCGCTCGGCACTCAACGTATTGGCTGTCGCTAGGAGAGATGGCGTTCTGGTCCGAGCTCCGTTCCTCCGTTCAGAAGTAGCCTTCGCGCTTGCGTTTCTCCATGGCCGCATCTTCATCGTTGTCAATCAAGCGCCCTTGGCGTTCTGAAGTTCGCGTGTCTAAAATTTCACGAACAATGTCTTCGACACTGGCGGCCGAGGAGCGAATCGCGCCTGTGTTGGGCCAGCAACCCAGAGTGCGGAATCGCACTTTTTCATTGCGAGGCGTCTCACCCGGGAGGAAGCGCATGCGTTCGGGTTGATCGGGAACGATCAGCGTTCCTTGCCGATCCACCACGGGCCTTTCGCGAGCAAAATACAGCGGAACGACTGGGATATTCTCGCGCAGGATGTAGAGCCAGACGTCGGCTTCCGTCCAATCCGAGAGGGGAAAGACGCGCACGGATTCGCCTTTTTTTATCTTGCCGTTGAACAGGCGCCACAACTCTGGCCTTTGAGTTTTGGGCTCCCATTGGAAGTACTCATCGCGAAATGAGAAAACGCGTTCCTTGGCCCGCGAACGCTCTTCATCGCGGCGAGCTCCACCAATCGCTGCATCAAACTTGTGTTCTCGTAGTGCATCGAGCAGCGCTTGCGTCTTCATGACGTCCGTGTACGCCCCACCAGAATCAAAGGGATTCAACCCATCCTTCACACCTTGGTGATTGATGTGTCGGATCAAGTGAACACCTAGGCGCGCGGCGGTTTGATCGCGGAATTCGTAGAGCTCCTGGAACTCCCAGGTCGTGTCCACGTGCAGGAGTGGAAAGGGAATGGGACCCGGGTGGAATGCCTTTCTGGCGAGGTGTAAGAGTGCCGTCGAATCCTTCCCCACCGAGTACATGAGTACGGGATTGGAGAATTGCGCCGCCGTCTCCCTTAAGATGTGGATGCTTCCCGCCTCCAAATCATCCAAGTAGGAGGGGGCTCTCGCGGTAACTGAGTGAAGGTTTTGGTTCGAGAACACGACTTTCTGCCACTGTAGCGCCTGGGCTTCAAATCGACAATTACGAAATAACTACATAAAGTATCTGTTTGTTTGTACGATATGTTGCGGGGGGCTAGGGTTAGCGCCGCATCGCTAGAATGTCAGCCTCGTCGCGCGAGAAGAGCTGCTGCAACACGGGGTGCTGATAGTGACGCTCCGCTGTGATGGCGTAGAAAGTCTCGAGTAGCCCCGGCACCACGCAGTATTCATGGAGCGTATGCGCCAGCAACTCATCGCGCACGACCACACGTGGCATGACTGCGATGGCCTCTGCGTCCCGCGCCAGCAGCCGCATCGTGGCCATATCGTCGACTTCGGCAAGAATTCGCAACGGAACACCGAGCTGCTGGCAGAGCGCGTCGAACTCTGTGCGAATGTCGCTATCAGGCCCGGGAACAATCAGCAGAGTATCACGCAAATCCTCAGGGAAACGAAAGGCACGTCGCCGTTTGCGACCGATCAAACTCACGGGTTGACTGGCAAGCCTGCGACAGCGCCAGCCCGTCTCTGAACCGCGCACACTCGGACGGTTGGAAAGTACGAGATCCAAGCTGTGGCTCCCGAGCTTGCTCAATAGTTCCTCGAAGCTTCCTGACTGCAGGCTTAATTTGACCTCATCCTGCAGCAGCAGCGGCTTGATGAACGATTCTTGAAAGTTGCGCGAAAGCGTGGCAACGGCGCCGACTCGGAACAGGTGCTCCCGCTGCCGGCCCTGCTTAAGCGTAGCCACCAGCTCTCCTCCTGCCGCAAAGATGTCCTCCGCGTAGTCGAGTGCGATGCGGCCAGCTTCGGTCAGAACGAGCCGGCGTCCTTCGCGCGCGAACAGCTGCTCACCGAGTTGAGCTTCCAAGCTTTGGATCTGCGCGGAGAGCGCCGACTGGGCGACACGCAGACGCTGCGCGGTGCGAGTGAGGTTGCCGTCTTTTGCGACAGCCCAGAAATAGTGGAGGTGGTGAAAATTGAGTCTTCCGAGGCTCATACAAGGTTCTCAAATAGCGATTAAATTAATCTTAATTATGTGTTTTATTAGAACGATGTCTAGAGCTACACCTTCCATTCATGAATATCGAAGGCCCCTGGTCTTTCTGGATCAGCCTTATTTCTTTAATAATTCCAGCTATTTTCGGAATCGCCTCAGTCTTCGTGGATGGCCGAGCCCCGTTTCGCCGTGCGGCGAACGCTGTGAGTGCCGCGTGGCTGCTCTCCGTGCTGGTGAGTTTGGCGATTGCGGTCGCTCCCCTCGTCGCACCCGGGCCGCTTCGTGGCTGGGGGGTGCAACTCAACGTGTTGACGGCGGTGATGCTTCCGCTCGTCTGCACACTCGGTTGGGTCATCGTTCGCTATTCGCGAACGTACCTCCAAGCTGAGCCTGGACAGGCACGCTATGTGCGCTGGCTCTTGGTCACGTTGGGTGCGGTCACCGTGCTGGTCATGAGTAACGATCTGCTCACAATCGCCCTGGCCTGGACTACGACCAGTGTGACATTGCACCAACTGCTCACTTTCTACAGCGAGCGTCCGGCCGCGCTCTTGGCGGCGCACAAGAAGTTTCTCGTAAGCCGCCTGGCGGATCTCTGCATGGTTGCTGCGTTGGCGCTCGTGCAATTGAATATCGGAAGTCTACAGCTTGAAGCGGTAGAGGCTTGGGTGCGTCAACACCCGAGCTTGCCAATGCCAATGCAGGTCGCGGCGTTGCTGTTTGCCGCTGCTGTTTGCCTCAAGTCGGCACAGTTGCCGTTTCATGGGTGGTTGATTCAAGTCATGGAAGCACCGACGCCCGTCTCGGCATTGCTGCACGCCGGCGTGGTCAATATCGGGGGATTTCTCATGATTCGATTGGCGCCGCTCATGGCAGCTGCACCAGCAGCTCAACTACTCTTAGTGGCGGTGGGGCTCACAACGGCTGTGCTGGCTGCGTTGGTCATGACCACGCGGGTGAGTATCAAGGTTAGCCTGGCCTGGTCCACGGCCGCCCAGATGGGGTTCATGCTGGTCGAGTGCGGTTTGGGCGCCTGGCAGCTCGCGCTAGTCCACTTGGTAGCGCATTCTTGCTACAAAGCGCATGCCTTCCTAAGTTCTGGAAACACGGTGGCCGAGTGGCGTGCGCTGTCGCTGCTTGCGAAGGCTAAGCCTCTGACCATCCAGCGCTTGGCAGTGAGCGTCCTGGGAGCAGGAGTGATCCTAGGAGCCGGCGTTTTGGGTATCTCAAGGTTCCTGCCGGGACACACTGTGTCCTCGGCGGTACTCGCTTTGCTGATGACGCTGTCTTTGGTCCCGCTCTTGGCGCAAAGCTCGGCGGCAAGCCTGCTCGGCTGGAAGAGCGTGCTAACGCGAGGCCTGGGCCTCACGCTACTCTATGTTGGTTGGCATGCTAGTGCGACTTGGCTTTTGCCAGTGCCGGAGATGGAGTACGCCGAATGGGGATGGAGTTTATTGGCCTTGGGAACAACCGGGCTCTTCTTGGTCCAGGTGAGCTTGCAATTGAGCCCCCAAGGCCGCTTCGCCACGTGGCTGCATCCTCAGCTTTTTGCCGGATTTTTCCTCGATGAACGCTTCACGCGTTGGACATTCGCGATCTGGCCCCTGCGGGTCAGATCAGCGTCCTATTCGCTGAACTTCCCAACCCTCGCCGAGTCATTGGAGACATGACCATGAGCACGAAGACACTAGGAAGCAGCGCCACAGCTATCCCGAGCAATCACGTCGCCCCGGATCCCACCATCGAACGCGCCGTTGAGCAAGCGTGCGCGCGGATTGCGCCCAGCTGGCCCCTCGATCGCTTCATTGCTGTCAATCCACTGTGGAGCCTCACGGATCGACCGCTCAAAGAGGTGTCCGCCGAGCTTAAGGCGCTCTCTGGCGCTCAGCTGCTCATGCCGCGAGCTTGGTATCGTGAGGCATTGGCCAAGGGGGTCTTTCGGCGCGAGCACCTTGAATCGGCGATAGCGCGTCACGATGCCTCGATCACTTACGCTCAGCTCCTAGAGCTCTTGGAGCGCGTAGCGCCCGCGATCCCTAGGCGGTCGAAGGTGACAGATGTGCTGGATGCCGAGCGCGATAGCACGCACAACCCAAGCTGGTGCGAGTTTGTGACTAACGGTATCAGCCAGTATTGCGCCGCGTACTTCGATGATGGGCAGGCATCGCTCGGGCCGAACCGCGCGTTGGGGCTCTACGGGAGTTGGCGCAAGCAAGCACAGAACGACCGTGCGCCCGCGCTTCTGATGGAATTCCCTAAGTATTCAAGCATCGTGAAAGAATTGCCTGACACGGCCAGAGAGCTTCTGCAACGTACGCTCTTGGATCTCGAGGTGCCGCCGGCCGAGTACGAAAACTACCTGACGAGCCTGTTGCTCGATGTCAACGGCTGGGCATCCCTCTGCATGTACCGTCGCTTCACTGCTCGACTCGCCGGCGGGGACGACCATCACATCATCGATTTACTCGCCATTCGAGCAGCCTGGGAATGGCTCCTTCACCGTTCAGGAGGCGGGAGCCTAGCGTTGCGCTGGCAGCTGGCCCGAGCGAGTTGGTCAACAATTGACGCTCTGTCACGCACCTCGCGGGCTCAAGACTGGTTGTTTCAAGAAGCCCTCGAAATTGCCTTTCAAGAAACCGTCATCGCCGAGTTGCCGCGAGGCCTAGACAAGCGCAGGCCAAAGGAAGTGCGCGTGCAGGCGGTGTTCTGCATCGACGTTCGCTCGGAAGTCTTTCGCCGTGCGCTCGAATCGCAATCGGATTCCGTTCAAACACTCGGGTTCGCTGGATTTTTCGGGCTACCGGTGGAGTACCAGGCACTGGGTGCGGAGCATGCTCGACCGCAACTCCCGGGCTTACTCCCTGCGCGGTACCGCATCACCGATACAGGGCTGAATGAAAGCACCCAAGCACAGCGAACGTTTCGGCTGAGCCTGAGCAAGTCTTGGAAATCCTTCAAGACGGGCGGGCTTTCAACATTTGCCTTCGTTGAAGCGATGGGCCTTCCCTACGCGGTGCGTTTGCTCTCCGACAGCTTGGCTAAAAGCCCCCAGCTGGACGTCGACACCGCCGGCCTCAATCGCAACGAACGAGCGCTTCGCAAACCGCGACTCACCGAGCTAGCAGACGGGACCGCGCTCGATCGGAACACGCGTTGTGAGCTGGCCGCTGGAATACTGCGCGGTATGAGTCTCACTCACGACTTCGCACCGCTCGTTTTCCTAGTTGGGCACGGGAGCGAAACGAAGAACAATCCCCACGCTTCGGGGCTAGACTGTGGTGCTTGCTGTGGGCAGACCGGCGAAGTGAATGCCCGCGCCGCGGCAGCCCTTTTGAACGATCCCGAAGTGCGGGCCGGGCTCGTCGAACAGGGTATTTTGGTCGAGGAAAACACGCGATTTGTCGCTGGTCTTCACAACACAACCACGGACGAGATCGCGATGTACGATCTGGACGAGCTGCCGGCCTCGCACGCGAAGGCGTCGGAGGAACTTCGCGTGTGGTTGGCGCAGGCGGGAGCCAGCGCGCGCCGCGAGCGTTCAGCGTCGTTAGGCCTTGTAGATTTGGATGAAAATGCGCTCCTCACAACCGTGCGCCAGCGAACGCGCGATTGGGCCGAGGTGCGCCCCGAATGGGGACTGGCGAACAACGCCGCGTTCATTGTGGCTCCACGCGAACATTGCAGGCATCTCAAGCTCAATGGGCGTTCGTTTCTCCACGAGTACCGGCATGAGGAAGATGAAGGATTTGCGACTCTGGAGCTCATCATGACAGCACCGATGTTGGTAGCGCATTGGATAAATTTTCAGTACTACGCTTCGACCGTGGACAATCTTCGCTACGGCAGTGGCAACAAGCTCTTGCACAATGTGGTCGGTGGACACCTGGGTGTGTTCGAAGGAAACACGGGCGATCTGCGCATCGGGCTGCCGCTGCAGTCACTGCACGATGGGAACACATGGGTGCACACCCCGCTTCGCTTAAGCGTGTTCGTTGAGGCACCGCGTGCTGCGTTGGAGTCCATCTTGCGCAAACACCAGAAGGTGAAAGACCTCGTAACGCTCGGCTGGCTTACACTGTTTCAAATCGATGCGGCTGCGCATTCCGTGCACTTGTACTGTGCGTATGGTTGGATGCGACAATAGGAATCGGGGGCGATCCAGTGCTTCTTGAGAGCCCAGGCGGTCGGGGCCTATGCTCGCGTTGTGGACCCGGCCTCAGTGTTACTTCAAACCAGGATCTTTCGTGACCTAGATCGACAAGCGGTCCAAGAGCTCCTGCCGAGAGTCCATCAGCTTGGCTTCGTGCGCGGCGAATCGCTGTGGCAAGAAGGGGACCCGGCCACGGCGCTGTACGTGGTGGCCGAAGGCCAACTCAAATCGTATCGAGTGAGCAGTGAAGGCACTGAGTTGATTTTGGAGTTAGTGCGGAGTGGTGGCATCACCGGCCAAGGAGGATTGTTTCATCCAAGCGGTGTTCGTCGAGTTTCGGTGAGCGCGATGGAAGCGACGCGCTGCTTGACCATCGAACGCGAGCCGTTGCTAGCTTTCATGACACGTCACCCGCCCGCGATGCTCCGGATGCTGGAATCCTTGAGCGAGCTTGCCGTTCGGACCGTCTACTCGCTGAGCGACGTGGCTTTCGAGGACATTCGGAGGCGCGTCGCACGGACCCTGCTCGCGCTCTCAACCGAACACGGTGAGACGCAGGATGGGGCTGTTCGAATTCGTCTCAAGCTTTCGCAAACGACACTCGCGGCGATGGTGGCGGCGTCGCGCGAAAATGTGAACCGCGCGCTGGCACAGTTCATAGCACGGGGCAATGTGAGCCAGCGCGAAGGCTTCTTCTTCGTGCACGATCGAAAGGCGCTTGAAGCTGAGGTTGCTGGCCTCTGACCAAGCGCTGGTGTGTTTTTCGTAACCTGTGACGCGCGACACTGACGGTCACGCGCGGGCATGACAGGTTGGTGTTTCAACCGATAAAAACGCTCCCTTTTCCCAGGACATCACTATGACCCCGATCGATCTAGCTGAGCTTCGCCAACGCTTTAGCGGCGAACTCCTCAGTGCCACCGATGGCGCGCCCTACGACGCCGCACGGACGGTGTACAACTCCATGTTCGATCGACGCCCGGCGCTGATTGCGCGCCCCTCCAGTGCGACGGACGTCGTTAGAGCGCTCGCATTCGGGCGTGCACAGGCGCTACCGATTGCGGTGCGCGGCGGTGGCCACTCAGTGGCGGGCTATTCGAGCATCGACCAGGGTCTGCTGATTGACCTGACCAAGATGAAGGCGATTCGAGTGGACCCTGAGGCCCGGTGCGTGCGTGTCCAGGCGGGAGCCAATTGGGGCGAGTTGGATCAAGAAACCCAGAAATTCGGTCTTGCCACAACTGGAGGCCGTGTCACGAGCACGGGCGTCGCTGGTTTCACGCTGGGCAGCGGCAGCGGTTGGCTCGAGCGCCTCCACGGCCTTGCGTGTGACAACTTGCTATCGGTGGAGCTCGTGACGGCAGATGGGCGCATCATCAGAGCGAGCGCGACGGAGAATGAAGATCTGTTCTGGGGGCTCCGTGGCGGAGGCGGTAATTTCGGGATCGTCACCGAGTTTGAGTTTCGCTTGCACCCTGTGGGGCCGATAATCCTGGGTCGAAGGCGGGCTCATCCTCAACCATGCTCCGCCCGCACCGTTTGTGCCAGCCCAGATGCAGGGGAAACCAGCGGTGGCGATTGTTGTCGCCTATTTCGGTGCAGTCGAACGCGGCCTGGAGGTGCTCGCACCGCTGCGCGCCTTTGGGGCGCCACCCGTTGATATCGTCCAACCCATGCCGTACGTAGCACTGCAGTCTATGATCGATGCCGGCAATCCCCACGGTCGGCGCCATTACTGGCGCTCTGAAAATCTGGCGGCTCTGGGCGATGAAACGATCGACGCGCTGATCGCCTGCGGGGCCACCGCCACGTCGCCATTCAGCGTGGTGATCCTAATTCCGAGTGGTGGCGCGGTTGCTGCCGTGCCGGACGAGGCGACTCCGCTCGGAGGCCGCTCGGCACCTTGGCAATACCACTGCTACGGGACGTGGACTGACAACAACGATGCCTCCCACATCGGCTGGGTGCGCTCCACCGAACAGGCTCTACGTCCGTGGAGCGCCGGACGCATGTCATTGAACTTCATCAGCGAAGCCAATAACGATCGAGTCCGTGCCGCCTACGGCCCCGAAAAGTATGAAAGGCTCGTTGCCCTCAAAGACAAGTACGATCCTGAGAACGTATTCCGAATGAATCAGAACATTCAGCCAACGGCGAAGTAGCCGGGGGGCTCGCTCAAGTTGCGGCTACCGGGCTCAATTGAGCGCTACGAGTTCAACAGGCCCACAACGCAGACCTGCGGGCGTGCCATTGAAAATGAACTGTGCGCGCCGTCGCGGGTTGCTGTTATATGGCGGGTGGCCCACCGCATTGTCCCAGCAGTTGCCCTTGCGACTCATGCTCTGATCCACCTGGTGTCGTTGCAGCAAACGTCGAAACGCTGCGCTGGCGTATTGGCTACCACGATCCGAATGAAATATAAGCCCCGGTGGCGGA
>JBBSBI010000143.1:0-14591 GCA_038251425.1 Polyangiales bacterium
CCCTGCGCGGCTGATCCTTTCGTCTGCACGTTGGATATCTGCAATAGCTCAGGTGCTTGTACTCATGATCAGCCAGCGCCCGCTAACACGGTCTGTCTCCCGGCTAGCTGCATGCCAGGCCCAGGCCAGAGCCCCGGCATGCTGACCGCAGCGACAACCTGTGGTGGCGCAACGACTTGCCCTGCATCACCGATGCCGATGCAGTGTCCTGCTTCCTGCAATATGGCCGGCAACGACTGCGAGCCGCTGCCGGCTTCGGTTCCTTGAGAGCTCAAACCAAGCGCTTCGGATAGTAACCAAGTCGCACGTGTCGGGTGGCCGGCCCGCTGGGGCGCGACGGTTGGCCACTGCTCCCTGCAAAGAGTTCACAAGAATGCCATTGATTGCCTGATTGCTTTGGCGTGGAACTCCGTCTAAGTGCTCCAAGCTGGTGCGCTCTGGACTCCGGTTGTCCTGAGCTGCCAGTGGAATGACACACAACGGGAGGATTATTCATGATTTCAAAGACCAAGAAGATCGTCGCTTTAGGCCTGAGTATTGCTTTTGCTGGAATGGCCACTGGCTGTTACAAGCACAGCTTTACGGCTGGAACGGGTGGCAACGTGCAAGGCGAAGCAGCCTATAGCAAGTGGCATTCCCACTGGCTGTTTGGGATTATCGGAGAAACCAACGTCAATCTGAAAGAGGTCTGCCCGTCGGGAAATGCAACGATCAAAGATGAGGTTTCGTTCGTGAATGGGCTGATTGGGTCGCTGATAGGCGCCATTTGGTACCCGACAACGGTTGAGGTCTATTGCGGCGAAGGCAAAGCAGCCAGCATTCAGCTCAGCCCCGAGCAGATGCGCGCCATTGCGGCGCTGCCCGAAACGCTCGACTTTGCGCGCACGGTATCCCCCGTCAAAGCCGCAGAGCTTGAAGATGCGCTCCGCACCTACGAGCACACCACCAAAAACGTCGCTGCTACACCCAGCGTCGGCTCACACCTCTAAGGCACACTGCCAACCCCACGTAGACGTCGGCTCTATGAGTGGCCGACGTCTCGCGGGCATCCTAAGCGAAGCGGAAATCTGTGGTGGCGCAGTGAGTTGCTCAGGGCAGGTTCGTGAAAACAGGCGCGAATCCTCCGCCTGGCGTGCGAAAATTGGTCGTCTGGCCTTGATAGAGTCGTGAAGTGACGAACTGCACCTGGCCAGCGTACGCGTAGTTTCGCACATCGAACTTGAGCGATTGCGGCGCGCTCGGGTGCGCAATCAGGCGTTCACCGGGAGGCACCAGGGCTTGCGCAACATAGTCGCCGGCTAAGATCTCGCCCCACACGCGTTTGGTCAGCTTTTCGCCACGGTAGGCAGCTTTGCTGCCAAAGCCCGAGGCAGGTTTGAAGAACAGCTTGCGTCGCTCTGTCCACAAGCGCTCGGCGTTGGCGGGATCAACGATCTCAGTCTTCGGAATGCCATCTAAGAGTATGCGCGCCGTGTCGTCGGAAACGCCCATTGAGCGTAAGGCATCAGGGTCGCTGAGCAGAGCCAGGTTGCGCTTGTTGGCGTAAAGCGCATGAGCGCGTGGATGAGGTGTTAGCACGACCGCGTTGTTGAGGTAGGCATCCCGTAATACGGCGTGCAGAGGCTCCTCCAGCATGAAATCCGTCAGGCGATTGTAGACGAGATCAATCGCCTCGTCCCCGTGCCAAAGAACGCCATCTTGCAGCCGCAGAGAGGACGGATCGGTGATCACGGCTTCGATTCCACTTCGGCGGAACAGCTGTTGGAAGAGCACGAACTCCGGGTAGAGATATTGCCCTTGCGGGTTCTCGTCGACAATCGCAACTCGCCGTAAGCGCTTTTCACCGCGTGCCAGTCGCCATTCAGCGAGAAACATGGCGACGAAGGTCTGATCGAGCGCTTCGAGCCCAACAGGGTCGGCCATCCCCGCGATTGCCGGGCAGCACACGCGTTGCGCTTTAGCGAGCGCAGCACTGAGCAGCGCACCACCAGCGTTCGTATTGATTTCGATCAACATCGGCTGGGCTCCGGCCAGGTGAAAATCGAAGCTGAAAAACACACCCTTCCCGCCACCCGCATCAAAGCGCGCGACATCGGGGGCACGTGCGAGCACCAATTCGTGGAACGCAGGCAGCGCAACGACGACCTCGACTGCTCTGACGAGCTCCGCCATGCTTTCGAGCTGGTGCCGAGCTATGAAGACCGGTGTCGACGCGAACAGATGAGGGCATTGCTCGGCGATCAACGGATACAATGCAGCCGTTTCGACATTCCTTTCGAACTGGCGTTTCAGCTCCTCGGCGTCTAGGGTGATGCAGAAGCAGTCGCGGTTGAGCGATTCGAGTGGCGTCTGACTTGTGGGTTCTGTCATGAGGCTTCCGTAGAACGCGTCATTCGCGATCCAATAGGTGGGTATCTTAGCCCATCAAAAGGAAGTACCGTTCGTTTCAATTCGAAGAATCGCGTTTCTCGGGCGTCGCCGACGTGACGTTTCCGCGCTGGTAGTCGCCCATCGTTCACAAGTTCCCATGAAGTTCACCCGTCTAATACTTCCCTTCGCGTTGGTTGCTGCCATCTGGATTCCCGTTGCGTGCGGAAGCGGCCGGCCGGCGAACTACGCCCGGGCGCCGTCAATGCTGTCTCCGCGCGAGGCGCACATTGCCTGGACGAACGCGCGCGGCGTCTTCGAAAAACGGTGCGTGGTCTGCCACGGCTGTTACGACGCACCGTGCCAGCTGAAGCTCGGCACTTTTGAGGGCATCGATCGCGGGGCAACAGAAGCTAAAGTGTACGACGGCTCGCGCCTCTTTTCGGCCGCTCCGACGCGACTCGACATCGACGCGCACGATACGCAAGGCTGGCGGGAGAAGGACTTTCACCCGGTGCTTCCAGAAGGCGTCCAGAGCGATCCGCGAGCAAGCTTGCTCATGCGCATGCTCGACCTCAAGCGCTTGCATCCGGTTCCTCGGGCGAGCGACATCGCGAGGACCTTTACACTCGAGCTTGATCGAAAGGAGACGTGCACCGATGCCGAGCACTTCGACGACTACGCAAAGTCCCACCCTTATTGGGGCATGCCGTACGCGTTGCCCGGCCTCGAACCGAACGAGGAAGCCGCTCTCGCCATTTGGGTGGGCGCCGGTGCGCCCCGTGATGAGCCTCCACCGCTCGGGCCGCAGATCGCTGAATCCATCGCGTCCTGGGAATCGTTTCTCAACGAGCCGTCTTTCAAGAACCGCCTGACGAGTCGCTACATTTACGAGCACTTGTTTCTGGCGAGCCTCTATTTCAAGGGCATCGACAATCATACGTATTTTCGCCTGGTGCGCACGGCGTCACCGACAGGTGCCGTCAACGAGATCGCCACACGGCGCCCGTTCGACGATCCGGAAGTAGACCGGGTCTACTACCGTTTCGTGCGGCGCTTGGAGCGGCCCCTCGAAAAGACGCACATGCCATATCCTCTGAATGCAGCGCGCCTTCACCGGTTTCGCGAGCTCTTCATCGCTGCGCCCTACACTGTCGATCACTTGCCGAGCTACGAGCCCGAAGTTGGCGCCAATCCGTTTCGCGCATTTCAGGCGATTCCTGCGGAGTCGCGTTATCGGTTCATGTTGGAAGAAGCCGAGTTCACGATGATGGGCTTCATCAAGGGCCCCGTTTGCCGAGGGCAGGTCGCGCTCAACGTGATCGAAGATCGCTTCTGGATCACGTTCATGAATCCGGCGCTGCCATTGATCAAGGAGGAGACCGCGTTTCTCGCAGGTGTGAAGCAGGACCTGGACATGCCCGCTGAGGGCGGAAGCTCGGCTCTTCTGACACTATGGCTCGGATATGGGCGCGACCACGAGCGCTATCTAAAGAAGAAGAACGAGTTCTTGCAGAAGGCGCTCGCGGAGGGCAAAGGTCCGAAGGGTGGCGGGCCGAACCTACAAATGGTGTGGGATGGAGATGGGAAAAACTCCAACGCGGCGCTGACCGTGTTTCGTCACTTCGACAGCGCATCCGTGGTTAAAGGTTTGGTGGGTGCCCCTCCGAAGACGGCATGGGTTGTTGGATATCCGCTTCTTGAGCGCATTCACTACCTTCTTGTGGCGGGCTTCGATGTCTTCGGCAACGTGAGCCATCAGCTGTCGACACGTCTCTACATGGATTTTCTCCGCATGGAAGGCGAAGCCAATTTTCTGATGCTTCTGCCGCCAGCACGGCGGCAAGAGCTGATCAGCATGTGGTACCGCGGAGTGAACGGTGACGCGAAAGATCGCGTCTTTCACGATCTGACAGCGTTCGAGGGACCGCCGAATATTCACTATCAGGACCGCGCAGCCGAACAGGAGCTTTTCCCCATGCTCAAGAACCACGTTCGACGCGTTCTCGCTAACGGTTTCGATCTTAAGCAGATCGAAGATGCGTCGCTACGAGCCGAGCTCGTCCGTCTCGGCAAGGTGAAGGGACAGGCCGCCTCGTGGCTTCCGGAGTTGTCCTTTGTCACTGTGCGAGCTTCTCAACACGATGGGGCCGGCGCGAGGACGAACTTCACGATCACGCGGGACAGCGCGCACACGAACGTGACGAACCTCTTTCACGAGGAGGATCGACGCATTAAGGACGAGGACGAACTCTCCGTGGTCCGCGGCTTCTTGGGGGCCTACCCGAACGCGCTCTTCGAGGTGGCGAGCACAGACATCAACGCATTCGTTGATGCCGTCTCGAAACTCGACAGCGCCGGCGCCTACCAAGCATTGCGAACGCGCTTCGGCGTGCTCCGCTCGAGCGATCAATTCTGGACCTTCAGTGATCGCATTCACGAGGATCACGTAAAGGGGTCGCCGATCTCCTCGGGGTTGTTCGACTACAATCGGCTGGAAGCGTACTAGGATCACGAAAGTCGCGCCAGATCGCCTCGTCTCGACAGGAACGCCCCATCCCGCAGCCACGCGCCGGGTTCGGTTCAAGGACCCAGACCGCAGTTCGCGTGTGATTCGCGTGCGAGTTTTGCAGGGGCCCGCCACTGGCACGGCGGGTGCAGAAGCGACATCGGCCGATCGCTTTTGCAGTTGAACGTTCCTGAGGAGAAATCACACCATGTACAAGACTAAAAATGACATCCCCGAGCCGACACGGAAGCTGCTCGTTGACCTTTGCAATGCGCGCCTTGCAGACGCCATTGATCTGCAAACCCAGTGCAAGCAGGCGCATTGGAACGTGAAGGGGCCTGACTTCATTGCGTTGCACGAGCTCTTCGACAAGGTCAATGCAGACGTCGAGGCATACGTAGATCTGATCGCCGAACGTGCGGTTCAACTCGGCGGTGTTGCCGACGGTACCGCTCGGTCCGTCGCGAAGCGCTCGTCGTTGAAAGAGTACGCAGCCATCGGAGGCAAAGGCCACGACCACGTGGACGCGCTCTCGTCGGCGCTCGCAACCTTTGCCAAGCTCGCGCGGCAAGCGATCGACACGAGCAGCGAACTCAAGGACGCCGACACGACCGACATCTTTACCGAGATCTCGCGCGGTACGGACAAGTGGCTGTGGTTCATCGAGGCGCATCTCCAGGCGGAGCGATGACGAAGGGCGAAACCAAGAGCACGGCGAAGTCCGTTGCTGTGCTTGTGGGTAGCCTTCGCAAAGATTCGCTCAATCGCAAGATCGCGCACGTGCTTGCCTCAGTCGCGCCGGCGGATTGTAAGCTTGAGATCGTCGAGATTGGACAACTGCCTCTCTACAACCAAGATCTAGACGCTGCGCCTCCGCCGGAATGGGTCGCGTTTCGCCAGAAGATCAAGGCTAAAGACGCGCTCCTCTTCGTCACCCCTGAGTACAACCGATCCGTGCCCGGCGCTTTGAAGAATGCGATCGATATCGGTTCGCGACCGTACGGACAAAGTGCGTGGGACGGAAAACCTGGTGCGGTGATCAGCGTTAGCCCTAGCCCGTTAGGCGCCTTTGGCGCCAATCACCACCTGCGTCAGTCCTTGGTGTTCTTAAACGTGCCGACCCTGCAACAGCCCGAAGCCTACATCGGCAGCGCCGGCAGCTTGTTCGACGCGGAAGGTAAGTTGAGTAACGAGAAAACACGCGAATTCTTGACCAAATTTATGGCCGCCTTCGCTTTGTGGGTCGACCTGTTTCGCAAAGCCTGAGCAGTCGGAAAGCTCCCCATGACGCTCGCTCTTCTGAGCCCAAAGGTGCCAGATACCATTGAGCAAGGTGCCTCCATCGAGCCAGGTGTCATTGAGCCAGGTGTCGCCGCGAAGCCCGGTTTGGCGCCGAGTCCTGTTTGGCCTCGCAAACGAGTTCTCCACTGGGTCGCCGTTGTCATCGGTGTAGGCGTGGTTGCGTTTTTAGCCGTGGAGCTCTGGGGGCTCGTGTCGCGACCACCTGAGTTTTCGGTGGTTGCCGCTCGCGTGTCCGACGTCTCCCGCATGCTGGCGGTAACGGGACGCGTCGAGGCGGAGCGTTCGGTTATCGTCTCGCCTCAGCTTGCCGGCAAATTGACGGAGTTCCTGCACTACGAGGGTGAGTCCGTTAAGGCGGGGGATGTGCTCGCCCGACTCGATGACGTGAACGCAAGGGCGGCCGTATCCCAACAAAAAGCCTCGATCGCATCGCGGCGAAATGATCTTGCCCAGGCCCGCCGAGACCTCGTCCGCGCCGCTGCTCTCGGTGCTAGCGGCGCGCTTCCGATCGCGGATGTAGAGCAGGCCCGCCTTATGGTGAGTCGCGCGGAAAGCGACGTCACGCGCCTCGGCGCCGTCCTAGGCAGCGGCCAGGCGCAGCTGGCCCTGGTGGCGCCTTTCAGCGGCACGATCGTTCGGCGAGACGGTGAGCTTGGACAGATCGTCGGGCCTGCCACAGCCGTGTTCGTGATCGCCACCGTGGACGCATCGCGTGTGTCCGCAGAGGTCGATGAGCGTTACGTTCGCGTCCTCAGGCGGGGGATGAAGGCAGAGATCCTGCCCGTCGGCGACGGCGAAGCGAAGCGGTCCGCAATCATCTCGTACGTCGCTCAGGAGGTGGATCCGCAGACGGGCGCGGCAACCGTTCGGTTCACCTACGACGCCCCACCAAAAAAAACTCTCATCGGCATGTCCGTCGATATCAACATCAGCGTCGAGGAGCTCAGAAAGGCGTTGGTCGTCCCGCGTGAGAGCGTGGGCGGCGTCGGCGCGCAGCCCTTCGTGCTGGTGGTGATTGGCGGCCGCGCCCTTCGTCGCAACGTGACTGTGGACGATTGGCCAGCCGAGCTGGTCGTCGTGCGCGAGGGGCTTAAAAATGGCGAGCTCGTCGCCGTCGACCCAAAGTCGGTGGCGAATAATGCGCGTGTTCGTGTGAACGCAGGCGCCCGTGGTCTTTGAGCTCAGAGTCGCGACTCGCTACCTTATGGCTGCAAAGCTGCAGTCTCTTCTCCTCACTGCCGGAGTGGCGGTGGGTGTCATCGTCTTCACGTTCATGGCCGGGCTGATGAACGGGCTCGGCGTACGCCTCATCAACGACGTCACCGGAAGCGCCGCGCACGTCACGCTCGAGCCCGAGTCTCGAATGCCGCGCGTGTTCATGGCGGCGCCGCTCGGGCAGGCGCTCTTCGCGATTGAACCCGGCCAGGACGTGTCTGCCATCATTCGCACGTATCGCCCCGCACTTGAGCTGGCGCGTCGAACGCCCGGTGTTCGGGCAGCGGTGCCCGAAGTTTTTGGAAATGCGACGCTCGCGCGCGGCGAGAAGAACTTTCCAGTCGCCATCACGGGAATCGAACCCAACGAGGCGAGTACGATTGCCCCACTCGCGGCATCCCTGGTGAGAGGCCGTCTCGCTCTCGGCACCCTCGATATCGTCATCGGGCGAACGCTAGCGGAAGACCTCGGCGTCGATATCGGTGATCGCGTTGTGCTCCGATCGGGTCGCAACCGCAAAGGGTCCGCCTCGCCAGCCACGGCGACCGTGACGGTCCGGGGGATCTTCACGCTCGGTATTCAAGCCATCGACGAACGTGTTGTGTACATGGATCTCGGCGGCGCCCAGAACCTGCTCGATCTGACGGGGGGCGTGTCCGTCATCGAAATCAAGGTCGACGATGTGTGGCAGGCGTCAGCGGTCGCAGACCGACTTGGCCGCGGCACGCACTTGAAGGCTTCGAGCTGGCTCGACCGCAACGCGCGCCTGCAGGAGGGGCTCCGTGCCCAAGCCAGCTCGTCTGCGATGATCAAAGGATTCAGTCTGCTCACCATCGCGATCGGTGTCGCGAGTGCACTTTACCTTTCCGTCGCGCGACGCCGCTCGGAGATTGGCATTCTGCGGAGCTTCGGAATCGGACGGGGAGCGATCGTGCGCACCTTCGTCCTTCAAGGACTCTTCGTGGGCGGCTTTGGCTCTCTGATCGGCGTCGTGCTCGGCTTCGGATTCGCGCATCTTCTTCTCGAGGTCTCGACGAAAGCCTCCGGTGTGCCCTCGATTCCGATCGATCCCGCGCAAGGCGAATATCTCCGGGCGGCGGTGCTCGCCACTGTCGCTAGCGGGCTAGCTGCCATCCTTCCCGCGCTCACGGCGGCTAGAATCGATCCACTCGAGGCGATCCAATCATGAGCGTTCTCGAAGCACGAGACATCGTAAAAGTGTTCGGCGACGGCGAGGCAGCAACACTCGTTTTGCGGGGCGTTTCAGCCAATATCGAGCCGGGCGAGTTCGTTGCGCTCGTGGGCCCGAGCGGGAGCGGAAAGAGCACCTTTCTTTCGATTGCCGGGACACTGTTGACGCCCACGAGTGGCGACCTCCGTATTGCATCTGAGAATGCGCTCGGGCTCGGAGAGAAGGCGCTCTCGTCGATGCGCAATCGGCATCTCGGCTTCGTCTTCCAATTTCACCATTTGCTGGAAGAGTTCACGGCGCTCGAAAACGTGCTCATGCCCGTTTACGGGGCGCGTCAGCGCATCGACGCGGCGTCACGAAAGAGAGCGGAAGACCTTCTCAGGCGAGTGGGCCTGTCGCACCGCTTATCGTTTCGCACATCGCAACTCTCGGGTGGGCAGAAGCAGCGCGTGGCGGTGGCTCGCGCCGTCATCATGAAACCAGATTTCGTGCTGGCAGATGAACCGACGGGAAACCTCGACCGCGCCAATTCTGATGAGGTGATGTTGCTGCTGCGTGAACTTTCGCATGAGGAGGCGACCGCGTTTCTCATCAGCACCCACGATCAGAGCATTGCAGACCGTTGCGATCGCACGCTCTCGCTCGACGACGGGGTCTTGCGACCCGCTGTGCCAACGACCCAGTTCAAAGACAAGTAGCGATCACAACTGACGAGGTACCCCATGAAAAACGAGAAAAACCATGAAATTCGACTGAAACGCCGCCCGACGGGCATGCCGGCACCGGATGACTTCGAGCTTACCGAGAGCGATATGCCGTTACCCCACGAGGGCCAGGTGCTCGTTCGGAACAGCTATATCTCCGTGGACCCTTACATGCGGGGGCGGATGACGGACCAAAAATCCTACGTGCCACCGTTCCAAGTTGGCCAGCCACTCACCGGAGGGGCGATTGGTCAGGTCGTCGTCTCCAAGAGCCCGAGCTTCAACCGTGGGGACTACGTTCAAAGCATGTATGGCTGGCGCGAGTGGTACGCAGTCGATGCCAGCGAGGTGCAGAAGGTCGATCCCACACTCGGCCCCATCCAGTCGTATCTGGGTGCATTGGGGATGACCGGGCTAACGGCTTACGTGGGCCTACTGAAGATCGCAGAACTGAAGGAAGGCGAGCGAGTCTTCGTCTCGGCGGCGAGCGGCGCGGTCGGCGCGATTGCCTGCCAGATCGCCAAAGCCAAGGGCTGCTACGTGGTGGGCTCCGTGGGATCCGACGAGAAGGCTGCGTACCTGACCCAGGAGCTCGGGATCGACCAAGCCATCAACTACAAGACCGCGGGCGAGCTGACGAAGGCCGTAGCTGCCGCATTCCCGCAAGGCATCGACGTTTACTTCGAGAATGTGGGCGGAGCACATCTGCAAGCCGCTATCGCCACGATGCGCCCATTTGGCCGAATCGCAGCGTGTGGCATGATCGCTCAATACAACGCGACTGAGCCATCACCCGGGCCAAACAACATCATCAATGTCGTCGGGCTCAGACTGAACATCCGCGGCTTCATCGTCGGCGACCATCTCAATATGCGGCCAGACTTCTTGCGCGATATGGCGGTGTGGATCACGGAAGGAAAGATGAAGTGGCGTGAGACCATCGCTGAAGGTCTGGTGAATGCGCCGGCTGCATTCGTCGATCTTTTCAAGGGCGAGCACATTGGGAAGGTGCTGGTGCGAGTGGGGCCGGATTCGGATTCGAGTTAGATGGTCAACGAGGGAGGGGCGTGACGATAGGGCGTTCACTGAAGTTCCATTCAGGCCGGCGGCGGATTCGAACTCGGCCGGCGAATCTCGTTGTAAATCTGCTTGACGATCGCTTTGAATGCTGCTGCCTGGAAGGTGGGATCGTTCAGGTACCGATTCACAATCTCCTGATTTTGATCCATGCGGTCGATCATCAGCCCTTCGACCTTGGGTTTCATTGCGAGCTCAAAGTTGTCGAGGGGATTGGCGAGGGCGCGCTCGACGACTTCGGCGTCTTGCTTTGCTTCTTGGATGAATTGGTCGAAGAGGAGCTGGTCCGCTTGGGTGAACTCGGTGCCGAAGCGGTCGTTGAGCACTTCGATGATTTGCGAGAGGGCGACATCTTCGTCGTTGGCTTGGCGTGTGCCGACGTCGGTGAGGGATTTGAGGCCCACGTTGTCGCCGATCTTGAGGACGAGCTGGCCCTCGTTGAGCTTGTCGATGCGGTAGTATTTCAGGGCGACGTCGCCGTCGAGGTTGAGGGGTGCGCTCTTCTCGTCGCGCGGTAGCTTCAGCTCCAGGTAGCGCCCGAAGGTGTACAGCTTTTCGAGATCCGGATCGCTGAACGGCATGATCTGCGACAGGAACGAGTACAGCTTCACGTAGCCGGCGAGCGCATTGCGGAACTCGGCTTGCTCTTCCTCGTCCTTGGCCTTGAAGCGGTCGACGGCGGGGCCAAGGTGCCAGTACATCGCGGCTTGGTCCGACACACTCTGCTTTTCTTTGGGGGCGTAGAAAAACTTGCAGAAGCCTTCGACCTCAGCTGTCCAGAAGATCTGCGTCGCCTCAAGGCGATGTTGTAGCTCGTACAGCTGGTGCGGGTCGGCTGTTTCGGCGACCGTCGTTTGCTCGAAATACGGCTGAAATGAGCGCTCGCGCCTTCGCCCGTTTGTGACGAGTGCGCCTCGTCCACGATCAACGCGTAGCGCCGATTCGGCATGGCGCCGATTTTCTGCGTCACGAAGGGGAATTTCTGCAGAGTCGTGATGATGATCTGCGTGCCGGCCTTGATGGCGTCGGCGAGCTGGTCAGAGTGCTCGTCGATCTTTTGGACGACGCCCTGCTTGTGCTCGAACTGGTAGATGGTGTCTTGCAGCTGCTTGTCGAGCACCCGGCGGTCGGTGATCACGACCACGGAATCGAAGATTTTCTGGTCCTTATCATCGTGCAGGCTCGATAGCCGATGCGCGAGCCACGCGATGCTGTTCGACTTGCCCGAGCCGGCTGAGTGCTGCACCAGGTAGCTGTGGCCGGCGCCGTCGCTGCGCGCGGCAGCGTCCAGCTTTCGAACGACATCGAGCTGGTGATAGCGCGGGAAGATCACCGTTTCCTTCGTGACTGTCTTGCCTGCGATCTGCTTCTCTTCCGTGGCGACGTGGGCGAAGCGACCGAGGATGTCGAGGAAGCTGTCGCGCGCCCACACCTCCTCCCAGAGGTAGCTGGTGCGGTAGCCGCTCGGATGCTCGGGGTTGCCGGCGCCGGTGCCGTTGCCACGGTTGAAGGGCAAAAAGACGGTCGCCTTGCCGTTCAGCTTGCTCGTCATGTAGACGACGTCGGGATCGACGGCGAAATGAACGAGTGCCCGCTTTTTGAACTGAAATAGTGCGTGTCGCGGATCGCGCATTCGGTACTGCTCGATCGCGTCGCGAACGGTCTGCTGCGTGAGGTGATTCTTCAGCTCGACGGTCGCGACCGGGAAGCCGTTGACGAACAGTGCCATGTCCAAGGACTTTTCTTCGTCGAAGGCAAACTTCACCTGCCGCGTGACCACCAGCAGGTTCTTGGCATATTTCGCCAAAATATCGGGGTTCATGCCATGCGCGGGCTTGAAGTACGCGCACTCGATTTTCTTGCCGAAGAACTTGAAGCCATGCCGCAACACATCGAGCGCGCCTCGGCTGTCGAGCGTCTTCACCAACGTGTCGAGCACCGCAGCTTCCAGTCCCGCCTGGTGGTGCTTGCGAAGGTCTGCCCACAGCTCCGCCTGCGTGGACTCGATGAACGCAAAGAGATCTTTCGACACCAACGCTGTTTGCCGATCGAAGTCAGCCGGGTTGCCCTTGGTCCAGCCGCCGGACGTGACGAGGTGGTGCTCGATGGCGTCTTCGAAATGGCGCTCTTGGGTTTTGGGCATTAGTCGTGCTCGCCTTCACTCATCCGATGGGGAGGTCCGGTCGATCGGGCGGGAGGTCCGGTCGATCGGGCGGGAGGTTGGGTCGATCGGGCGGGAGGTTGGGTCGATCGGGCGGGAGGTTGGGTCGATCCGACGGGAGGTTGGGTCGATCGGAGAGGAACCCCCCTGTTTGTCTGGCGAGCTCCCCTGTTTGTCTGACGAGCCCCCCTGTTTGTGGCCCCGCATGCCCAACCAACCCCCCTGTTTGTCCGATGAGCTTACCTGTTTTGCTGGGGAGCCCCCCTGTTTGTCCGGCGAGAGCGTCATTCGTCTTGCTCGCCTTCGGTGCGCTTCGTTGTCGGCAGCAGTGAACCCTGGGCGGTTCGGTACGCCTGCAAGGGGTGGTTGGGGTTCTCGGGATGAGTACGAGTCAGGCGCTGGTCCGCCACCATCGGCGCCAGGTGCCGTTTCGAAAGGTTGTGCGCGTTGAAGGCGAGATAGGCCCCGAGCGCCTCAGCTGAGAGCGCCCGCCAACCGCACAGGGCTTCGAGGACGGCTCGCAGGGGTTCCAGCCTCGGGCGCTGGCCGAGCGCCGCGACGGACCGAGCCAGCTCCTCAGGTAGCGGCTCAAGGTGTTCAGGGAGGTCCGGTCGATCCGAGGAACCCGCTACGTCTGCGGGCGAACGCGCCCGGGCAGCCAAAACATAGTGCGTCGCTACACTTTTCCCCCTTCGTTCCAGCAGGCCCGCTTCACACAGCTGCCGCAGCTGATTGCTGGCGGCGAGCGTGTCGAGCCCGCTGACGTCGCGCAGGATGGCGTTCGTGACTGAGCCTGTGCGCCGGGCGACCACGAGTGCCCTAGCCTGGAAGGTCGTAAAATCCGCACTTGGTGCAGGTCGGACGGTCCCTTGCAGATGCGATGTTCAGCATGGCGTTGCGGAGAATCGCGGAACGAATGGCGCAAAAATGCGAAGCGTGCGCCACTTGCAGCGTTACCGAAGCTGGCTACCCATCGGACAATTCTGGCGCGCCCTCATGCCTAAACTGGTGCGACGGTGGGCAGACTCCTCGGTGACTCCTCGGCCGAGCGGATTGACACACTTGCTATAGCAACGGAGGCTTGGTGTGTTCCCAGGTTGAGGCCGCAAGGGGTCGGCAGCTGGGGCTTCGAGTCCCTTGGCATGCACTGGTTCTTGTTCGTCCTCCTCGTGTTTACTCTTGCAGCAACACACGCAGCTTCGGTCCCTGCGGCCAAAGAAAAGGAGGTTCTCATGAAAATGAACAGGAGTCATTCAGCAGCACCAGACAGGCCAAATCGGTTTCTTCTTTCGCTTGTCACTACGACGTGGGCGATCGGAACCAGTGCGGTGGCGGCTGCCCTGTCGACCTGAATCTGGGAACGATTTGTGTTTGGGTGAGTTGGGGGGGAGGTCAGTCACCGAAGGCGACGGTGCTGGTATCCGCCGCGGATCCACCGATGGAAGTAGCGTCCGTGTGAGCCTGCCGCGAGCAGGCCGGCGTATATATTTTGTGGCACTGCCGCGTATGCGTAGGCACTGCCGTTTCGGAATTCGATGGTCAGTACGTGAGTAGCGGGATCATCCCACCCACGAACACGACCTCACCAAGGAGATCGCCCAGGCAGTGAGCTACGGTCCAGAGTTCAGCAGGCGCTTTCATCAGCCCAGCCTGCGTTCAATTTCCAAGGTCGCGAGTTTGCGTTCACGTGCCCGCCCAGCGCGCACAGCATCAACGAGGGCTAGCCATTCGTATAGCCGATTGTCGCGCAACGCAGCGCGAGGCGCCGACTTGTATAGCGGAGCAAGCCCCTCGCCACGCACCGTTCCTTCGGGATGTGGCCACACCGGCGGCATCTCACCCTGCGCGAACTGTGTGCTGAGCGGCGGCGCCGCGTAGGACGTCGGGACTCCGCGCGTAACTCCGCTTCGCAGGGCAGGAAAAGCGTAGCGAAGCCCGTGGACGAGGAACTCTCGTAGCGCTTCCTTACGGACAGCTCGACTCTCTCCATCGACAAGGCCGCTCAAAACTGCGCGTTTCACTGCGGCGTGCGTTTCGGAAGCGCTGATCCCCAAGGCTTCTGCG
>JBBSBI010000144.1:0-14531 GCA_038251425.1 Polyangiales bacterium
TAAGAATCTACTTTTGGATCAATGGCCATGAACACAGTTGGCTCAAGGTGCGGTCTTCCGTAATCCGGCTCGTGAAACGCGCCTTTCAGCAACGCGGCATCAGCATGCCGGACGAGGCACGAGAAGTCGTGTTCCCGCGCGGCGTCCCCGTCACGATCCTCGACGCGAAGCAAGAGCCGACGAAGGACTCAGAATCCCTTAAATCATCCGGCGACGCACCGCGTTCGGAAGGATTGGACGCAGTCTCCACGAATGCGGAAGCGGGGTTGTCCAACGAGGCAGGCATGCTTGAGGAGCAGGCCCGTCAAGCCAAGCTAGTGGACGAGGGGGAGAATCTCTTGGGGGCCACCACCAACGTGCGCTCCGCCAAGGCCGATTTGACCGTCGCCGATAAGAACTGAAGCAATGAACCAACTCAAATTCCTCTGGAGCAATCTGCGGTCAAGCCTTTGGTTCTTGCCTTCGCTGATTGTCGCGACCAGCGTTCTGCTTGCGGTTGCTTTGATCGACGCTGATTCCCACGAGAGCGACCTCTGGCTGGCTCAATGGCCACGCCTATTCGGGGCGGGAGCGGAGGGAGCACGCGGGATGTTATCCACGATTGCCGGTTCGATGATGTCAGTCGTGGGAGTTACGTTCTCGATGACCTTGGTCGCACTCGCGATGGCTTCGAGCCAATATACCTCGCGCATCCTGCGGAACTTCATGAGCAGCCGCCTCACACAGGCTGTGCTCGGAATCTTCGCCGGCATTTTTACGTATTGTTTGATCGTGTTGCGCACCATTCGTGGCGGAGACGAGGGCGCATTTGTTCCAAACCTCGCGGTCTTCTTCGGCTTCGTGCTGGCGGTCGGCGGCGTGGGTGTGCTCATCTTGTTCATTCATCACGTTGCCTCCTCGATCCAGGCATCCAGCATCATTTCGTCCGTCGCTAACGAAACTGTCCAGGCCATTGACCGGTTATTTCCGCAACAACGGGGCCACGGCGCAGCCGAAGCCGATGATGATCCGTCGCCGCTCCCGCTGAACGGGCGAACGTGGCAGGCCGTGCCGGCCCGGAAGAGCGGCTACATTCAGACCGTGGACGACGCCGCGCTCCTGCGACTGGCGCGCGAGCATAAAACCGTCGTGCGGATGGAGCGAGGCATCGGCGAATTCGTGGTCGAGAACACTGCGTTGGTTTCGCTTGGTCTCGAAAATCCGCCGGACGCCAAGACGGCAGCCGCACTGCAGGAGACCTTTAGCCTCAGCAGCTATCGCACACTGGAACAGGACGCGGCCTTTGGCATCCGGCAGCTGGTGGATGTGGCGTTGAAAGCACTCTCGCCCGGCGTCAACGACACCACAACCGCCGTGACGTGCGTGGATTACCTAACCATGATTCTGGTCCGGCTGGCACCCCAGCATATTCCTGGGTCCCATCGCTACGAGCAAGGGGAACTGCGAGTTATCGCCGTCGGACCGAGCTTTCAAAGCCTGCTGTCGGACGCCTTCGATCAAATCAGGGAAAGTGCCAGGGGCAATCTCGGCATCATGCTGCGGATGCTGGGCGCACTGCGCACCATCGCCAGTATGACGGCCAGCCCGGGCCGGCGACAGTCGATCCGGGAACAGGTGGAATGCATCGCCGAGCTCGGCCGCCGCACGATTGAGTCCCCCCACGACAGGGCCCGCATTGAGCGCCGGTTGGCGCTGGCGCGCGAAGCACTCGATACGGGGCTGCCCTTGCCAATACCCGGGAAACCGAAGCAGACATGAAGAATTGAGAGCAGTAGAGCAGTTAATCTCGCGTGAGCGACATCTCGCGCCAAACGATGGCATCAATCCTGCAACTAATCCGACAGGAACATGGTCATCGTAGGCCCCACCACCCAGGTGCTGCGCATGAAAGGAAAATGAACACCATCACAGCAAACCGAAGAGGCGCGCGCCCGATGGCTGCGATGATTCCGGCTCCCAGGTCGCGCATCCTGACCATCAACGGCGGATCGTCGAGCTTCAAGTTCTCAGTCTTCGAAGTGGGCGATCCGCTTTTGCGGCTGCTGAAAGGAGCGATCAACGGGATAGGCCAGCCCGAGGGGTCCTTCACCGTCCACGGCTCGACGGGCTCCGACGACCTCTCGCGATCGATGGCGCTGCCGGACCGCGCGGGGGCCGTGCGCGTGCTCATGGCGTGGCTCAGCGAGCATATCCCCCCCGAGGCGCTCGCGGCAGTGGGTCACCGCGTGGTACATGGCGGAGCGAAGTACTGGGAGCCGCAGCGGCTCACGCCTTCGATCATCGAAGACCTGCGTGGGCTCACTCCCTTCGATCCCGAGCACCTGCCCGCGGAGCTTCTTCTGATCGAGGAGCTCTCCCGTCATTTCCCGCAAACGCCCCAAGTCGCCTGCTTCGACACCGTGTTTCACCACGACATGCCACGAGTAGCGCGTCTCCTGCCCATCCCACGGCGTTACGAAACGCAAGGCGTTCGCCGTTACGGGTTTCACGGGCTTTCCTACTCCTTCCTGATGCAAGAGCTGGCACGTCTTGGTGAAACGGCCGCGAACGGGCGCGTTGTCCTCGCACATCTGGGTAGTGGCGCCATAGCGCTCTTCTGCCAGCAGGCAAAAAAGTGGCTTGGGGCTTATGCAGCCGTGCTTCGCGGCCTCGACACGGTGGTGTTCGCTGGCGGCATCGGCGAGAACGCGCCACAGACCCGCACGCGCATCTGTGACGGGCTTGGTTTCCTCGGGATCGAACTCGACGACTCCCGAAACGCGGAGTCTGCTGGCGTAATTTCCGCGGATCGAAGCCGGGTCAGCGTGCGCGTCATTCGCACCAACGAAGAACTCATGATTGCAAGGTTGGTCTCGCGCGCTCTCGGACTTCGCGCCTCCCCAAAGGAAAGTGAACCATGAACACAAACTCGAAAACGCTCGCACCAGAGCTCCTGCGCCGGATGGACGCCTACTGGCGCGCCGCCAACTATCTCTCCGTCGGGCAAATCTACCTCTACGACAATCCGCTGCTGAAGCGCCCACTCGAGCTGACAGATATCAAGCACATGCTCCTTGGACACTGGGGCACGACACCGGGGCAAAATTTTATTTACGTGCACTTGAATCGCGTCATCAAGGAGTTCGACCTCGACATGATTTACGTGTCGGGCCCTGGCCACGGCGGACCGGCCATCGTCGGCAACACCTATCTCGAAGGGACTTACAGTGAGATCTATCCCGACATCAGCCAGGACGAGGCTGGACTCCAAAAACTATTTCTTCAGTTCTCGTTCCCGGGAGGCATTCCTAGCCATGTGTCGCCGGAGTGCCCGGGCTCGATCCACGAAGGCGGTGAGCTCGGCTACTCACTCAGCCATTCGTTCGGCGCCGTATTCGACAATCCAGATCTGATCGTCGCCTGCGTGATCGGCGACGGCGAGGCGGAGACCGGACCGCTTGCCACGGCCTGGCATTCGAACAAGTTTCTGGATGCGGAAACCGACGGTGCCGTGTTACCGATCCTGCATCTCAACGGTTACAAGATTGCCAACCCGACCATTCTGGCGCGCATCGAGCATGAAGAGCTGGAGCAGCTCCTCCGCGGCTACGGCTGGACGCCGCTGTTCGTCGAGGGACACGAGCCTGACCTGATGCACGAAGCGATGGCGACGGCGCTCGATACAGCGGTGAAGCAGATCAAAAAGATCCAAGCCGACGCGCGCCTCCACGGCAATCACGTGCGTCCGCGCTGGCCGATGATCGTCCTCAATTCCCCCAAAGGCTGGACCGGGCCCAAGTTCGTCGACGGTGTGCCGAACGAGGGCACGTTCCGGGCGCATCAAGTGCCGCTTAAGGTTAACGCTGAGCACCCCCAACACTTGAAAGCGCTTGAGACTTGGCTAAAGAGCTACAAGCCCGATGAGCTCTTCGATCGGCAAGGGCGCCTCATGCCCGAGCTGGCCGAGCTGGCGCCGAAGGGCACGCGACGCATGGGCAAAAACCCACACGCAAACGGCGGCAGTCTGCTCCGCGATCTTCGCATGCCGGACTTCCGCGACTACGCGGCGGCCGTGCCGAGGCCGGGCGCGCAAGGGATTGGCGACACGCACGTACTCGGGCCTTTCCTACGCGACGTCGCGAAGCTGAACAGCGAAGCTCGAAATTTTCGTGTCTTTGGCCCTGACGAAACGCTGTCCAACGGCCTCGGGGCGCTGTTCGAAGTGACGCAGCGCCAATGGGACGCTCGGGTCGCGCCGAACGACGAATTTCTCGCGCCGACGGGACGCGTGATGGAGATGCTCAGCGAGCACCAGTGCGAGGGCTGGCTCGAAGGCTATCTGCTCACCGGAAGACATGGCGTATTCAACTGCTACGAGGCGTTCATTCACATTATCGATTCGATGTTCAATCAGCACGCCAAGTGGCTCAAGGTGACGTCGAAACTGCCGTGGCGTCGGAAGATTGCTTCCCTGAACTACCTTTTGGCCTCACATGTTTGGCGTCAGGATCACAACGGTTTCACGCACCAGGATCCCGGCTTCATCGACCATGTCGTCAACAAGAAGGCCGAGGTGGTGCGTGTCTACTTGCCGCCCGATGCGAATTGTCTCTTGTCCGTGATGGACCATTGCCTGCGCAGCCGTCACTACGTCAACGTCGTCATCGCGGGTAAACACCCCGCGCCGCAGTGGCTGACGATGGATGCTGCCGCCAAGCACTGCGCTGAGGGCATCGGTATCTGGCAGTGGGCCAGCAACGACCAAGACGCTCGGCCCGACGTGGTCATGGCGTGCTGTGGCGACGTCCCCACATTGGAAACGCTCGCAGCAGTCTCCATTCTCCGCGAGCGCCTTCCAGACCTGAAGATCCGCGTGGTCAACGTGGTCGATCTCATGAGATTGCAACCTCGAACCGAGCACCCCCACGGGTTGAACGACGTCGACTTCGACGAGCTGTTCACCAAGGACCGACCGGTTGTCTTCGCTTTCCACGCCTACCCGTGGCTGATTCACAGACTCACCTATCGGCGTACGAATCACGAGAACATCCACGTTAGGGGCTACAAAGAAGAGGGCACGATCACGACGCCGTTCGACATGACGGTTCTGAACGACTTGGACCGCTTCCACCTCGTCATGGATGTGATCGACCGCCTGCCCGAAACCGGCGATAGAGGCGTCTATCTCAAGCAACAGCTCGAGGACAAGCTTCTCGAGCATCGGCAGTACATCAACAAGCACGGTCAGGATCTCCCCGAGATCCGCAACTGGAAGTGGGGGCAGCCCTCGTGAATGCCAAGGAGCTGATCGACACCGCGACCGCGCTTGCCCTCGGGTCGAGAGGCCTGCTCGCGATGGATGAAAGCACTCCCACGTGCAACGCGCGTTTTTCTGAAAAAGGGATCCCCCAGACCGAGGAGATGCGCCGCGCGTATCGTGAGTGGCTCATCCGCACGCCCAACCTCGGAGCAGCCATCAGCGGCGTGATTCTCTACGACGAGACAATCCGGGAGCGAACCAGCGACGGCACTCCGTTCGTCGAGGCGATCACCGGCGCGGGGCTCGTGGTCGGGATCAAGGTGGATACCGGCGCCAAGGATCTAGCCGGTCATCCGCGAGAAAAGGTCACGGAGGGTTTGGATGGCCTGCGCGATCGGTTGGTCGAGTACTCGCAAATGGGCGCGAGGTTTGCCAAGTGGCGGGCGGTGTTCACCGTAGGCGATGAGATCCCCAGCCGGGGCGCTATCGAGGCGAACGCTCTGAGCTTGGCCCGCTACGCGGCGCTCTGCCAGGAAGCCAACCTCGTGCCGATCGTCGAGCCCGAGGTGCTCATGGCTGGCAATCACTCCCTGCAGCGCTGCGGCGAAGTGACGGAGGCTGTTCTCCGTGCGGTCTTCCACCACCTCTACGAAGAGCGCGTGATGCTGGAGGGGCTGATCCTCAAGCCCAACATGGTGCTTCCCGGATCCACCTGTCCGGAACCAGCGTCCGTCGACGAAGTGGCTGAGGCCACCGTAAGCTGTCTGCTGCGAGCCGTTCCTGCCGCGGTCCCGGCGGTGGCATTCTTGTCCGGCGGGCAACCGAGCGCGCTCGCGTCGGCACGGCTCAATGCCATGCATGTTCGATTCAAGTCGGGCCTGCCGTGGGCCCTCACGTTTTCGTTTGCGCGCGCGCTCCAAGAGCCGGCGTTAGGGATTTGGCGCGGCGAGAAGGCCAACGTGGCGGCGGCGCAACAAGCTCTCTCGCATCGAGCGATTTGCAACCGCGCGGCGTGCCTTGGGAAATACACCGAGGCACTCGAAGCGGGCGAAGCGGGCGAAGCGGGCGAAGCGACTCTCGCAGAAAAGGGCTTGAGAGTCCTCCCCAAGAAACTTGTGGTCTTCGATCTGGATGGCACCATCGCAGAGAGCAAAGCCGCGGTCGATCCAGAGATGGCGGGGCTGCTCGGCAGCCTTCTCCAGATCGCCCGGGTGGCGATCATTTCCGGCGGCAATTGGCCACAATTTCAGAAGCAGGTGATCTCGCATCTTCCGCCTGACGCGAACTTGAATGCTCTCGCCCTGTTACCAACCTGCGGCACCAAGTTCTATCGGTACGAGGGCGATTGGAAGCTTCTCTATTTGGAGGACTTTGCGGGCGCAGAGAGAGACAAAATCGTCGCCGCGCTCGAATCAGTCGTCGAGTCGTCCAGCCTCGCAGCATCTCGTGCGTGGGGCGAGGTGATCGAGGACCGCGGCAGCCAGATCACCTTCTCCGCCCTGGGCCAAGAGGCTCCCCTCGAAGAGAAGAAGAAGTGGGATCCGGACTTCGCCAAGCGAAAGCGAATGAAGGCGCTTCTCGAGAAGCTCATCCCCGAGTTTTCCGTTCGCCTCGGCGGCACGACGTCCATTGACGTCACCAAGCCGGGCATCGACAAGGCTTACGGGATCAGAAAGCTCCGCGATCTGCTCGGCATTTCGATCAATGAGATGCTCTTCATCGGGGACGCTCTGTTCCCCGGCGGCAACGATTATCCGGCCAAAGAGGCTGGCGTGGTCTCGATCCAGGTCCGGGACAGCCGCGAAACGAAGCGACTCATCCAGACAATCCTAGCGTGCTCAAGCGGCGTTTCGCGCGCACCTTGTTAGGTCAGACGCGTCCCGAGCCGCCGGTCGCTCACGCCCGCACGAAGCGGCGCTGGACCAACTTCACAATTTCTACGATCGCGAGCGGCAGTAGAGCGCATCCAGCCACGACGCCCCAATCGTTCGCGCCGAGCGGAACGGTATCGAGGATCGAACGCAGGAATGGAACATAAACGGCGGCCAGCTGCAAGAGAATGCAAAGCGCCACGGCACCCCACAGCCAGCCGTTCTTGAAAAGACGTGCGTCGAATGCCGAGCGCGTCTCCGAGCGTGAACTAAAGACGTGAACGACCTGCGCGAGCGCAAGCGTCATGAACGTCACGGTGATGGCATGCTTTAGCCCCTCGTCTTCGGTACCGTACATTCGCATTCCGAGGAAGAATGCCAACAACGTGACCGCGGCGAGCAGCACCCCTTGCCAGCTGATCATGATCAAAAGGCGCGCCGGGAGTAGAGGGGCCTTCGGATCGTGCGGAGGCTGGCTCATCATGCCGGGCGCCGAAGGCTCAAGGGCCAATGCGAGCGCAGGGAAAATATCCGTGATCATGTTCAGCCAGAGGATCTGAAGCGCACCGAGGGGCAGCGGCCAGCCAATCATCAGAGCCGTGAAGACGGTCAAGATCTCAGCGAGATTGCACGAGAAGAGGTAGCGGATGAATCGGAGGATGTTCGCATAGATGATCCGTCCTTGTTCGACCGCGTGCACAATTGTGGCGAAGTTGTCGTCGACGATGACCATGTCAGCCGTCTCCTTGGCGACCTCCGTGCCCTTGATTCCCATTGCGACACCGATGTCGGCCTTCTTCAAGGCTGGAGCGTCGTTCACACCGTCGCCGGTCATCGCCACAATCTGCCCCTGCGCCTGAAGCGCTTCGACAATCTGAAGCTTGTGCTTGGGCGACACGCGAGCGAAGACCGCCGCTCCCTTCACAGTCCGCTGCCATCCCGCAGCGTCGAGATTGCTCAGCTCACGCGCGTGCACAACCCGGAGCGGTTGGCCATTGAGATCCCGATCAATACCGAGCTGGCGGGCGATCTCCGCCGCGGTGATCTGCTGGTCGCCGGTGATCATCACCGAACGAATGCCAGCTTCACGACAGGTGGCGATCGCAGCTTTCGCCTCTTCGCGGAGGGGATCGGTCATGCCCACGAGGCCCACGAAGATCAGGTCCTTCGTGACATCGGCGCCGGTTTCACTCTGGCCTTCGCGCAAATCGCGATACGCGAGGGCGAGCACGCGCAGCGCCGCCCCGGCCAGATCTTGATTCAGCTTCTCAAAGTGAGTGCGATCCTCAGAGGTAAGAGGCGTTACGCCGTCGGCGCGAAACTGGGAGACGCTGGCCGCGAGCAGGGTGGCGGGTGACCCTTTCACAAACGCGATCAGACCGCCTTGCTGCGTCCGGTGCACGGTGACCATACGCTTGGTCGCGCTGTCGAAGGGCTGCTCGCTGATGCGGGGGAACTCAGCTTCCAGCGCATCCTCCTTCAAACCGGCTTTCTCTGCCACCACGATCAACGCCGCCTCCGTGGGGTCGCCAAGCACAGCGTCCTTGCCGTCGGCGTGGGTAACCTTCGCGTCGTTGCATAAGACGCCAACGCGCAGGGCAAGGCTGAGGTGTGTGTCAGCACGAGGGTCCACCGGTTGTCCGTTTTCTTGAAACCCGCCGACCGGTGAGTAGCCGGCGCCGGTGACGTCGATTCGTCGCGAATCAAGAACGAACGCTGACACCGTCATCTCATTTCGGGTCAGAGTTCCTGTTTTATCCGTGCAGATGACTGTGGTAGAGCCGAGCGTTTCAACTGCGGGTAGCCGCCGGATGAGTGCGCCCATCCGGGCCATCCGCTGCATCCCGAGCGCAAGAGTCATCGTGGCTACTGCTGGGAGCCCTTCGGGCACCGCGGCGATCGCAAGCGAGATTCCCACTTCAAGCATGTAGAGAAAGCTGTGACCGCGGAGCCAGCCCGCGAAGACAATGACCGCACAGAGCACCAGCACGATCACGAGCAACAGACGACCGAGGCGAGAGAGTTTCTTCTCAAGCGGCGTGTCGTTGCTCTTAGCGTTGTCGATGAGGGCTCCGATCTTTCCCATCTCGGTCGTGACGCCGGTGCCCGTAACGAGAAGCTGGCCGCGCCCGTCCGTGATCGTCGTCCCCATGAATGCCAGGTTGATCCGATCACCGAGAGCCGCCGCCGCTTCCGCGATCAGAGCGGTTGACTTGCTGACCGCTTTCGACTCCCCAGTTAGCGCTGCCTCCTCGAGCTGCAGGCGCACACTCTCGATGATGCGCCCGTCCGCGGGGACACGCGCGCCCGCTTCAAGAACGACCAGATCTCCCGGAACAAGTTCCGCTGCTGGCAGCTGGCGTTCCACGCCATCGCGCACTACACGAGCGATTCGCACCGTCTGCTTCTGGAGAGCCGTCAGCGTTTGCGCCGCTTTCCATTCGGTGAGGAAGCCGATCGTCGCGTTGAGCACGACGACCACCAGGATCGCACCCGCCTCGATGCGGTCGCCCATGGCCAGGGCAACCCCGGCGGCCGCGACAAGCAAGAGCACGATGAGGCTCTTGAACTGGTCGACGAGGATGGCGAAGTTAGTGCGTCCCCGCGCCTGCTCCAGTCGATTAGGCCCATAACGCTTGAGGCGGAGCGCCGCCTCATCGTTCGTGAGTCCTCGCGTTCCGTCAGTCCGCAGATGCTGCGCGGCGACGTCGATTGCTAGCGTGTGCCACGCTTCCTCTCGACCGGTCTGCCCGGGCTCTGCTTTCACCATTGTGGATCGTAACAGCGCTAGCGATGCTCGCTGCGCCGTTCCAGCGTGCTCTCGAGCGAGCTCTTCAACTTGTTCGCTGCACCCGCGACAGCCTGGAGAAGCGTGGCTGCCTCGTTGGTCACCGCGGTGGGCTGCCGCCCTTCGAGGCGGGCTTCGATCATGCACCGCTTGTCCCTCTGGCCACTCTTGTCGCCGTTTTCGTCGCTGAGATGAACCTCCACGCGCGTGATGTGAGCCCTGAAGTGGCTCAGCGACTTGGCGACCATCGCTTCTACTTGGCCCACGAGTGCCTCGTGTCCTTCAATGTTTTTGTCGGTGTTGACTTGGATTTGCATGAAACTTGTACCTTGGTTGAGTTGGGTCAGTATCGATAGATTGCGGCTGCGCCTTTGCGTGTGGGCATCCTCGTCGCCGGGATGACCAAGACTTCGCCACCCATCTTGCCGACCAGCTCGCCCAAGTCATCTAGCAGGTCATTGAGTCGCGGTTCGATCAGCGCTCCGCCGGCGACTTTCCCGGTCCCTTCATCAAGGTGGCCAGCGATCGGACGATCGGCCTCGATGAAGAGCGTGGCGACGCGCCCTGAGGCGGCGGCCTCGGCGATCTGCCGCAGGTTGTCGCTACCGCGCCCGATCGCTTTGGCCTGCCCAAAGTCGTCCTCCGCCTTTGCGAGTCGTGCCTCGTACTGCGGCTCGACAACCTGCCAAGCGAGCATGCGCAGGGCGTCGTTGGTTACGGCATCGGGATTGACCGTAATTCCCTCCTTCAGCAGAAATGGACTCTGACTGACTTCGTGAAAACGATGGTGATGCTCCGGTAGCGCTGCCAAGATCAGCGGCAAGCCCGTGGGGCGCGAGTGGTGCTCCAACACTGCCCGGTCAATCGAGCGAAAGAACCTCTCAGCGTCGATGTCCACTTCGTCGGCCTTCCCGCCGTGGCTGTGGTGCATCGCGTGGCTCGCTCCACCCACTCCTCCGTAGGATGCGACCGTCTGGTGCGGCTCCGTGAGCTCGGCGCCGAGCGCGTCGGTGATGGTGCGCGGCACGCCGGCGGCCAGCTCCACCTCCTCAAGAGCGTCGCGATCTCCTTCGAACAGACGGATCTTGTCGAGACTCAACCCGAGCACCTGATAGCGGTCGACCGACTGGAGGAACTGCCACAAAGGCTTGATGTGAAAGCTATCCGCCACGACAACCAATTCGGTGACCGGACGCGGCAGGCGGTACACTCGAAAGATATTCGGCGAGGAGAGTACCGCTAGCCCGTCGAGCGTGTGGTTCCAGAAGTCCTGATCATTCGCGAGGGCGTCGAACGGCTTCAGCAGCATTCCAGCCTCGCTCGTTGGATAGGCCTGTAGCAGAGATGCTCCCAGCTTCTTCACGAGGTTTCGAAACCGGATCGGGTCCTGGTGGTTCTCTGGATGCCGTCGGTGCGTCGGCTGGTACAGCGACAGACAGGGTGCCGGGTGGGGCGCCGTGAGCTCGGTGAGTGATGCTTTCGTGAGTGAGTTCATCGTGTTTCCTTGGGTGATTGCCAGCGATTGCCGAGCGCTAATAGCTTCGAGGTATGCCGAGCTGCTGCGCAACCGCGCTGATGGCTGCGGCGGCTTCGGTCTCGCTGAGGCGACCGTTGCGATCAAGATCCGCCATTTGGAAGACAGGGCGCGTCGAGGCCGCCAAGGCGTTCTGAAATTCCTCGACGGTCAAGGACTTGTCGCCGTCGGTATCCGCTGCCGCGAACGTGCGATGGCTGAAATCCTTCGCTACCTTCAGGCTGACGGCGGCCAGCTCGGCGCCATCGATCTCCTTGTCCTGGTTCGTGTCGGCCAGACGAAAGGAATCGTCAACGGCTCCGCTGGCAGCTTTTTTTGCGTCAGCTAGGGAGAGCGAGCTTTCGGCCGCGGTATCGAGGATTCGAGCCAACGAATCGAACGCGGTTGTCGCGCTTGCCGCCCGCTTAACCTGCGCGAGCAGCTCGGCAGCGGCCGGGTAGCGCTGAGCCAAGTCGGCGCGTTCCTGTTTGCCCTCTTCAGGCGTGATAGTGCCGTCGCCGTTTTGGTCTGCCCGGAAAAAGAAGCCGCCAAGCAGGAAGTTCACTCCGGAGGTCGCTTCAACGCGCGAGAGTTTACCATCTTCGTTCGAGTCGAATAATTCCATCGCGCGACGGAACGCCGTCTCCATGCCCTGACTCGGCTGACAAGCGCCAATGCCGGGGATGGCGACGCCGCTGGTCGGCGCCGTGTCGGTGGTTGCGGGCGCCGCGGCGACTGGTCGCTCGGGCACTGCGGGTGAAACGTTTGCCTCCTGCTCGGGCTTTTCCTGGCACGCGAACGCCGCAAGAAAACTGACGCTAAACCAAAGTCGACTTTTTATCATGTTTTCGTAACTCCAATTCTGAATAGGTTTGCATATCGATCGCCCGCCCATTACGCCGCACCTGGGGCAAAATGCAGCGATGCGGTCAGTTGGCCGCGGTCGACGGATCTTTCTCAGCAATTTGCACGTTGCGGTCGAGCTGCCACTCCTCCTCGGAATTGCCCGTCGCGTCTTTCTCGCCCCGCGACTTCACCCAAACTTGGCTTGCCGAGACGCCCTGGCCAGTCAAGTAGCTGGCGGCAACCTGCGCGCGTCGCGCCCCAAGTGCTGAGTTATAGTCTTCGCTGCCGCGCGGGTCGGTGTGTCCGACGACGGTGACGCTCTGATTTTTCATGTTGCCCTCAACCATGCAGTGCACAAGTCCATCGAGAATGCCTAGGCCGCGTGGGCGCAGCGCCGCGTCATCGAAGTCAAATTGCGGGGCTTCCGCCGGCGTATTCGGCAAGTCGCAGCGCTTGCGCAAGCTTTCGCTGACCTCAATGGAGGCTTGGTCCGTTGGGCTTGCTGCTACCGGCTGACTTGCCCGCGCCAGCTCCGGCTCAGGCTCCGGAACGACCGCCGGCTTTGATTCGTGGGCGCAGCCAACACCTAACAACATGAGAACGGCGCAACTTGCGGGACACCAAACAGCGCGGGACGTCGATCGAAACGGGTTCATATTCTTCGCTCCTTTGTTATGCGACGCTCACTGTTGCGCCTGGACGGGGTACCTGCATCATCCATGCCGAAGAGGCGTCAGCGTTTGCACCATTTCATACGACACCGTGCGGCGAATGGACTGCGGCTTGCAAAGCCTCAAATCCAGGCTCTACGTGAATCCAGGCTCTACGTGAGAACGCGCGCTTCGACCCGCGCGGCGGTGCAATCAGGAACGCCCTCGCGGCTCGTCCTGAGGCATCATCGCGTCCTGCGGGCCCTGGCGCTCAGCGCGGCCACGTTGCTGGTGCTTGAGCTACTCTATATCGTCGCGATACCCACATTCGTGAACCGCAAGCTCGCCGCGGTGGCCGCTGAGAGCGGGCTCGACCTGCAAGTTGACTCGCTTCGTTCCTGGTACCCAGGAGATTTACGAGCAACCAGCATCAGACTCGGTGAGGCGGCCCAAGGCGCGGTGCTCACTACGGGACGCGTTGCTGCTCGCTTCAACGTGATGAGCCTAGCGGGTGCTGCTTTGCAGGTGAAATGGCTACGGATCCAGGCGGCGACGCTGTCATTGCCAAACTCCGACGAGCGCGTTTCGCACGTACCGCGGGAAGCTGGGCCGGCGAGCGGGTCGATGAATTGGCAGGGCGACGCAACGCTTTCGCTGGTCAACGTGCGGCTGGTTCAGGGTCAAATGACCTTCAGTGGCAGCGCTTCGTGCACGGACCTCACACTTAGACGCGCCGGTGATACGCAAGTGGTAGCGCGCAGCGCGGTCGAGCTCGATTTTCATTGGGGACCACACGTTAGAAAGGGTGGACGCAAGCGCTGGGGAAACTTGGACATGACGGGCTCAGCGCGCGGCACGGCTTCGAATATCGCGGGGTTGCTTGATTGGCAGCCAGCCAAGCTCTCAGCTGAGAACAGCCGCTTCACCGCCAATTGGCATCTCCAACGGGGGACTCTGCTCGCGGGCAGCCGCGTCGATATTCGCGCAAGCGCCGCCGACGGTCATTTTGGTGGTATGGTTTGGTCTGCACCCCGGGGTCTGGTTCTTTTCGCCGAGGTGCTGAACGCGACGCGCGAGACGACCCAATTCCAGGTGAGCGCTCGAGCGGCCAACGCCAAGCTGGCACACCAAGCCGGCACGGAGCGCGCGAGCTTTGGCTTGGAGCTTGCTGCCACGCTCGAGCAGCAACGGGAATCGAGCGCGTTGGGCATCGTTTCCGGTGCGTTGACGGCGCGTCAAGTCGAGTTCGCAGGCCACACTCCTCCCAGCGAACGCCCCGACTTCACCGTCGCTCTGGAGGCTACGACCTGGCGTATCGCGGACAAATGGCGCATCTCCGGCAAGCTCGACGGTCACGGCAAGAACGCTGGCTTCCTCATGGACCTGTTTGCGGCGGGGCCAGGCGTGAGGCTGATGCTGGACGAGCTCCGCGGGCAGGCATTTCAGATCAGTTCGCACGTCGCGCTCGACGACTCGATGTTGTCCTTCGAGGACATCGCGCTCACGGCGTCATCGATGGCAGCACGGGGCAGCATCTTTCTACCCCGTACGCCGTTGTTTGGCGCGGTGCTCGTGGAGCGGGGGGCGTTTCGGTTGGGCCTAGTCTTCGACGAGGCATCGATGA
>JBBSBI010000145.1:0-14516 GCA_038251425.1 Polyangiales bacterium
AAATTGCTCTGAGCTGTAGCGGTCAGTGCCAGAAGTTTTAAAGTCGGTCCCAACGTGAGCTTGGGGTGATCCAAAAGGCAAGTGCTTGCTGTCAGGCTAACGGCAAAAGCCCTCACGTTCACCGAGCCCCAGTCGGTCACAGCTGTTAGTCCTGCCTACTCAAACGACTTGATCACTTGACCATCGGCCGTATTGCGGTGAAGCCACCATCGATCGTCCAGATTTGCCCCGTGGTGCGCCGCGCGGCGTCTGACAGCAGCCAGGACATGATGTCCGCGATTTCGTCGGCACTGCCGATGCTGCCGAGCGGGTATTGTTTTGCGCTAGCCTCGCGCAGAGCAGGTGAACCGAGAAACTTGGCTGCCGCTGGCGTATCCATCAGGCCCGGCGCAACGGCATTCACGCGAATGCCTGCGCTCGCGTAGGTGGCGGCGGCGGCGCGCACCATGGCCTCTAATCCGCCTTTGGCAGCAGCGACGGCTTCATGATTGGCAATGCCAATTTGTGCGGCGATCGTAGAGACAAAGCAAAGTGCTGCACCTTGATTGGCCGCCTTCGCAGCGGAGGTGATCGCGGCAAGCATGAAAAACGCGCTATCCAAATTTGCTCGCATGACGTCGCGGTACTGCAGCTCGCTGGTGCGTGCCGCTGGTGCGAGAACTATATTGCCAACGCAATGCGCAAACTGTGTCGGCGTGCCAAGCGCCGCGACGCATTCAGCCACGGCCGCAGCAGCGCCTGCATGTTCGCCAACGTCTGCCACGATTTGCACGTGTGCCGCGCTGTAGGCATGCGCTAGCCGCGCAGGGTCGCGTCCAACGACGGCGATCCGTGTTTCAGGATGGGCCGCAACGATTTTGCGTACGAGCGATTGGCCCAATCCCCCAGCTGCGCCGGTGACCAGAAGAATATGCGGTGTTTCAGGATTCACGTTATGCAGCGGATGGTGCGATGGCGGCCGAACGCAAGGGGCAATTCGCAGCGCACTGAAGCGAATGCGAAGTAACAGTATCATCTGTATTTAGTTGGAGGTACGACGTATCGGAGGTTCCTCGATGCCAGTTCCCTTCCCATCCCAGCAGCCGGGTTTGATGTACCTGACCGAAGGCGGTCAGGAAACCGAGATCATGTACAAGTACGGGTTCGAACTCAGGGAATTCGCCATGTTCCCGCTGCTCGACCAGCCCGCTGCGGTGGTGGAGCTGCGCGCTATGTACACCGGCTACCTCGACACTGCCGCTCGGCATGGGTTCGGCGTGGTAATGGGCGGGCTCGACTACCGGGCAAGCCCGGACTGGGCCAGCAAGCTCGGGTACTCTCCGGAGGCTCTACAAGACATGCAGCTCCGAGCGATCGGTTTCCTCCGCGAGGTGAGCGAGCCCTACCGCGCCGGCCTGCCCGCGCTCAAGTACGCGGGCATCGTCGGTCCCCGCGGCGACGCCTACTCGCTCAACGAAACTATCACCGCCGAAGAGGCAGAGAACTACCACGGCACTCAGATCGAGACACTGGCCCGCGCTGAGGTCGACCTCGTCGAGGCCATGACGTTCAACAACGTCGCCGAAGCGGTCGGCGTCACGCGCGCTGCGGCACGGGCCGGACTGCCGGCGTCGATCTCTTTCACCCTGGACAGCAACCACAGGCTCCGTTCCGGTCACGGCCTGAAGGAGGCCATCGAATCCGTCGATGCGCAGACAGGCGAGAACCGGCCCGCCTTCTACGGCATCAACTGCTCGCACCCCCTCGAGTTCCTCCCCGCGCTCGAACCCGGCAACTGGTTCGAGCGGGTGCGATGCCTGCGGCCGAACGCCGCCATGATGGACAAGATCTCGCTGTGCACCCTGGGCCACCTCGAATCGGGGGACCCGGTCGATCTCGGGAGGCGCATGGGCGCTATCGCCCGCCAGTACCCCCATCTCGACATCTGGGGTGGCTGCTGCGGAACCTGGGACACCCACCTCGACGAGATCGCCCGCAACCTGCGCGAACCCAAGGAGTCCGCTCGGGACCGCGGAATGTGACTGAAACGGATCACGGGCACTCCTTTTTGCTCGGAGATGCTGCAGCAATTGAATTAATCTGAAGCGCTCCTTGAAAATTGGGTGCCCCCTCTCGTCCGTCCTCGGCGCTCGACGAGCGTCTCCGCTTAGCTATCGTTCTTCAGCCTGCCTGCGGGCGGCCGGTCTCCGCCCAAAGCCGTGCTCGCTGGCGCTGCGCGCGGCTGGGGGAGACGAGAAAGTGCAGTCCAACCTGCGAGCTTTCGCACAGTCTTCGAGTGCGTTTCAGCCATACGGGCGGACCGCAGCGAATGGTCCCGACGGCACCTTCAGAGAGAGCGCGCGCACCGGAAGCCGAGGGTGCCACTGCGAGTGGCCTGCGCGATTCCGAGGCGCGAGGCAGACTTGATACCGACGCTGCTGCTGTTATACGAGCCGCCACGGTAGACCCGCATCGTGGAAGTGGTCAGTTGGGCGCAGTCGCTACACGGGCTGGGGTAGACATTGCTGTGCCAGTCCTGATTCCACTCCGCCATGCTCCCCGCGAGGTCTGAGTGGCCCCATTTGCCGTTTCCGGCTATCACCGAACCCACAGGGGCAACATCGAGCGGGCTGCAGTTTGCCATCCCGTCGTAGCGACAATCGTGGACCGCCAAGGCCGCATTAGCTACGGGCACTGTTGCTCCCCAGGGGTAGACGCGCTGCTCGCTCCCGCCTGCCGCCGTATAGTTCCACTCGGCTTCTGTTGGCAGGCGCCCGCCGTCCCATATGCAGAAGGCTTGAGCCACATACCAGCTCACGCAGTTCATGGGGCGCGTCTCGCTGCTGCCCTCTAGGTCTGTCCATGTTTGACGCGCGCTATCGCAGTTTACTTCTGCGTTGAGTACGGCCGCGTTGGTCGGAAGACTTGTGTTCCAAGCTTCCTCCCAACCAAGATCGCTTGGATTATTCACGTTCTTCCCAGCTCGCGTTGCAATCATCGGCTGAGTGTATGCGGCCACGAACGATCGGAACCTTCCTACCGTTACCTCGTAGTTGTCTAGCTTAAAGTCGCTCACTGTGGCGGGATAGGCCGCGTCGTTGCTCCGATTGAAGGTGCCGCCGGGCACCGTCGTCGTGGCGCAGCAATTCAGGTTCGCCGAAACGCCACAGTTGTTCGCAAGCCCCACGCACCCTGGTAAAGAGCTTTTCATCCCGCCTGAGCTCCCGCCCGCTCCGCCCGACACCGCGCCTCCGCTGGCTCCCGTCGCCGGTGCTCCACCCGACGGCATTCCCCCAACTCCAGGTGTGCCGGGTGCGCCCCCTGACATCATTCCCATCCCGCCCGATCCCCCGATCTCTCCGCTCAGTGCATCGCGCGTTGGGTCGATGCCACGACACAAGCTGTCCACACAAAATTGACTCGCCAAGCACTCCAGGGTCCCAGGGATGCAACGATTACGACATGTTCCCGTGCTGCACGCGGTGCCAGGAGGACACTCTTGCCCGCCTTCGCTGCATGTCGCCTGCGTCGACGAAACACAAGCCGCGCTCCCGTCTGCCGTTTTCAAACAGCGCAAACCCGTGGTGCAGTCTTGATCGCCCGCGCATTCCACCCCACACGTCTTGAAAATGCACTTCTGCCCATTGCTGCAGTCGCTGCTGAGCCGACATTCCAAGGCTCCCGCCGTTAACCGATATTCTCCCTCCAGCCCCAATATCGAGTTGCACGCAACACCGAACGCCAAAATCCCTAGCACCACCCATCTCGCTCCGCGCATTGCCAACAGCCTTTCAACCCACTCGCACACAAGCTACCCCCATCGGCCCGAAGGCCACAAGGGCTGGAACTTCCAGCGGCATAGAGGTTTGTTCCGGGGATGTTCTCACGACAGGTGCAACTGGGGAGTTTAGGGCGGGTTGAAGGTGGTGCGTCGGTGAACGAGGCCCAGAACAGGCGCCGTTTGCTCGAGGTGGAGAGCGCTCGTCGAGAGTCGCTCGATCGCGCGACGATGCTGCTGCGCTTCCCTGAGCCCGGACAGAGCCAGCGCCGAGCCAGCGGGGCAAAGTCGTAACCCTGCCGGTCAGAAACTAGGCGAAGCGGTCGACTAACAAAGCCTTGCAGGGATGCTGGCCATCATAGACCAAGGAGCATCCGTACGATATCAGACACCTTCGCCATGGTTGCTTCCGAGACGGCGCCGAGCGATTTTACGAGCCTGTCTGTTGATACCGTCCGCGTCTGCTCGCTCATGACATAGCTTACGACGCTGAGGCCTCCTTCCGGCGGCCGCACCTCGATACGCGTACGCACGGCACGCGCTTTGGATGTTATGGGCAGAACCGACACGAGTTTCGCAGTACTCGCGTTAAACGCGTCGACGCTGAGGATGAGCGCTGGTCGCACGCCAGCTTGCTCGTGTCCCTTCGCTAACCGCCCCATAGGACCTGCGGATGCTCAAGCGCGTTCCTGGCTAGCGGGACCATGGCCGTCGCCTACACGCAGTTCCATTGGAAGTTCGAACTGGGTGAGCAACTCATTCCAACGATCAATAAGGGGGAGTTGGCCGCCGTCTATGCTCTGCTCTTCCTTTACATTGCGTGTAAGGGCAGCGGCGCTTTTAGCCTCGATGCGTGGCGCGTGAACAAGATCTGAATCAGCCATGCGGAGGCCGAGGTAGCCTCCGAGAGTTAGTCCCAAGTTGCGGCTTTAAAATTTTCAAGGATCTGACGGTCCTTGGTGAGCAACACACCTTGACCAACATCCGCCTGGGCCACAATGATTCGGTCGAAGGGGTCGCGTGTCCAGCTGAGCGCCAAGGCAGCGGACATGACGTCATCGAAAGGCTGATCACACACCTCTAGCGTGAACGCTTCGCGGGCGGCTTCAAGGAAGTCTTCGGGCGACCTATTGAGGCGGCCTATCTCACGCAAGAACTGAAGTTCTAGAACCGTGGCTGGGGAGATCTTCAACAGCCTGGCCTGCCGTAACGTGGCAATGGCCTTGCGGGGAAGGTGCCTTGCGGGCTGGGTCAACATGACCACGACATGCGTATCCAGGTAAGCAATCAAGGCCGCCACTCACTCGACCATTCGAGGTGCACAAGCGTCATCGACGCTGCCATTGACCCAGCGCGGACGAGACCTTGGCCACGCCAGCTTTTCCTTACGAGAGGACGGCGGCGCATCATCCACGCTGAGCTTTAAGCGCTGCCCCTTGCGCTCAATCAGGACAGGTGTGCCTGTCTTTAACACTCGATCAAGAACGGTGTAGAGCTCGGCGCGAAGCTTCGTCGCATTCATCCGATAAGGCTAGCGTACGTACGTACGTACGTACGTACGTACGTCAACGACGTGTTCGCCGGCGGCTGGGCCTGATCTCGCGCAAAAGAGCCGCTGCGCGTTTAGGCTGGATTGTCGGGGCGGCCTTGGCGTCCGGTTAAAAGCGTCTCGAGCCCGTGCTTGGTTTATGCGAGGAGGGAAGCTATGTTGCTGGGATGAAGCCCGCTCTCCTAGATCCAGACGATCTTCGAGCTTTCGCGCGCCGAGACTGGGCGCTCGTGGATCATCACAAGCGGCAACATTGGGCAAAACTCTACAACGTGAAAGGAGCGCAGCGAACCCTTGCCCTCGCGCACGCCTTGTACGAGCACGCCCGATCGTTGAATCCGAGATTGGCCATGCTGGGCGCGACGAAGACTTCGCGCACCATGTTAGGCTGAAGAAGCTGATGGATGCCGCGGCCCACGCCTTCACCGTTCGTTAGGGCCCTCGCAGCTTTGAAGGGGGCGTTGGCTGAGCTCAATGTTAGCTGGTATTTGTTTGGCGCCCAGGCAGCGCTGATTCACGGTTCGTCTCGTGCCACAGCCGATCTCGATCTAACGGTTCAGCTTGGCCAAGTGACGAGTCGCGAGTTGCCCGCACATCTGCGCGCTTCGGGGTTTCGCCTGCGCTTCGAGAATGCCATGGTGGCTTCCGAGACGGCGCCAACCTTTGGTGAACGCTAACGGCGCTTTAACAACCGCAGATACACTTCCTTGCGATGTGCTACGCCGAAGACGTAAACAACAATTTCGGTCGCATGAATCTCATAGAGTATTCGGTAGTCGCCGATGCGGATTCGATACGCATTCGTCCTGCCGTTGAGCTTGGCGACGCCCAATGGCAGTGGCTGGCTTGCGAGCCCAGAGATCGCATCCTTCACACTTTCGCGCGCTCGCTCGTCTAATTTCTCGATCTCTTTGACGGCTTTGGCGTGGACGAGTAGTTTATAGGTCATTTTTCGCGTCGGCCCATGCGACCCAGGGACCTGTACGACGTTCCTCGATCAGCACAACATCAGCCGCGTTCTCCAACCAAGCGGCGAGCGCATCAGTGATGACGGCTTGTTGCTTAAGGCCATGCTTCTCGCACACCGCGTCCAGCGCCGTCTTCAGTTTCTTATCCAGTCGATGCGTAATGCTCACGGTTGCCATACATTTAACTTACTCTGCGATATTGTTTTTGCAATCAAATACTTGCACATGCGATGTGCGCCGGATGGACCGGAGCGTAGTGGGTGCTCCCGCGGAAGCTCGGAGGCTGCCGGGGGCGCGTAAGACAATCGGAAGGCTGAACGGGGCGGAGGCGAGAGCAGTCCATCTGGCCGACGTAGCTCAAAATCTCACGCACGCGCCCTGAGGATTTTCTCGATGCATCCGGCCAAGAACCTGTGGCTCGCGCTGGCTGAGACGGTGATTCAGCCCCCAGAGCGTTCAAATGCCCGCGCTAGTTAACGCACGCTGCAGATTGACCATCTCAATGGCAGCAAGCGCGGCGTCGTAGCCTTTGTTGCCGGCCTTGGTGCCGGCGCGCTCGATGGCTTGCTCGATCGTTTCGGTGGTGAGCACGCCGAAGATCACGGGCACGCCTGTTTGCTCGGAGATGCTGCCGCAGGCGCGCGAGATTTCGCCGGCGACGTACTCGAAGTGCGGCGTGCCTCCGCGGATCACGGCGCCGAGTGCGATGATCGCTTCAAATTTTCCGCTTTTGGCCAAGCGCGCCAAGATGGGCGTCATTTCGCGTGCACCAGGCACCAGGACTTCCGAAATCTGCGCCGCAGAAACGCCGTGCCGGCTCAGTCCGTCGCGCGCCCCCGCGGCCAAACGCTCCACGATCATTTCATTGAAACGGCTGGACACGATCGCGAAATGGGCGTTCGCAGGAGTGGTTAAAGTGCCTTCGAGGTGCAGACTGGAATCGGCCATGCGTGTTGCTTTGAGAGTATCCTGTGCGGGCAGCGGTGCAATGCGCAACAGATTATAGAAGCAGTGCGAATTGTCGTGTGGCGGATGCTGCGGGTCCGCTCGATTTCCGATGAGTGGAGCGCAAGCCTACGGAAATGCACCCAAAGTCCGTTCGGCGCTCCTCCAAATGAAGCCTCAATCGTCGCTATTTGCCGGGATTTCAGGAAAAGGAGACGCGCGGCCTTGCACATCGGCCGCCCCTCAACAAACACCTCCCTCCCATGGGCGCCCGCACCGGAGCACGAGAAGCCGCACTCCAGATGTTGTACGCGATCGAGATGACGGAGCTCGGTGCCGAACAATCGATTGCTAACTTCTGGCGAGAGCTGCCGGGAGATGCTGAGGATCGCGACTATGCAGATGGCTTGGTGCGCGGCATCGTCGAGAATTTAGATGAGATCGACACGTTGGTTCGCAGCGCGAGCACGCATTGGCGCTTGGAGCGGATGGCGCGGGTGGATCGGAATATTTTAAGAATGGGGACCTACGAGCTCAAGTGGCAGCTCGAGGTACCGAGGGCGGTAGTTTTGGATGAAGCCGTTGAGCTGGCTAAGCGTTTTGGTACCGAAGAAAGCGGTGCGTTCGTGAATGGGCTCTTGGATCGCATCGCGACCTTGTGCGGGCGAATCGAGCAGGAATCCGAGCTGAATGCTGCGGCGGCGAAGCCGAGCTGACGTAACGAGGCGGCGTGGACCTTCGCTTTATCACTCCTAATTTAAGAAGCCTGGATCTGGCGGGCACTGAAGTGTTGGTGGCGCCGCTCAGTAAAGGGGAGCGTCCGCCGCGCGGTGTCACGGGGCTGCTCGATTGGCGGTTGTCGGGTCGTATCTCGCGCTTGATTCAGCAGGGCTTCGCTACCGGTGAGCTCGGTGAAGTCTTGCTGCTGCCCGGCAAGCCCAAGCTCGCGTTCGATAAGATGGTATTATTTGGAATCGGTAAGCCTGAGGCCTTTTCGGAGTTGATATTCCGGGCGACGCTTCACCGGATTCTGAATACGCTGGAGGGGTTGAAGGCGCGTTCTGCGGTGGTGGAGCTTCCCGGACGGCATTTTCAGGCCATTCCCCCGGAACGAGCCGCCGATATCTTGCTTGAGATGGTGGGCTCCAGCCCGTACCACGATGTCTGGACGCTGCTCGAGCCTCCGGATGCTCAGCGCGCGATTTCGCAGCACATGATTCAGGAGCGCCGCCGCCTACGGCAAGATCGTTGAGCGCTACTTTAGATTTGGAGCGAGCCGAATTCCAGACAGCGCCAGCTTCTGGTTCTCAAGCCGATCGTATTCGAGGAGCATGCCTGGATAGTGGTGCACTTCTTCGAGCGCTGCCTGGCCACTCACTTTCTCGATACGGGTAGCTTTGCCGAGCGCCGCTTCAATCGCCCAAGGCAGCATGCCTAGGCGAAGATCCGGAGAAATGCCTCCATTGAACATACCAAAACGCTGCTCGGGATTTTTCGGATCCACCACGCGCAACCAACTCTGCACGTGCAGGGACACCAGCACTCCATCCTTCATTTCAAAATCGACAGCACGGCTCAGGTAGCGGCACAGGTTTTCGCTGCGAAGCTCGCAGGGAAGAGCCATATGGCGCTCGATGGTCGCGAAGGTGGCACCAAAACGGATCGGGCCCAGGCCCTTCCCGGGCGTGACGAGCAACGAAGGACCGAGCGGGAGGGGCGTTCGGGGCGGGAGCCGCACAGTGGCTCGTGGGGCCGGCGGAGGCACGGCAGCTTTCGGCTCTGCCACAACCTGGGGCGTTGGGGCCGGCGGCGCGCTCGGCTTAGACTTACAGGACCCGAGCGAGAGCGCAAAAATCAGGGCAATGCCTGAAGCGTTTCTGGCGCTAAACTGAGCTGCGATAGATTTTGTCTTCACCTGGCCACCATTCCTTCCGACGCTTGGGCCATAGCATGAGCCGCCGAAGCTGCGCACCTCCCTCCGAATGACGAAAGCCCAGAATGAGTGATCGCCTAGACCGTCGCTTTCTGTTCGTAACGGGCAAAGGGGGCGTGGGCAAAACGACGATGACCGCCGCCATCGCGCACGCGCTCGCCCGGCAGGGTAGAAAGGTGCTGGTCGCTGCGTCTGCCGAGGGGAGCTCGCTGGCTCACGCGCTGGGTATTCATGCGCTGCCGGTTGAGATTGAAGAAGTGAGTCCCGGCCTGTCCGTGGTGCGCATCACCCTGGAGCGAGCGCTCTTGGAGTACGGCCGGCTCATGTTGCACGGGGGTAAGCTCTTCGATGCAGTGTTCAACAATCAGGCGTTGCAGAGCTTTTTTCGTGGGGTGCCCGGGCTTTCTGAATGGGCAATCTTGGGCAAAGCTTGGTACCACAGCACCGAGCGGGCCGAGAATGGGGAGTGGCGTTTCGACACGGTTATTCTGGATGCTCCGGCAACAGGGCACGGCGTGGGTATGCTCTGGGTGCCGCGCGTGGTGGCGGATATGGCGCCCGCCAGCCTACTCAAGCGGGATGCCGAGCTAGCGTTGCGCATGTTCCAGGATCCCGAGCTCACAGGTGTGGTGATCGTCACGCTACCTGAAGAGCTGCCCACCAATGAAAGCATGGAGCTTGCGGCTGCGATCGAGAAGGATCTAAAAATGCCGCTCAGTATGTTGCTCGTGAATCAGCGAACCCGCGCTTTGTTCAGCCCGGCCGAAGCGGAGGCATTGATTGGGCTTCCGTCCGATCAGACGACGGACCTCGAGCGGCTCCTCGCAGTTGCCCGCGTTCGCGCACGAACTGAATTGAGCGAAGCCTTTCAAGTAGAACGCCTGAAGGCGCTGAATATTCCGCTGATGGAGTTGCCCGAGATCCAAGGCTCCAGAACCCCCGGCGAAATCGCTCGGCAGCTCGCGGGGCTGCTAGAGGCTGCCCAGGCTCGAACCGAAGCGCTAGGGTGCCGTTGAGCGAATGGCCGAGGCGGAGTCATATAAAGGGCGGATCTTAGCCGGCCGCTATCGGCTCACCGAGAAGGTGAATGAAGGAGGCATGGGCGCGATTTGGCGCGCTGAGCATTTGGTGCTGCGGGCACCGGTTGCCGTCAAGCTGATCGATCGGGAGATGCTCGATCATCCGAGTGCCGTGGATCGCTTCATGCAGGAGGCGCAAGCAGCCGCTTCTCTGCGTAGCCCGCACGTCGTTCAAATCCTGGATTACGGCGTCGATATCGACGTGCCCTTCATCGTGATGGAGTTCTTGGAGGGGGAGACACTGGCTGAAAGGCTCCGCCGGAAAACGCGGCTGGCGCCCGAAGAAGCCGCTCACCTGCTCGCGCATGTTGCGCGTGCCATGGTTCGCGCTCACGAAGCCGGAATTGTGCACCGGGATCTCAAGCCGGATAATATTTTCATCGTTCAGAACGCAGATGAAGAGTTAGCGAAAGTGTTGGATTTTGGTGTCGCCAAGGTCAACACCGCGGATATTTCAGCCCAGGGCGCGAAAACGCGCACCGGGTCGCTTCTGGGCACGCCTTATTACATGAGCCCCGAGCAGGTCCAGGGCAACAAAGACGTCGATCATCGGTCCGATCTTTGGGCGCTCGGGGTGATTGCCTTTGAGTGCATGACGGGTGAGCGGCCTTTTGCTTCCAATGGTTTGGGAGATCTGGTGCTTCAGATTTGCGTCCGTCCGATGCCGGAGCCGTCAGCGTTTGCGCGGGTTCCGATCCAGTTCGACGCTTGGTTTCAAAAAGCCTGTGAGCGCGAGCCTGCGAGTCGTTTTCAGAGCGCGCGCGAAATGAGCGATGAGCTCCGGCGTGCCCTTGGGGTTGAGCTCAAGGGGTTTTCGGATAGTCAGCCTGAGATCCTGGTGGGTCCCGAGCAGCGCACCGTGGTGAGTCACGGTCCCCGCGCCAAGAGTGATGCACCGACGATGATCGCCGAGCCGATCGAGCCGAGCCTGAGCGCTACCCAGCTTGAAGATCTGAGGTCCACGGTGGTTGAGGATGCCGGCTCGGGAATCGTGGAGCCCCCGCTTCGGTCACTCAAATTGCCGATGATCCCAAAGTTAGAGGCGCCTGAGCCCCGAGCGGGCCATGCCCTGATTTGGGTGGTTGTGCTCACGCTCGCCGTGGGGAGCGCCTTTGGATTGTTCCTGTCGTTCCGCTATCCGGGCCTGCTTTCTAGGTTTGGGCTCGGGGAAAGGTCGTCCTCTCAGCCGCCCTTGGCTGGCCCCGAGAAAAATCTCCGTTCAGATCGGCTCCTGGTTGGGCCGTCCAAGCAAGAGCCCGTGGCGGCGCCATCCGTCCCGCCCGCCGAATTAGCTCCTCTGGTTAACAGCTCTCCAGCCCTGAGTGACGTGCCTTCTGCTGCTTCAGCTGCAAGCTCAGCCCCGAGCGCGGCCGCACTTCAGGTGCCCCTCGGAGTGCCAGGAGAGCCTGTAGCGGCGGTGCCGAGTGCTGATGCAATCACTGCACCCGCAAGCTCGGCTGCGGTGGATGCAGGCTGGGTTAAGCCCAGCTGGGCCATTCCAGATGATAGCCCGCCCAAGAAGGATCCCCCAGAGCCAGGCGCGCCCCCGAGCCACTAATTAGGAATGAACTCAGCCCAATCTTCTCCCGGAGAAGTAGCCACTTCGGGCAGATCGATCTGAGCTTTCTGGAGCTTGCCCGAGAGATCGACGTTCACGGCTTGCCAGCGTGTGTAGCTGTCCAACACCCAGATCCCGCTCTCGCGCGTGCCATTGCCCGACCAGCCGTTGCCGCCGAACGGGAGGTGCGCCTCGGCTCCCGTGGTGCCGTTGTTGATGCTCGTCATGCCCGCCGAGATGCCCTCCTTGAAGCGCAGCATGGCTTGCGCATCGCGGGTATAGACGGCGCTCGAGAGGCCATAGGGCGTCCCGTTGGCGGCCGCCAGCGCTTCTTCGGGGCTCGTGACCTCAACCAAATTCACCGTGGGCCCAAAACACTCTTCTTGGGCAATGCGCATTGACATGAGCACTTTAGAAAAAATGCGGGGCGTTGCGTACAATCCGCGCTCCGCGTTGCCACTGAAACCCTCCGGTACATTCCCAGGCTTGATGCGTGCGCCATCGAGCAAGAGCTCGGCACCGTCGGCGACACCGAGCGCTCGCTGCTCGCTCCATTTCTCGAAGAAGCGTTCATTGATGAACGGGCCGTAATCGATACTCTCATCCAAGGGGTCACCGATTTTGATGCGCCCCGCCCGGTCGAGTAGGCGCTGCTTAAACGCAGGCATCACGCGTCGATCCACAATAATATTCCCGGCACTCGTGCAGCGCTGGCCCGCGGTGCCAAAGGCTGACCAGAATGCGCCCTCCACCGCGAGCTCCAGATCGGCATCTGCCAGGACCACGAGCGGATTCTTCCCCCCGAGCTCCAGCGAGGGAATTTGCAGATTTCTCCCGCAAATCTCGCCAATTTTCCTCCCAATCGCCGTCGAGCCCGTAAAAGAGATCTTGTCTACTAAGCCCTCGTCCACCGCTTCGACGAGAAACTCACCCGCTGCACCCGCGCCGCCGCCGTGCACGATGTTGAGCACTCCCGGGGGAAGCCCGGCCTGCTGCCACAGCTCGAAGAACAGCGCCGCCGTTCCGGGAGCATCATCCGAGGGTTTCCAAACCACCGTGTTGCCGCACAGCAGTGCCGGCACGATCTTCCAAGAAGGCACAGCTAACGGAAAATTGCCGGCCGTGATCACACCCACCACGCCCAACGGCCGCCGATAGGTGAACAGCTCCTTATTCGGAAGTTCACTTGGCACGGTCTGCCCGTACAGACGCCGGCCCTCACTCTGAAAAAACTCGGCAGTGTCAATCGCCTCTTGGACACTGCCGCGGGCCTCTCGCAGAGGCTTGCCAATCTCGCGACTGATAAAGCGCGCGAGCAACTCCTTTCGCTGACGGAGCAAGGCTCCAAGCCGAGTGAGAACCTGAGCGCGCATCGGGGCTGTGACCTGCCGCCAACTGGCTAACGCTGTGCGTGCTTGGTCACACGCTTCTCTCACGTCGTCCTTCGTGGCCTCCGGGGCGACGCACACCACATCGTCGAGGTTTGCAGGGTTTCTGCGCTCGAACACCATGCCGCTCGGTTTGGCCTCGCGGGCACCTATCCAATTGGAGGCCAGCAGTGTGCTTGGAACCCCGGGCCCCTGTTGGCGCGCCTTCATGGCCGAGCAGGGTGCGACCCGTGTCTGCTGAGCGCAAGTCGCAAACTCAGCACGGGTTCCGTCGATGCGGATTGGTCTGTGGGCCGAATCAGTCCCTGATTGAACAACTTGCAAAGGTTACGCGTCGCTAGATGCCTCCCCTCTGGTACAAAGGAGGGATGACAAGCCCTTCGGTTTCTGGAAGCCCAATCCCCGAGTTCGCTTCCATTGCACCGGCTGAGCTCGGGGCGTTGATCAGTTACTCCTCGCACGATCCGCATCGCATTCTAGGTGCGCATGAGTTGGAGCTCGACGGAGTGCCCGGAGTGGTGGTTCGCGCGTCTCATCCCGACGCCGTCCGAGCCTGTGTGCTGCTTGATGGTGGCCGTGTTGTTAACATGAATCCCGCCGAGCATGGCCTGTTCGGAGTGTTTCTTCCTGAAGCGCGGCTGCCCTTGAGCTACACGCTCAAATTTGAGTTTGAAAACGGCGATGTGCTCAACACTCAGGATCCGTATCGCTTTGGGCCCTCGCTGGGCCAAATGGATCTGCACCTTTTTAACGAGGGCACCCATCGCCGGCTTTGGGAAGTGCTCGGGGCGCACCACCGAGAAATTGAAGGAGTGCTCGGCACGACGTTTGCGGTGTGGGCACCCAACGCGCGGCGCGCGAGCGTGGTGGGTCCTTTCAACAATTGGGATGGGCGGCTCACGCCCATGCGGAGTCTTGGCTCCTCGGGGGTCTGGGAAGTCTTCGTGCCTGGCCTCGGCGTCGGCGAGCTGTACAAGTTCGAACTGAAGACCCGCGAGGGCGCCCTCAGGCTCAAGACGGATCCGTACGCGCGCGCCGTCGAGCTGCCTCCGAAGGAAGCTTCGGTCGTAACGGTTTCGGATCATCATTGGGCGGATTCGGCTTGGATGGCGTCCCGAGCGCGCCGCGATCCACGGCGTGAGCCGATGAGCATCTACGAGGTGCACCTCGGATCCTGGCTGCGTATTCCCGAAGAGGGCAATCGTTCGCTCAGCTACCGCGAAATGGCGCCGCGCTTGGTGGACCACGTTCGCGACTTGGGCTTCACCCACGTTGAGCTGATGCCTGTCGCCGAGCATGCTTATTTCGCCTCGTGGGGTTATCAGGTTACCGGCTACTA
>JBBSBI010000146.1:0-14341 GCA_038251425.1 Polyangiales bacterium
CAACGCGCACTCATTCCAACCACAAGCTAACATGCTCCCATCGGGTGCAACGGAAAGCCGATACGCTTGGAACTTCAGCGCAACGCTACCGTTTCGCCCAAATTTCTTATCGATCACGAGCTTGCACTCGTCCCCTTCCCCCTGAACGAGATAGTGGCGAACGCTCACATCGTCGGGCACATATAGGCCGCCCTTCCCGTCTGGGGCCAAACTGCGCTGGTTCGCGCCCACGAGAGCGCTGGGGGTGAGCGGCTTGCCTTCAATCTGGCATACGTGAGAGCTCAGCTTTCCAGGCGGCGCTGGCAAGCTTGCGGGTGCTGTCGACGTTGGAGCGGTTGTAGCTCCTGAAGTCGCGGTGGCAGGCGTTACCTCCACCGAAACCGAAGCTACGCTAGTCGATGCAGCAGGCAGCTCCAGATCGACGGAAACCGGCGTGGCGCTGGCTGGAGGCTGACTGGGCTTACACGAGAAACAAATCGCAGCACAAACAATGACTAAGCGCTTCATGGTTGCATTCCTTTGAGCGCATCAGCGAGAACCTGCGCCGACTGATTGCCCTTCGTGTAGACATAAAGAGGCTGTTCGCCCTTTTCAAGCTTCACCACCGAATTGGCTCCCTCGCTTGGCGCAGGCCAAGCATTGCCCGTCACGTCTTCCAACATCAGTCCGCGGATGGGGACCTTCAACGTGCGTTCATCTTTGGACCAGGCCACCAGCACACCGCGCTTGTTTCTGCGATCGTCGAATACGTGCAGCGTGGCGCCGGCCGGGTGAAAGCTGGCCTTGAGATCGCTCAAGCCAAGATGGTGAATCATCGTATTCCACATCGAAACACCCACCGTTGGCAGCCCCTCCGGATCCCAAAGCTCCGTGCCCGAGCCGACGTAATCCCAGAGGCTCTTTCCATGCTCGTTATAGCCGATAGCAAAGACGATGCATTTTTCGACGCCCGCTGCGAACATGTCGGCCCAATTGGTCACCATCCAATTGGCAACCTCGACCGAGCCGGAGGGTATGACCTCGGGTGATGCATAGTCGGTGGCTGAGTTCACGAACGTGAAGCCTTCGTCAAACCAGATCTTGACCTTGTTCGGGCCGTAGGCATCGATCATCTGACGTAAACGCCGAATCTTTCCGGCATCCCCAATCTTGCGCGGGTGATAATCGTGCCACGTGTAAACATCGATATCGCGAGCGCCTCCCAGCTCAAAAAACCGCTGAAAATACTCTGTTTGCCGGCCCAGCGTGGAATTGACCATGAAGATGGCATCGGGCTTGATGCGTTTGATGATCTTCGAGGTGCGCACTGCGAGCCGGTAATGAAGATCAGGAGTTAAAGTCACGCCCAGATCGGGTTCATTCGACAGCTCCCAAACGTAGGGCTTATCTTTGTAACGTTCAACAGCTCGCTCCACGTATCTGTCAAAATTGGTCTTGATCTTCAAATCATCCCAACGCGCATCGTTGACGCCCCACTTCATGTCGCGGGGCAGTCCATTCTCATTCTTGTCCCTGGCCCATTCCGGGACTTGTTCGTAGAGCACGAACACGGGCAAGACACCACGCTGCTCAAGGTCCTTCAGTTGAGCATCCGGCCAATCCCACTCGTTCGGCCCTTTTCGTTGCACGTCCCCCCAGCCCACATTGCCGTACCAGCGCGTCCAGCGAAATCCTATTTTTTGAGCCAAAGCGAGCGTGTGCGGGCCTCGCATGCCAATCCCGATGCGCTCATTCGGATCTTGAACAGTGTTAGCTTGTGGGTGCGCCAGCACCGTGAAAGGAAAATCAGACTTATCCAACAGCTCGCCGTCTTCGCTGAGCGCCGAGACGCGCGCCAATATCAGCCCACGGCCCACGAGCGGCATCGGAACGGTTGCGGTTTCAGTGGCACCCGGCGCCAAGGTGAAGGTCTTTCGCAGCGCCGCTCCGTGCTTGGAAGTACCGGTGTAATCATACAGCTGCCACTCCAGATTAACTTTCTGGGGCTTGCTGCCAGGATTATTGACGGAGCCTCTTATTTTGACGATTTCACCCGGGTCGAAGAGATTCCCCTTCTCTGAGCGATAACCGGGCAGATCCAGCGCATCGGCGGCAACCTCGACGCGAGCACGCGGCTCATAGCTCTTTTCGCCGTCGGTATAAGAGACGCTAACGCCGTCGATCCAAACATCTTTAGCGCTAATATTCAGCATGAAAATGTGGCTTTGGAACCACTTTTCGACAGGAATATTGTACTTGGCCTTGAAGCTCACCCGCTTCCACTCTGGGCCCGCTTCAAAATACTTTGCCGCATCATGATCCCACAGCAACTTCAGATTCTGGGCGGTTTGCCGATTGGATGGAAAAAGCCAAAGCATGACGCCCTGCTTGGTCTCCGCCCGAATCGAGAGGCTCACCGTGACTTCGCGATCGCGTTCCAGGTAGAAAGAGCCGGCACGAATATCGGTACTCGTGCGCGGCCCTTCGCCCTTCTTGCGCTGGCCTTCGGGTGTTGGATCTTCCGAGAGCTTCAGCGAGTAACGACCAAAAGCTGGGTTTTTCGTGTCCAACATGGCATCCGTCGCGCCTGACCAATAGCGGCCCGACCCCTCAAAGCTGCCATTGCGGATCAGATTGGTTGGGGGGGCTGCCTTCGGCTCAAGGCTCGTCGTCACCGCGACGGGCTCGGGCTCTGGAGAAGCCTGTGGGGATGCAGCCTTCGGAGCAACCGCAGCTTGGCAGCCAAACAAGCTGAAGCACAGTACACTCTGCGCCAAGGCAAAGCACACACGACCAATATTTCGACGCATTGCTATCATGTCGGATCTCATTCGGGTAACGCTCGGCGGGCACCCTATCAGACTAACCCTTCTTTGCGTAACCCATCCGCGAGCCTGCCCGCCCCGAAGCCGACCCAGGCTTTGCGCCCACTTCGCCCGCCTCTCCCGCCAGTGCACGCCCAGGCGTAAGACATAGCCTGGAGTCGGAAATCCCGTAAATTCGCTAGGCTCTGGGTTGCGCAATCCCATTCAACAGAATGTCGACGAGTGCGTTGGGGAAATTCTCGGTACCGTCGACGGTCGAGTGAGGAAGGTGTCGAGATGCCGCGGTTCGAATGAACTGAGGCAGCGTCCCTAGCGCCACGGTGCCCAGCAGCGTCGCCAGCAACGGGAGATCTTTTCGAAGAGCACCGCCAGCGATTCCATCTTGAATGGTCGCGAGGATCAGCGGGATGTGTCCTCGCTTAAAGCGCTCAAGCAGACGCCCGAAGCGCGCAGAAGAGCCGAGAGCTTCACGCGCAATCAAGCGGACAACCGAGAGTTCGCGCACCGACACCTGGCCCAAGCGTGTGTAGAGCCGCAAGAGGCGCTCCTCGATGGGTACGTTCGGAAGCAAGGCCACCCCAAGGTCGCTCAGCAGAACGGCATAGACCTCCTCGACGACCGCTAGAAAAAGATCGTCTTTCGTCGGAAAATAGTAATAAATCATGCCAATACTGGTGCCGGCATCCTCCGCAATGCGCCTTAGAGACGCACCCTCCACGCCCAGCTCCACGAAGCGCACGCTCGCTGCGTGAACAATGCGGGGTTCGATGTCACTCTTCGGCCGCGCCATTCACACCAGCTTCTTCGAAAAACGCAACGACGCGAGCAGCACGAGACCTGAGAGGATCAAGAGCAGCGTCCACATCTCCGGAGCCAACTCGCTCAGCTGGCTCCCTTTGAGCGTGATCCCGCGCACGATGCGCAAAAAATGGGTGAGGGGCAGAAGCTGCGCCAGCATCTGGGCTGGCCTAGGCATCGACTCGAAGGGGAACATGAAGCCGCTCAAAAGGATGTTGGGCAAAATAAAGAAAAATGACATCTGCATCGCCTGCTGCTGCGTCTTGGCGAGCGTCGAGAAAAACAGGCCTAGCGCCAAATTGGCCGAGATAAACAGAAATGCCATCGCATACAGCAGCGGCAACGAGCCCACAAAAGCCACCCGAAAGATCACGCGCCCCGCTAGCAGAATCAGCGTCATCTGCACGTAGCCCATGAGGATGTACGGCAAGATTTTTCCAACCACTAACTCTAACTTCCGGACTGGCGAAACAATCAACTGCTCCAAGGTGCCACGCTCCCGCTCGCGCGCGATTGCCATCGCCGTGAGCATCACCATCGTCATCGTCAAGATGACCCCAATCAAACCCGGAACCACGTAGACAGCGGTGCGAAGATCGGGATTGTACCAAGTCGCCACTTCAAGTGTCATGGGCTCCGGCGCAGCGCCTCCGCCTTTAGCTATTTTCGCTAGTAGCATTTCGCTCGACCGCGCACCCACCAAGGACGCGGCAGTATTGGTCGCGCTCGCCACAATCTGGGGATCGGAGCCATCCACCACCAGCTGCACCTTGAACGCATCGCCACGTGACAGCTTCGAGGAAAATTTTGGCGGGATCACGAGTGCCACCCGAGCCGCTCCGGTACGCATCGCGCGTGAGATATCGTCGTAGCTTTCAACCGAGCCCGCGAGATCATAAAACCCTGTTGCTAGCAGGCTTTGCACCAGATCTCGGGAGGCTGCCGTGCGATCTTGATCATAAATCACGGTGGGGATGTGCCTCACATCCGTGTTGATCGCGTACCCAAATAGTGTGAGCTGTAGGATTGGCAGCACCACCATCATCGCCAACGTCATGCGATCGCGCCGCAACTGTAGCAATTCCTTCCACGCGATCACGAACACTCGCCCCGTCATGAAGGAACACCTTCCGCTTGGCGTTTTTGATCTTCGCGGACCATCGAGACAAACGCATCCTCCACGTTGGCGCGCGCTTCTCGGATGGAGCGCACGACCAGCGCATGGGCGCCGAGCAGTTCGTGAGCGAGTGCCACGGCGTTCTCACCGCCACGGGTAGCCACCCGCAACATATGCCCATAATGAGCCACTTCCTCGACTCGCTTGTCGGCGCGCAGCACCTCTGCCGCAACTTTAGCATTGTCCACCTCGAGCTCTGCCACCGAGAGCGCACGCCGTTCCACGATCTGCTCAGGGGTCCCAGTGTCCAGAAGCTCGCCGCGAAAGATGAACGCCAGGCGATGGCAGCGCTCGGCTTCGTCCATGTAATGCGTCGTCACCAACACCGTCGTGCCTTCCGTCGAGAGCTTGTAAATTTGCTGCCAAAAGTCACGGCGGCTGACCGGATCGACCCCGGCGGTCGGCTCATCCAAAAAGAGAAGCGGTGGCTCATGAATCGTCGAGCTGGCCAGGGCCACTCGCTGCTTCCAGCCTCCAGAAAGCGTCCCCGCGAGTTGCTTCCTACGGCCGCCAAGCTCCGCGCGTTCCAATACCTGCTCGACGCGTGCCCGACGTCGCGCCCGTGGGACGCCATAAATCCCAGCATAGAACCTGAGATTTTCTTCCACACTCAAGTCTTCATACAGACTGAAACGCTGGGTCATGTACCCAATGTTCTGTTTGATGAGTTCGGATTGTTTTGCAATATCGTACCCAACAACTTTGCCACCACCGGAAGTGGGATCCAAAATCCCGCACAGCATGCGGATGGTGGTCGATTTCCCCGCGCCGTTCGGACCCAAGACGCCGAAGATCTCACCTTTCCGGATCTGCAACGAGACATCCCGCACCGCGACAAACTCGCCGAAGCTGCGCGAAAGGTGCTCAGTCTGAACGATCCACTCAGGCGTTGCCGACGAATTCACGGCCCACCGCTAGCGAGGGTCACGAACGCCGGAACACCCGCACGCAGCAGGTGCGCTGGGTCCGAAATGCGCACGCGCACCCGAATCATCAAATTGGGCCGTTCTTTCTCACTGAAAAGGAAGCGTGGGGTGAACTCGGTGCGTGGAGAAATGAATTCAACTTTTGCAGGCAACGGCGCCGTCAGTGAATCCACCTGAAGCCGCACACTGGCGCCTGGCTTGAGTCGCGCGATCTCAGCTTGGGGGACAAAAATATTGGCAAAAGGCGCCTCAATATCGGCGAGCGTGATCACAGGCGCCGAAGCGCCGACGATCTCACCCGCCTCCACGTGCACCTCCAGCACCTGCCCGGAAATGGGCGCCCTCAGCCAATGATGATCTAAGCGTACTTGTTCGAGGTTAACCAAGTTAGCGCTCGCTCGCTCGCGCGCTTCAGCCCGCGCGATCTCCTGGGGACGAGAACCATTGTTCAGCGCTCGCAGCGTCTGCTCAAGCGCTTGGCGTTCGCCGGCAGCCTGGGCCAGGCGCGTCTGACTCTGTTCGAGCACGGCCTGTGAGATGGCTCCAATTGTTACCAATTTTTGATCACGTTCCACGGCCTGCGAAAGCTGTTGTTCGGTGGCTCGGCTCGCCAACAAGCGCGCGGCACTGGCCCGCACCTCCTCCGAGCGAGCACCGGAGCGCACCACCAGCAGCTCCGCCGAGGCCACCTCAGCTTCTCCGACGCGCGCGACACGCGTGGCTTGTTCCAGCGAGTCGTCCAACTTCGCGAGCGGCGCACCTTGGGCCACAGTCTGACCTCGAACGACAGTGACTTGCTCGAGCCTACCGCTGAACTCAAAGCCGAGGACGCGCTCGTCGAACTCGACGATCCCCTGGTACCCGGGGAGATTTCCGAGGGCCGCACCGCTTCCGCCCTGAGAGCAGCCAGTCACTAAAAACGCCACAAACAGGCCGCAACAACGGCGCCTGAAGTTATTTACCATACGACCAATAATAAAATAAAACAGCTCGCCGTCAAGTGAACCCGGGAATTGCAGCCGAAACACTGGAGAAGCCGTGCATCTCGTGTACTCCGCCCGACATGCACGAAGGTAACGCTCTCCCTTGGTTCTCAGCCGGGCCATTCGTCGCGCTGCTGCTTGCGATTGCGATCCTACCGCTCGCCGCGCCGATGTTCTGGGAACACAACCGGAACAAAGCAGGCGTGGCCGCCCTGCTCGGGGGGCCGATCTTGATCTGGCTGGCTTCGGTGCATCCTGATGCGCTGCTCCACAGCCTTCACGAGTACGCTTCGTTCATCCTCTTGATCGGTGCGCTCTACCTGACTACCGGCGGGATCTTCATTGACGGGGATCTTGAAGGGAAACCAGAAACGAACGTGGCCATCCTCGCCCTGGGTGCAGTGCTCGCGAATGTCATTGGCACCACGGGCGCGAGCTTGCTCTTAATTCGATTGTTACTGCGCACCAATCAGCAACGAGAACATACGGCTCACCTGCCCGTATTGTTTATCTTGGTGGTCTCCAATTGCGGCGGCTTGCTCACGCCGCTCGGTGATCCACCGCTATTTCTAGGTTATTTGCGGGGGGTTCCCTTCACGTGGACGCTCCGCTTATTTCCCATCTGGGCACTCACCATCAGTTATCTACTGGCCGTGCTTTGGTTCCTGGATCGGAAGGCGTATGCCCGGGAAGGCGTGCGTGCCTTGGCGCGCGACCGCACCGAACGCATCCCGTTGCGTGTCCAGGGCTGGCGACAACTGCCGCTACTTGGGATTATTGTGCTCTCGGTATTTCTTCCCTCGCCGTGGCGGGAACTTGTGATGCTACTCACTGGTGTCGCTGCCTATGCCGTGAGCCCGCGCGCGGTACACCTCAGTAATCAATTCTCATTCGCACCCGTGCTCGAGGTCGCCATTCTGTTCCTGGGGCTGTTTGTTACGATGGTTCCGGCGCTTGAGCTTCTGAGTGCGATGGCTCCCCGCCTTGGCCTGAGCACACCGTTGCAGTTTTTTCTCACGACCGGCGTTCTCTCATCGTTGCTCGACAACGCCCCCACTTATTTAGCTTTGCTTTCGACAGCCCAGGGCCTCGGGCTTCCCGGAGAATGGGTCAACGTCACGACCCTGCACCTAACGGCCATCAGCGTCGGGGCCGTTTTCATGGGCGCCAACACGTACATCGGCAATGGACCGAACTTCATGGTGAAGGCCATCGCCGATCAGGCCGGCTGGAAGACCCCGTCATTTTTCCGCTATTCCGCGGTGGCGCTGCTGACACTTTCCCCTGTCTATCTGGCGCTCGTGGCCTACTTTGGATGGAGCCGTTAGGTCAACTGGCCGGTGAGGTGTCTTCTGGGTGAAAATCTGCTCGCCTGCAGGGCTGCAGCGTGTTAGCCCTCGCCTTGGTCCTCAGATGCGTCGCAGTTCGGTTCCCCCGCCCGCGTTTGACTCTGTAGAACCGACCTCCAGCTCGTATGGAGGGATCGGAGAAAGCAAAGGCGCTGAGCGTTCACCGAATCAACCTGTAATCTAGCGCAAACTGAGAGATGACGATCTAATGAACAATAAGCTTTTCGTGGGCAACCTTGATTTTTCCACAACAGAACAGCAGCTCCGTGAGATGTTTGAGGCGATTGGGCCGCTTCAGTCGGTTGCCCTCGTGCTCGACCGTATGACGGGCCAGTCCCGCGGGTTTGGCTTCGTCGAATTCGAGTCCGACGCTGACGCTCAGCGCGCGATCGAAAGCCTGAATGGCACCGTGGTGGGTGGTCGTTCGCTCAATGTTAACGTCGCACGCGAGCGCACTGGCGGCGGCGGCGGTGGCGGCGGCGGTGGTCGCAGCTTTGGCGGCGGCGGCGGCGGCGGTGGTGGTTACGGCGGTGGCGGCGGCGGCGGTGAACGTCGTGGCGGCGGTGGCGGCGGCGGTGGCGAACGTCGCGGCGGTGGCGGCGGTGGTCGCGGCGGCGGCGGCGGTGGTCGCGGCGGCGGTGGCGGCGGCGGCGGCGGTGGTCGCGGCGGCTGGTAAGTTTCGAGCTTCCAGTAGCTAAAATTTTCGAAAGGCTCCGGTTTCGGGGCCTTTCGTTTTTTGTCAGAGCAAAGCTTGCGCTAGACTCCCCGAACCCTGCCCAATGCAGGAAGCCCGTCAAGGAATCCTCCAATGCTACAAGAGTATCGTCAACACACCCAAGAGCGCGCCGCACTTGGCATCGTACCCGAGCCGCTCTCGGCCAAGAAAACTCAGGCTCTCGTCTCGCTCCTTGAAGTGCCCCCACAGGGTGAAGAGATATTCCTGATGCATCTGCTCACCGAGCGAATCCCGGGCGGTGTGGACGACGCAGCCTATGTGAAAGCGGCTTTCCTCACTGCGATCACGCGCGGCACCGCAAGCTCGCCGCTGATCAGCAAGGTGCGCGCAGTTGAGATCTTGGGGACGATGCTGGGAGGTTACAACATCTCAACGCTCGTAGAGCTGCTCGACAGCGCCGAGCTGGCACCCGAAGCAACTCGGCAATTGAAGAAGACTCTGCTCATGTTTGACGCCTTCCACGATGTGGACAGCAAGGCGAAGGCTGGCAATCCCCACGCACGTGAAGTGATGCAGGCCTGGGCCGACGCAGAATGGTTCACGAGCCGCCCCAAGCTTGCCGAACGCATCACGCTCACTGTTTTCAAGGTGAGGGGCGAAACGAACACCGATGATCTCTCACCCGCACAAGATGCTTGGTCCCGCCCGGATATCCCGCTTCACGCGCAAGCAATGCTGAAGAATCCGCGCGAAGGGATCCACGATGCGCTCGCACAAATGGCCGAGGTCAAAGCCAAAGGCCATCCCGTGGTGTACGTGGGGGATGTGGTGGGAACGGGCTCTTCCCGCAAGAGCGCCACCAATTCTGTGCTCTGGCATTTCGGGACGGACATTCCGTTTATTCCGAATAAACGCTCAGGTGGATTTGTGTTGGGTGGGAAGATTGCCCCCATCTTCTTCAACACCATGGAAGATTCTGGTGCGCTTCCCATCGAGTGCGACGTCTCCCAGCTCAACATGGGCGATGTGATTCACCTGTATCCGTATGCAGGCAAAATCGAGAACGAAAAGGGCGAGCTCATCGCCAGTTTTCAGATGAAAACCACGATCTTGCTCGATGAGGTGCGCGCCGGCGGCCGCATCCCACTGATCATCGGTCGCAGCTTAACGGGTCGCGCTCGTGAATCCTTGGGCCTAAACCAATCCACAGTATTCGAGCGTCCGATCAGTCCCACAGACACCGGCAAAGGCTACACGCTCGCTCAAAAAGTGGTGGGCCGCGCCTGCGGCGTACCGGGCGTACGTCCTGGCACCTATTGCGAGCCCAGAATGGCCACCGTTGGCTCCCAGGACACGACGGGGCCGATGACCCGCGACGAACTGAAAGAGTTAGCCTGTTTGGGCTTCTCTGCGGATCTGGTGCTCCAATCGTTCTGCCACACCGCCGCTTACCCGAAGCCTGTGGATATCGACACCCAACACACGTTGCCGGATTTCATCACGAACCGTGGTGGCATTTCGCTGCGTCCCGGCGACGGCATCATTCATTCCTGGCTCAATCGCATGCTGTTGCCGGATCAAGTGGGCACCGGCGGGGATTCACACACGCGTTTCCCGCTCGGGATTTCGTTCCCGGCGGGCTCTGGCCTCGTGGCCTTTGCCGCCGCGCTCGGAGTGATGCCCCTGGATATGCCAGAGAGCGTTTTGGTCCGTTTCAAAGGCAAGATGCAGCCTGGGATCACGCTGCGCGATCTGGTGAACGCGATCCCGTACGCGGCGCTCCAGAAAGGGCTGCTCACGCTGGACACCAAGAGCAAGCAGAATATTTTCTCCGGAAGGATCCTGGAAATTGAAGGGCTTCCCGATCTCAAGGTGGAGCAAGCCTTCGAGCTGAGCGATGCCAGCGCCGAGCGCTCTGCAGCGGGCTGCACGATCAAGCTGAATCCGGAGCCCGTGAGCGAGTATCTGCGTTCCAATGTGGTGATGCTGCGTTGGATGATCGCCGAGGGCTACGGAGATGTGCGCACGCTCGAACGCCGCGCCCAGGCCATGGAAAAGTGGCTGGCCCAACCCGATCTTTTGGTCGCCGATGCGGACGCCGAGTACGCCGCGGTGATCGAGATTGACATGAATGAGGTGAAAGAGCCGTTGCTCGCTTGCCCCAATGATCCGGATGATGTGCGTCCACTGAGCGCTGTCGCAGGCGCCAAGATAGATGAGGTTTTCATCGGTTCTTGCATGACCAATATCGGCCATTTCCGGGCGGCCGCGACTTTATTGCAGCAATTCAAAGAGCCCGTGCCCACGCGGCTTTGGGTGGCGCCACCCACCAAAATGGATGAGAGCCAGCTGCGCGAAGAAGGCTTCTACAGCATATTTGCGCAGGCGGGCGCGCGCACCGAAATGCCCGGCTGCTCCCTGTGTATGGGTAATCAAGCCCGCGTGGCCCCGGGCTCCACGGTTGTCTCCACCTCAACGCGCAACTTCCCGAATCGGCTCGGCAAGGGCGCCTACGTCTATCTAGCCTCCGCCGAGCTCGCCGCCATCGCTTCGCTGTTAGGGCGCTTGCCAACCAACGAGGAATATCAGAAGTACGCGAGCGGTATCGACAGCATGGCACCCAGCCTTTATCGGTATCTGAACTTCAATGAGCTGCCGAGCTTTACGGACAAGGCGGCTCACGTCAGGCTGCCGCTTTTGCAGTGAGAGCTCGGAGATGCGGGGTTCGGTGAAACTTGTTGCCGTCTCTTCTCCGCATGCTAGGCTTTCGACCGTGGTCGCGGCACAAGACACTGGCATTCGCACCCTAAAGCGAGATGAATACACGACGGAACTCTGGACATCCTTGAGAGTTTGCTCAAGCTGCGGCTCGGAACTCGCGCCAAAGTACGGGTCCAATCCGCCTTCGCCGCCAGCGGCGACTCCCAACCCGATCCCGACGTCGCCGTCGTGCCCCATGCAGATTATCGCTCCGCACACCCCGATCGCGCTTTTCTCATTGTCGAAATCGCCCATTCTTCGCTACAGCGAGATCGAGAGAAGGCTCTCATCTACGCTAGAAGCGGCGTACCGGAGTACTGGATCGTGAACCTCGTCGATAAGGTCGTTGAACGATTCCGGGGTCCGTCAGCCACAGGTTATCAAGCAGAGGACATTGTGAATGCCACCGGCACCCTGGTGATCGAAGCGTTTCCGGAATGTGTGGTTCAGGCGCCTGAGTTCCTCTAGGCCCCATCTTATGCCCCACGCGCGTAGAAGCAGCTAACCCAAAGCGCTAGCAGCGGTTCACGTTCACAAATTCACAACTTCAACAACCGAAGCTGGATCTTCGACGCGCAGCGAGCGCAGATCCAGCTGTGCCAGAAGCGCAGGCGGAAGGGTAGCGCGAAACTGAGCGGCAGCATTCTCTGGCACGCCAAAGATTCGGCGCACCAGCGCGGATTCGGAGCGCCTTAGATTGCGCAAAGGTTCCCTCTCACGAAAGCGTGTCTGCCACGAGCGAGGCCGCACCCTTTCTGGCCCACGGCTTTCAGAGAACGGTACGCCGATAAGGGATTGGCCGGCCTAGAAGGTAACCACGGAGAGGTTCGAGACGCAAAAGTTGAAAGGGACGGCCCCGTCGTTGCTGGGGACAATCCACTGGACCGCTTCGATTTCACCTACTGGAAGCAGAGCACCAGGCACGCTTGCGTTGCAATCCGCGCGCACCTCGTTGCCAAGCACCGTATAGGTCCCCGCGCCGCTCACTACCTTGCAGTACGGGGTAGACGAACCGGGGGCGACAATCGTTACCAAAACCTTGTCAGGGACTGCTGTTCCTTCCAGCGTGAAGTAACGGGACCTCGGGAGGTTAGGCGGTGGTCCTTTCGGGATCAAGTCCATGGGGTACGTGCACGAGAATCCACTGCTCCTGAGCTTCGGATCCGTTTTGAGGTGAGGTGAATTGAACGCCACCGGTTCAAACAGGCGCCGCTGACTCACGAGGTTGCTATGCACAGCCGGAGTATTCAAGTGCCGCACCAAGACCCAGCAGATCGGTTTATTGCGGCAAGCGCACAGGTGTACGGCCTTACGCGAGTGACTGCCGATGAGCAGCTTTTGGCAGGCAAAGGTTACAAGACGCTTGCTCAGCGTGGAGCTTCACAAGGTGCGCACGCCAGAGCGGCGCGCGTGGGCTATTGGGCTGAGCCACCGAGAACATCCCGCTGCGAACGCTGTGGAGGGCGTGACAGACTGAGTTGCGTGCCGCCTGTCACCACCGGGGACCAGGTTATGCCGCCGGCTTGATCTCAACCCGATAGTTCAGACCGGCCGCGTGGAGGCTCTCCTCGATAGACAGCCGAATCAAAAGTGTGGACGGGACACCAAGCGCTTTGGCAATCTGCTCGGCTTTCTGGGGGCTCACACCTTTACGCCCTTTCTCGATGTCACAGAGATTTGCAACCGACATTCCAACCAGCTTGCCGAATTCCCTGAGGCTGGTCTCCTCCGAAATGCGCCAAGTGTGCAGCACTTCGCCGACAGTGAGCTTGCCCAACCGTTTCTCTAGATTTCTCAACCCAAACGTCTTGCGCTTGCGAGTGGTCATGCTTGTTCACCTCCAAAACTTGGATCAACTCAATATCGCCCGTCTCGTGTTCGATGTACATCGCTCGATAGGCATTGTTCAGTCGCACGGATCTTTGCCCGGTCCAACTGTTTCTCCACTGCCTTGCCCCATATGACCATCGTCATCCTTTGCCACAATACTGCTACGAGCAGTAAGTGTCCATGCTTGACCGACGGAGGGCAGCGAACGCCTCGTCTGGTAGTGACACTGGAACGGTCGTCATGGATAGAAAAAGTCTGCCACGCGGACGGGTGCGCAAACCCTACGCAGCAGTACGCCATTGGCGCATCGTTGCCGCACCGCATCTGTACCAAACTGGTGTACCAAGCGCCGTCACACTGTTGGGCTTCACCTTCTACTGGGGCTTGTCCCGGAAGAAGACCTGGGTGGTTAAGCAAAAGACGAGCAAGCCAGTCTCAGCAAGGCGCTTCGCCGGATATCCATCATCGAGTTCGGAGCGCGAGGAGACGGAGTTGACGCGCCGTGTATTAGCTGGTATTAGCTTGTTGCACATGACGGTCTTGTTGAGCCCGGAGGCACAAGCCGAGTTTGACGAACTGCCGGTAGTCATTCGGGCTCGTGTGCTCCGGGTTTTTGACCGCCTAGCCCGCGTGGCCGGCTGTCTCAGGTGCCAAGGCGCTATCGCGACAGTGGGCGGGCCATTATCGGATCCGCACCGGCGATTGGCGCGTGCTGTTCCGAGTCGTGACTCCGAAGGTCGTCGTGGTTCGCATCCAACACCGTTCCCAAGTCTATGAGGATTAGCCAATGAGCAACCCGCAAACCATCAAGCTCGGAAAGAACGAGTACGTTATTTTACCGAAGGCCGAGTACATCCGGCTGCAAGGCATGGCGGGCATTCCTGCCGGTTCGGTGGACGCGACAGGCTACGCGCGCGCGTCGATTGGCACGACGCTGAAGGCGGCTCGTGAACACGCTGGGCTTACCCAAACAGAGCTTGCAAAGTCTCTCAAGAAGAGCCAGCCCATGATCAGCGGCGCCGAGGGCGGTACCATTAG
>JBBSBI010000147.1:0-14087 GCA_038251425.1 Polyangiales bacterium
CCATACGGCTGCGCAATTCCAGGTCTTAAGCCCGAATGTGCGAGAAGAAGTCGCAATCGCATCCTGATCCAGCGGCAAGGGGCGGGCGCAATGGTAAGGGATCGAGACCGCTCCATGTTGTTGGTCAGTGGGCTCACCAAATTTGTTTTGGGTGCCCACCCCCGCTGCCGGTTGCGGCAGCTTGCCCCTCCCCGATGTCTCCCGCGGCGGGAGCCATGGGATGGGCATGGCGAGTCGGCTCCGCGCCGCAGAAGAAGGCGCGGCGATGGAAAAGCCGCGTGCGGCGCGGCAGCTCGGTTTTGGGCTTGGGAAGAAAAAAGGTTGGAAGAGGCGGCAGGGGAGCCCGAGTGCCCAATCCCAGAACCGAGCTCGATATGAGGATTTACGGAAATGATGGGTGTCGGGGAGTAGTTAATCTAAGAAGACTCCAGGAAGGCCCCGCCCAAAAGGAAGACACCCGTTTCGCGTCGAAGTTACCGACAAGTTTGGGTGCCTTTGCGCGGGCGCGGAGCCAAATCACCCCTCCTCGTCGCCCACCAACTCGCGTCAACCTCTATGCCGCCGGTAGGGCGCTGGGCTTGCGTGCAAAAAATGCTCTTGGCGGAGATATCAGATGTTGAGAGCGCGGCCGTCGACGGCCAGCGCCGCCTCTTTGAGCGCTTCAGCGAGCGTTGGGTGGGCGTGGCTCGAACGAGCAAGATCCTCCGCGGACGCGCCAAACTCGATCGCCACCGCAGCTTCCGCAATCAGATCTCCCGCGTGGGGCCCGAGGATATGGACGCCTAAGATTCGGTCTGTTTGCTTGTCTGCAAGGACTTTGACTCGGCCTTGCGTCGAACCGACCGACTTCGCACGCGCATTCGCCATGAAGGGGAAACTTCCCTTACGGTAGTCAACACCAGCCGCCTTGAGCTCTTCTTCGGTCTTGCCCACTGAAGCTATCTCGGGGTGCGTGTAGACCACGTTAGGAATCGCGTCGTAGTTGATGTGGCTGAAGCCCTTTACAATGTGTTCCACGCACGCCACCCCTTCCTCTTCTGCCTTGTGGGCCAACATGGGACCTGCAATCACGTCGCCAATGGCGTAAACGCCCGGCGTCTTGGTCCGAAACGCCTCATCCACGATGACTCGGCCCTTTGAATCGAGCTCAACCCCCGCTGCTGCTAGATTGAGCCCTTCAGTATTCGGCCGGCGCCCAACCGCGAGAAGAACGCGATCACAACTGAGTGGCGCCTCACCTTCGATCTGCACGCTGCATTCATTACCCTGAGCGCTGGCACCCACCACTTTCGCGCCCAAGCGAAAAACGAGCCCCTGTTTTTCAAAGATCCGTTTGGCTTCGTTGGCGATTTCCGAATCCATGCCGGGCAGGATCCGATCTAAGAACTCAAGAACGGTGACCTGAGCGCCCAGCCGGCTCCAAACAGAGCCCATTTCAAGCCCAATCACCCCGGCACCGATCACCACAAGGTGCTTCGGAACTTCGCTGTACGACAGCGCCTCCGTGCTCGTACCAACCCTATCGCCGTCGAGAACGACGCCCGGAAGCGGTGTGACACTGCTGCCAGTTGCGATCACGACGTGTTTGGCGACAACTTCCAGGCTGCCGCTACTTGCCTGAATGTTCACTCGCGAAGGGCTGAGAAAGCTCGCCCAACCTTCATAGCGAGTCACCTTATTCTTCTTGAGCAGCTGCGCGACGCCCTGGGTAAGGGAGCGCACCACCTCATCCTTTCGCTGGAGCATCCGAGCAAGATCCAAACGAATTCCGCTGATCTCGATCCCAAACTCGGCCGAATGATGCTGAGCTTCATACAGCCGCTGGCTCGCTTCGAGAAGTGCCTTGCTCGGAATACATCCAATGCGCAGACACGTGCCTCCGAGCGCCGCCTCCCCCTCCACACACGCCACATCGAGCCCAAGCTGGGCGGCGCGAATCGCCGCGATATACCCGCCAGGGCCAGCGCCAATTACCAATAGATCGTGCGATTTTGCCATATTAAACTTCGAGCAGCATGCGGGTCGGATTTTCGACGCATTCCTTAATGCGCTTCAGGAACGTCACCGCTTCGCGGCCGTCCACAATGCGATGGTCGTACGTCATCGCGATGTACATCATGGGTCGGATCACGACGGCGCCGTTCACTGCCATCGGCCGATCCATGATCCCATGCAGACCCAGAATGCCACTCTGGGGCGGATTGACGATCGGTGTGGACAATAGGGAGCCGTAGACTCCTCCGTTTGAGATGGTGAACGTGCCGCCCTGCAGCTCCTCCAGCTTGAGCTTGTTGTCTTTGGCCCGTTTCCCGAAATCTGCAATGGTCTGTTCTACCTCGGCGAAGCTCAGACGTTCGGCATTGCGGATCACCGGAACGGCTAAGCCCTTCCCACCGCCCACGGCAACGCCAATGTCGTAGAAGTTCTTGAAGACGAGATCCTCGCCGCGGATCTCAGCATTGACCTGGGGCACCAATTTCAAAGCATCGATCGCAGCTTTCACGAAGAAAGACATGAACCCGAGCTTGATGCCATAACGTTCTTGAAACTGCGGCTGATACTGCTTTCGGAGCTCCATTGCTTGGGACATGTCCACCTCGTTGAAGGTGGTGAGGAGCGCCGCTGTTTGCTGGGATTCGACGAGCCGTTGCGCGATACGCCGCCGAAAGGGGCTCATCGGCACCACCTCTTCGCTGCGTGCTCCGCTACTTTGCGGCAGTTGAGGCTGCGGGGGCGCGGCTGCTGCAACCTCAGCCTTCTGAGCCGCGAAGCGCTGCACGTCCTCCTTCAATAGTCTGCCACCAGGCCCAGATGCTGGAACCTGTTCTGCTGTGACGCCCTGCTCATGCAACGCATGCCGTGCAGCTGGCATAACCCGCGCGAAAGCTTGCGGCGGAAGCGACTCCCGAATGCTTTCAAGCTCCCGAGAAGCAATGGGCGCCGGAGGCTGAGGGAGGGCCGCAGCGCCTGCCTCGAAGGTGCCCACGATATCCCCAACACTCGCCTTCGTTCCGGAAGGGACGCGGATCTCCTTGAGGATTCCATCTGCGGGTGCTGGCAGCTCAACCGTGACCTTGTCTGTTTCGATCATTACCAGGCTCTCGTCACGCCGGACAACGTCTCCGACCTTCTTCAGCCACTCACCAACTTGGACCTCGGTGATGGACTCGCCGACGTTTGGAACCTTGAGTTCAATGGCCATCTTGCTAAAACCTTCCTAAGTGCTGCACTTTAGATCGCCTTGCTCCGTTTAGCTTAACTTCGAAGAGCAAAGGCCTGCTCCAGCAATGCTTTTTGCTCCATCCGGTGGCAATTCGCCGAACCTGTGGCCGGGCTTGCGGAGGATTGGCGGGAAATACAGGAGAAGGGGAACCGCCCCAGCAAGGGTGAACCGAACCTCGCCCAGAGTGTCCGCCAGGCGCCCATATTTTCGGGCTCCTCTTGAACCCAGAATGCGCGCGTGCCGTCTGCGTACCCTGCGAGTGCTTCGGCAAGCACGTGATCGGCAAGCGGATAGAGCTGCTCGATGCGCACAATCGCCACATCGTTTCGGCCAGCGTCCTCTCGGTGTTTGATAAGATCGTAATACACCTTCCCCGAACAGAGGAGAATGCGCTCAGCGTGCTCGCGAACTAGCTCATCGGGCAGAACCCGCTGAAACTTACCGCCCGCGCACTCTTCCAGCGTACTCACGACGCGCGGATGCCGAAGCAAGCTCTTGGGGGTGAGCACGATCAAGGGCTTGCGCCAGGGCCGCACCACCTGGCGGCGCAGCAAATGAAAGAGCTGGGCCGGTGTGGTGGGCTGAACAATCTGCATGTTGTCTTCCGAAGCGAGCGTCAAAAATCGCTCTAGACGCGCACTCGAGTGTTCCGGACCTTGGCCCTCAAATCCATGCGGCAACAACATCGTAATGCCACTCAGCCGCTTCCACTTATCTTCGGCGCTCGAGATAAATTGATCGATGATCACCTGTGCCGCGTTGACGAAATCACCAAACTGCGCTTCCCAAATCACCAAACCATCCGGCCAATCTAGACTATACCCATACTCGAACCCGAGCACGCCCGCCTCGCTCAAGCAACTGTTGTAGATCTCAAGCGGAGCCTGCGTTGGGCTGATGTGGCAGAGGGGAATGTAGCGCTCACCGTTTTGATAATCATGCAGCACGGCGTGGCGATGGCTGAAGGTGCCCCGGCCAGCGTCCTGACCCGTAAACCGCACGCGAACCCCTGCCGCCACTAAGCTAGCAAACGCCAAAGCCTCGCCTGCGCCCCAATCGAGGGGTTTCGTTTGCTCCGCCATTTCCCGGCGCTGTTCGAGGATGCGAACGATCTTGGGATTGGGATGGAAGCTGGCCGGTAATTCCACTTGGCTGCGCAGATAACTGGCGAGCGTTCCGAGATCGACACCCGTTTCGGGGTCCTCAACTTTCGCCTCGGGTCCACCGCCGAATCCCTTCCAATACCCACCGAGCCAATCCTGGATCTTCACGTAGTCGTCACGGCGCGCCTCGCCCAGCTCCACCTCGAGGTGCTCACGGCGTTGCACCGAAATCGCGTCCGCCTCGTCGCGCGTGACACTCCCTAGCTTCAGGAGATTTTCAAGATAACCATCGCGCACACTGCTTCTCTGCCGAATCGCGGCATACAGCAGCGGTTGCGTGAAAGTCGGCTCGTCGCCTTCGTTGTGCCCGTAGCGCCGATAGCCATACATATCGATCACGACATCGCGCTGGAAAGTATCGCGAAAATCCATTGCCAAGAGCACGACCTGGGCAACCGCTTCGGGATCTTCGCCATTGACGTGAAAGATCGGGATCTGAAGCATCTTGGCGACGTCCGTCGCGTAGGTTGTCGATCGCGCTTCCGAAGGTGGCGTGGTGAAGCCGATTTGGTTGTTAATGACGACATGTAATGTGCCTCCCGTTCCATACGCAGAAAGCTCGCTCAGATTGAGCGTTTCTTGGACGATGCCTTCACCCGCGAACGCGGCATCTCCGTGGATGAGCAACGCCATCTTTTGGCGCCTGGACGCATCCTGAGCACGATCCTGCTTGGCGCGGGTTCGCCCGAGCACGACCGTATTCACGTATTCCAAGTGGCTAGGGTTGAAGCACAATGAAAGATGCACCTGTTTGCCGTTCGCGCAGGAATAATCGGCACTGTGACCCAAGTGATACTTCACGTCCCCACTGCCAAAATAGAGTTCAGGATCGAGGTCTTCAAACTCGCGAAAGATATCGCGCGGGCTCTTGCCCATGATATTGGCGAGCACATTGAGGCGGCCTCGGTGCGCCATGCCCAGCACCACTTCATTCACGCCAAGCTCGGACGCGCGATCCATCGCAAAGGCCAAGAGTGGGATCAGGCTCTCCGATCCTTCCAGCGAAAAACTTTTTGCTCCCAGGAATTTCTTCTGGATGAACTCCTCGAAGATCACGGCGTCCGTCAGCTTGGTGAGAATCCTCAATTGCTCAGTACGGGTGAGGTCTAGCCGGTTCTCGGAGCCCTCCATCCGCCGCTGGAGCCAATCCTTCACCGTGAGGTCATCGATGTGCATGAATTGCACGCCGATCGAGCGGCAGTAGGTATTATGCAGGCGTTCGACGATGGCGCCGAGCGTCGAAACATCGTGTCCGTGGATCGTTCGGCTCGAAAAATTGCGAGAAAGATCCTGCTCCGTCAAGCCATGAAACTCGGGCGAAAGCTCCAATTGATCCTGGCGCGGCAGGCCCAAAGGATCAACCGCGGCAATCATGTGGCCCCTCACGCGAAACGCGCGAACCAACGCATCGACACGATCCTGCCGCACCGCCGCATCCGAAACTCCGGCCGCAACGTCGTGCCCGTTCTGAGAACCATTGCCATTCGTGGAGGGGGCAGGAGGATTGAATAGGCTTCCTGCCTGGATCGACGGCCCGAAACCTGCGGTGCCTCGGGATGGTGGTGCGATGCCATCAAAGTATTGCTTCCAATCGACTGGCACACTGGCGGGCTCACGCAGGTACTCTACGTACAGCTCTTCGATGAGCGACAAGCACTCGCTATTGGGCGAAATTTCGGAGGATTGCGACATCTGATCCTTTACAGAACGTCCTTTGATTTCGGGCTAGAAGGACTATCATGGGGAAGCGGGGCACTGAATGCCTTCGCTTGCAGCACGACGCAAGCACCCGCTTATCCAAGCGCGGGGCACCCCTTTCGAAACTTACAAAAATGTCACGTCCGAGCGGTGAATTCCCGTGTGAAGCCCTGCGCCTACAGGAGCGCAGATCCTCCGACATCAGCGCGAGCGCCGACGCCGCTGGGGCGCCTGGTCCGGCTTCACCCGCAGGTAGCCCTCGGACAGAAACACGAACAACTGCTGAGTCAAGACTTCCGTGGTTTCTTCGGTAAGACCCATCCCAACAGCCTGATAGAGGAGCTCCTTCAGAGCGCCCACCGTGAGATACGCGAGCACGCGTGGCTCCCCCTCGCCCACGATTCCCAGGGCCTGACCATCCTTAAGGCTCTCGGTGAGCAACTGCACGACGCTGTCGTAGAATGTTGAGAGCTTGCGGTGAAAATCGCTGTCCACACCCGTTGCATCCGTGAAGAGGATCTTGGTCATGGAGCGCTCCTTTAGGCACACCCCAATCACCGCGCGGATGTTTTCACGGACTTGCATCCCCACGCTACGTTCCACCTCATCGGTCGTGATACGCTGGATCGCCATCGTGATCTGCGCCGCAAAACGATCGATCAGGTCGGCAAGAACCGCGCGCTTGTCCTCGAAGTAGAGGTAGTAGGTGCCTCGGGCCACTCCCGCCGCAGCCACAATGTCGTCGATGGTTGTTTGGTGGTAGCCGCGTTTCACGAAGACGTCGCGAGCCGCTTTGAGGATTTGTTGCCTGCGTTCCTCTTTGGGGATCACCGCCCCCGTTCTGATCTCCTTATTCGGCTTCTTGCGCACCGTGGCGCGGCGTCCGGGCATTCTGCCAAGCTAGCGTGCGTCCGGTCGTCGAGTCGAGTGTGGGTCCCGGGGCTGACGGCGCTGTCACCCGCAAGGACAAGCTGGGACCTGAGCGTTGATTGCATGACGAAGCGCTTGCGGCGCGGGCCGTAATCAGTCAGCCTGTCGGCCACTGACGTCAGTGTCAGTGTCAGCAGGGTCAAGTGCGGGAGGTCAAAGACTCTCCCCGAAAGAGGCAGCATGAACGCGGATCTCGTCATCGGAATGGACGTGGGCTCTACCACTGTCAAAGCGGTCGTCATCGATCCCCAGACCAAAGAGATCATCTGGAGCGACTATCAGCGCCACCACACGAAGCAGCCGGAGAAAGTTCTGGAGCTGCTGAACGCCATTTTAGAAAAATTCCCCGAGCAGCCGAGCGACGCGTGGCAGCTCTTTCTCACGGGCTCTGGAGCCAGCCCCCTGGTGGCTCCCACCGGCGGGCGCTTCGTGCAAGAGGTGAACGCGGTCACGCTCGCGGTGGAGCACAAGCACCCGGACGTGCTGAGCGTGATCGAACTCGGCGGGCAAGACGCCAAGATCATCATGTTCAAGGAAGACAAAGCCACGGGACAGAAAACCGCGTCAACGTCGATGAATGATAAATGCGCTTCAGGAACAGGAGCCACCATCGACAAATGCATGATCAAGGTGGGCGCCGAAGCAGGCTTCGCGAGCACCCTGCACTACAACGATGAAAAGCTGCACCATGTCGCGGCAAAGTGCGGCGTTTTCGCTGAAACGGATATCGTCAATTTGGTGAAGACCGGCATCCCTAAAGATGAGGTCTTAAATTCCCTCGCCGATGCGATCGTCGTCCAGAATCTGAGTGTGCTCACGCGCGGCAATACTCTGAAACCCAAAGTGCTGCTGCTCGGTGGCCCCAATACCTACCTCCCGTTCCTGAAGGAATGTTGGCAGAAGCGCATCCCTCAAACCTGGAAAGATCGGGGGATCAGCTATCCTGAGGATGCTCCGATCGAAGAGCTGATCTTCGTTCCAAAGAACGCTGACCTGTATGCCGCTTTCGGTGCGGTGATGTACGGCCTGGCTGAGGGCCCGGGTGTGGGGCGCTTCACAGGTGTGGAGACGCTCAGCAATTTCATCAACCACGGCCGCCGCGCACGGCTCGGGGAGCAAGCGGGGCCGCCACTCTCACTCACCGAAATCGAGACGAAGTCTTTCATTGAGAGTTACACGATCCCTAAGTTCAAACATGCCAAGCTCGAAGCGGGCAGCGTCGTACGAGGAGTCGTGGGTCTCGATGGCGGCTCCACCTCTTCCAAGGCAGTGATCGTCGCCGAAGACGGGGAAATTCTCTTCAAATCGTATCAGCTCTCCAAAGGCAATCCTATTCAGGACACCAAGGAGCTGGTGGCGAACCTGATGCAGCAGATTGAATCCCAAGGCGCAACCTTCGAGTGCCTGGGCTTTGGTGCCACCGGATACGCGGCAGACGTGCTGGAGCAAACGGTGCTCGCCGACGTGAACATTGTTGAAACAGTCGCTCACATGATGAGTGCTGTTCACTTCTTCGGGGATGTCGACGTGATTTGCGATATCGGAGGGCAGGATATCAAGGTCCTGTTCATGAAGAACGGGGACATTCAGAACTTCAAGCTCTCGAACTCGTGCAGCGCGGGAAATGGAATGTTGCTCCAGGCCATGGCTGACCAGTTTGGCTTGCCCGTGACCGAATATGCAGAGTACGCGTTCAAGGCCGATCTGGCGCCCAAGTTCAGCTATGGCTGCGCCGTTTTCTTGGATTCAGATCGCGTTAACTTTCAAAAAGAAGGTTACCAGAAGGAAGAGCTTCTAGCGGGACTTGCTCAAGTGTTGCCCAAGAACGTGTGGCAATACGTGGTGCAGATCCCACGCCTCGCCTCGCTGGGCACGAAGTTCGTATTGCAGGGCGGCACGCAGTACAACATGGCGGCGGTCAAAGCCCAGGTGGATTATATCAAAACGCGCGTTCCAGGCGCGGAAGTCTACGTCCATCCGCATACGGGCGAAGCAGGCGCGATCGGCGCGGCGATCGAAACCTTGCGGCGCTACAAGCGCTCCGGGGTGACACACTTCATCGGCATGGATGCGGTGTTGGGCCTTGAATACACCACCACGAATGATCCAAGCACGGTCTGCCATTTCTGCCCGAATGAGTGCAAGCGCACCTTCATCGATACCTCTCGCCCGGATGGCACAAGCGCTCGCTACATTTCCGGCTTCTCCTGCGAAAAGGGCACCGTTGAGAGCAAGGAAGCGATGCTCGACATCGTCAAAGAGCGCAAAAAGGTCGCCGCTGCCTTCCCGAATCTTGTGACGTACGAAGCGGAGCTTGCCTTCAAGCACTTCTACGAGTGCGAGCCGATTCCGAGAGCTGGCACCGTGATCGAAGACGTGAAAGTCGAGCCAGGCTTTTTTCGGATCAAGAAGCAGAAGTACTTCCGGCCGTTCGAGCGTTCGAGTGAGGCCGCGAATCAGCGTAGAAAGAGCCTGCGTGTGGGCCTACCGCGTGTACTCAACATGTATTCGACTGGGCCGTTTTATCGGTCGTATTTCGAAGCGCTGGGGATGGGTCGCTCGAATATTGTTTGGAGCGATGTCACGAGCGAAGAGATGTTCATGGAGGGGGCAAAGTATGGCTCTGTGGATCCGTGCTTCCCGAGCAAAGTGGTGCAAGCTCACATCCACAATTTGCTCTTTCACAAGCACGAGCCTGAGCGGGCACGTCCGCTGAATTTCATCTTCTTTCCGATCCTCACGCACGTGCCCAACTTCGTGGATGACACCACGGACAATGCTTCCTGCCCCATCGTGGCGGGCACTCCCGACGTGATGAAAGCAGCGTTCACGAAGGAAGTGGATTTCTTTGCACAGCGCGACATCGAGTACCTCGACCCTGCCCTTTCGTTCACCGAGCCCACGCTCTTGGCACGCAGGATGTTCGAAACCTGGGGCGCGCGCCTCGACATCACCGAAGATGAGAGCGACCACGCTTGCCGCGAAGGCTGGAAAGCTCTGAATGCATTTGAGCACGAGCTCCAAGACAAAGGACGAGCCATCCTGGAAACGGTGGAGGCAGAAGATCGCATCGCCATCCTGGTTCTGAATCGTCCGTATCACGCAGATCCGGGCATGAATCACGGTATTCCAGAAGAATTCCAGGTTCTCGGCTACCCCATCTTGAGCATCCGCTCCATTCCCAAAGGGCGGGATTACCTCGATCGCTATTTCAAAGATGAGCTTGAGCGAGGAATCATCAAGAGCCCACTCAATATCAATCACGTCTGGCCCGAGAATTACTCCGCGAACAGTGCGCAAAAGGTCTGGGGCGCCAATTTCGCGGCGCACCATCCGAACGTCGCGATCTTGGATCTTTCCAGCTTCAAGTGCGGCCACGATGCACCCACCTACGGCTTGGTGAGCGACATCATTCAGACGTCGCGGACTCCGGCCTCATCGCTCCACGATCTGGACGCCAATAAGCCTACCGGCTCGATCAAGATCCGCGTGAAGACCTATGCCCATTCCTTGCGGTTGGCCCAGGAGCGGCTCGAAGATCTGGCCCAGCGCAAGCTGTCGCTCTCCGAGGCAATTGATAAGAAGCGGCTGGAGTTGTTGGGGCTCAAGCAAACCCAACTCGCTGAAATGAAACAGAGCGATCCCGCGCTAGAGCGGGAGTTGGCTCTTTTGACCGAAAAAGTGCTGGCCTACCAGACCCGCGCCGCAGCTCCGGAGAAGCCCAGCCACACCGAGTACGTCGCGGACGGTCCACAGATTGTTTCCCTCACGCGCCGTACGCCTCGCACCCCCGGCGCCTCCCCCACCCGCGAGACCGCTAGCGTTTCGGCAGCGGAATAGCACCGCGCCTCACGCCTCGCACCCAACAGCTCCAATAAGATTTTACCCAAGACCGCCAAGAATGCACCCGCAGGAGAACCCAACATGACTCAGGTTGTTACCATCACCGCCGACAAAAAAGTCCACCTGCCCGTCACTGGCAAGGCCCAGAAGCCGCAAAGCTTTGACATTGATACAGAGCTCAAAGCGTTTGAAATCGAAGAGCGCCAACGGCTCGGGATTCAGGCTGAAACGCAGTGGCTGGAAACCATGGCTGACCTGAGCTTCACCAAATCCGAGAAGAGCAAGATCACGCTGCTTATCGGTGGGCTCACCATGGCTCACGATTACCTGGTGCAGGGAGCCTTCAGCCACCTGGGCTACAACGTGATCGCACTGGACGCCCCCGACTTCGATGCCTTGCGTGTAGGCAAAGAATTCGGCAACCGAGCGCAGTGCAACCCAACGTATTTTACCGTTGGAAACCTGGTGAAATACCTGATCCACATGCGCGACGAAAAGGGGCTTTCGAAGGAAGAGATCGTGGACAAATTCGTGTTTCTCACGGCGGGCGCTTGTGGCCCGTGCCGCTTCGGCATGTATGTCACCGAGTACCGGAAGGCCCTCCGCGACGCGGGATTCGACGGCTTCCGCGTCATGCTGTTTCAGCAGCAAGGTGGCCTCAGCCAAGCCACCGGGGAAGCGAGCGGCCTGGAGCTCAATCCCAAGTTCTTCTTGGGTCTCCTCAAGTCGCTGATCGCTGGCGACGTGATCAACGGCATGGGTTATCGCCTGCGCCCCTATGAAGTGGTGCCCGGCTCCACGGACATCGCGCTCGAGCAAGCCAAGAAGCTGTGCCACACCGCGCTGTTGAACGGTAAAAGCGTGCTCTGGGCGCTCCGCCAGTCCAGGAAGCTGTTTAGCAAGATTGAGGTGGATCGCACTCAGGCCAAGCCGAAGTGCGCCATCATCGGCGAATTCTGGGCGATGACGACCGAAGGCGACGGCAACTACAAGCTTCAGCGCTTTGTGGAGCAAGAAGGCGCCGAGGCGGACATCCAATTCGTGACGGCCTGGATCCTTTACAACATTTGGGAAGTGACCAACGACACCGCGAATCGTGCGCTCTTGCGCGGCCAAGACGGCGGACAATATGGCCTGAAGGCAGCCGGCGAATATGGGGCTTTTGTCCGCAAAATAGGGCTTTGGGCAGGCGGGCACGCACTTCGCGGCGCGTTTCAAACCTTCGCCCATGCGGCTGGCTTCTATGGCTATGCGCTGCCCGACATGAAGGCCATCGCAGACCTTGCTCAAAACTTCTACAACACCGATCTACGCGGTGGTGAAGGCCACATGGAAGTGGGCAAGCTGATCCTGAACGTGGCCAAGCACAAGGCCACCATGACGCTCAGCGTGAAGCCCTTTGGCTGTATGCCGAGTTCAGGTGTGAGCGACGGCGTGCAAACCATCATCACCGAAAAATACCCGGGAACCATCTTCTGCCCGGTGGAGACCAGCGGTGATGGCGCCGTCAACTTCCAGAGCCGCGTCCAAATGTACATGTTCAAAGCTCGTGCCGCCGCTCAGGCCGAGTTCGACCAAGCACTCACCGAGACCGGGATGACGCTCGAAAACTTCCGCAGCTTCCTCAAGCAGAATCCACGCTTCAGCTCACCACTGCACCATCCGCCACACGCCGCCGCCGCAACCGCAAGCGATCTGGTCTATCAGGCGGCAGAATACCGAAACTCAACCCGTGCCGAACGCGCACTCAAGAACGCCAAGAAAGCAGCCCGCACAGCGCAACAATTTGCCGAGACCGCGGTAGCCGAGGGGCCTCAAAAGCTGGCACACGCTGCCAAAATGATCCCAATCGGGGCCGGCGAGCTGTTGACGTTAGCGCGGGAGAAAGGGCCTGGGCTGGCACAGGCTGCAGCAACTGCTGCGAAGAGCCGAGTCTCGAGCGCGTTGGGTCGTGGCAGCCAGCATGTTGGTGTGCAAGCTCACGCTTAACGGCTTTCTTAGGGTGTTCTGCCCCCACTCACCACCCACCCGTTTGGTGCTCAACCGAACCGGGCATTTCGTTGGCTCAGGGATAGTAAGCATGCTTACTATCTGATCTTCCTAAATGAGCCGGCTCGCAGACTTCTCAACTCCTCACGTGCTAGGGACTTCAGCATGAGTCGGCTCTGGGCTGGCCCACGCGCGCCCGGCGCTCCTAACCCGTCGCACTCGGCCAAAGTTCTGGAAAGCAGGGGCCTTCGAAAGGTTGGCCTGCGCGGGGATTGGGTCCAAGAAATACGACGTTGGGGTGCCACTGTGCGGAGCCGCTGAAGCGCGTATCGGCCGGCATCATGTGGGCAACGACGGAAAGTCGCGGAGCGTTGCTGAGGTTGGGGCCTGAGCCGTGGAGCGTGAGCGCGTGGTGGAAGGTCACTTGTCCAGCGCGGAGCACACACGGCTCGTCGAGCCACTCGCCTTTCGCTTGATACCGCTCTCTCAAGCCATCCAGATCCTGCTCCCAGAATGTATCGCTCCCCGGGATGAAGCCCCAGCGATGAGAGCCTACGATGGTGCGCATGCCGCCGTTGCCGAGGTCGGTGTCCTGGAGTGCGACCCATGCCGTACAAAGGTTGGTCGTGTCGGAGGCTTGCCAGTAGCCGTAGTCCTGATGCCAGCCGACATTGCCGGCCGAGCTGGTTCCGTCGGAACCCTGCCCGGGCTTATAGATGGCTTGATCGTGCCAGAGGCGTACACGCGGCACACGCATCAAACGAGCGGCAATCGCTCCCAGGAGGGGACTTTGGACCGCAGCGCCGATTTCAGTGTTGAGCCAGAACGCATTGCACTGTTGGCGCACCTGGAGGGCGCTCTCGAGAACCTTGGGCTGCCCGTACTGTGACGCAGGGCCATCGAAATCTCCACGCCAAAGTCGCTCGTGAGCTGCTCTAAGACGCGCGATCTGTTCATCATCGAACAGCTTGGGGCTCACCCAATAGCCACGCTCCCAGTACTCGTGCACTCCAAGAGCGCTCAGGTAGCTTTCCGAAGGGTCATCACATATGTCAATTTTGTCTGTCCGCATGGTTCTTGAGTTGCATAATAGCTGGCTGTTATTCGCGTACCATGGCGGCTTTGATATACTGCATGGCAATTATGACCCGCCGTCCGAGCATTACGATCGCTGCCGAACCGTTGCTATCTCCGGGCCTCATCCGGGATGTGCGCGTCGCCACTGCGGGACACCTTGCGAC
>JBBSBI010000148.1:0-13889 GCA_038251425.1 Polyangiales bacterium
GCGGAAAATGTCGAGTACAACCCGTGTCCAGCAGCGGGCACGCCCTGTGTCGTGATGCCGATGGGGGATTCGATCACCGAAGGTGTGCCACTCAGCCAGGAGGGGGGCTACCGATCGCACTTGTTTGCCAAGGCGGTTGCCGACGGAAAATCTTTGACATTCGTAGGTTCTCTTCAGAATGGGCCAGCACAGGTTGCCGGAGTCCCTTTTCCGCGCAACCATGAAGGTCACGGTGGATTCAGCATCGGCGAGATCCTGCCGATTGCGCAAAACGCGATGACGACCTATCGACCCAATGTCGTGCTGCTGATGATCGGAACGAACGACTACCTCGATCAAATTGCACCCATGGATACGAGAAGTGGCTTCACGACCCTTCTCGACACCCTACTCACGTCGTCCCCTGACGCACTCGTCTTCGTCGCCAAGATCGTACCCACCAACGATTTCGCGCGAAATTCCGCGTGGATCGAGCCCTACAATGCCATGCTTGAGGAGGTCTCCCTCTCCCGCAGCGCTCTAGGTCAACACGTCCGGATGGTGGATATGTACTCGGCCTTTGTTCTGAACCCCAGTTTTGGAACGGCGTATCTCGCGGAAGGCTTGCATCCGAACGATATGGGGTACCAAGTGATGGCGGGCACCTGGTATCAGGTGCTCTCATCGCTGTTGCGGTAGCTGCCAGGAAGGGCTGACTCGTAACTCTGGGCACCCCATGCTAGCGTGCGCAGATGCGGCGCGAACATGAGTTTGTTTACTGGTGGCGTTACCGTGCCTGATCCGGCCCTTCGCGTCCTCGTCACCGGGGCCACAGGGTTTGTAGGTCGGCATTTGCGCGTCGGGCTCAAGGCGCGGGGATATGACGTCACCTGTTGTGCTCGCGATGTGGTTCGCGCCAAGAACGCGGAGCCGCTCTCGCACTGGGTCCACTTCGACGTGCGCGATCCGGAGACCTTTAAGAATGCTCTCGCGGGTTGCAACGTAGCTTTCTATTTGGTTCACCGTCTCGGCACGGGCGAACACTATCCCGAAGAAGAACGGCGCGCGGCTCAGCTGTTCGCGCAAGCAGCCGCAGCAGCCGGTGTTTCGCGTGTGGTCTACTTAGGAGGAGTCGCGCCTTCTGGCAGGGTATCCAAGCATTTGGCGAGTCGGATTGCTACCGGCGATGTGCTGCGCGTCGGCACAGTGGAGGTTGTTGAGTTGCGAGCGGCGATGATCGTCGGCAAGGGGAGCATCAGTTGGCAGATGGTCAGAGATCTGGCGCGCAGGTTACCGGCGATGGTTCTACCCAAGTGGCTCTTGCGGCACAGTTGGCCAGTGAGCATCGATGATGTCACCTGGGCGCTGGTTGAGGCGCTCTCGCTTCCTTCGCAGGGAAAGAACGTCTGTTACGACCTTCCTGGCCCCGAGCGAATCAGCCACCGTGACATGTTGTTGCGTGCGGCCCGGGCAGCAGGTCGCCCGAATCCAGCAATGATCGGCGTCCCTATCCTGACCCCCCGTCTTTCTAGCTATTGGATTGGTTGGGTCACTACCGTGGAAACGAGCGTCGCGCGTGAGCTCGTGGAAGGGTTAGTGAGCGATCTTGAGCCCACAGAGCCTCTTTTCTGGGCGCTCTTTCCTGGCCGACACGCGCTCGCGCTCAATAGTGCGATGCACTTCGCTCTCGCCGACGAAACCTCATCGGGCCTGCCGACTCCCGCAACGAGGAAACGACTCCTGGAAGCTTGCGCACCCAGGCCTCAGACCTAGACCAGCCACGTGCGAACGCTCGTTTGGTTTCGAGGCAAAGACCTGCGCATTGCCGACCACGCGCCGCTCGCCGCCGCGCTCAAACACGGCGATGTGATTCCTGTGTTTGTCCTCGATCCGTATTTCTTTGCACCGCATCGCGCGCGCGAGTTGCCACATCGGATGCAGTTCTTGCTCGAATCGCTGGTGGCGCTCGCAAAGAATCTGGCGCATCTCGGTTCGCAGTTGCTTGTTGTGCCTGGCAAGAGTGTGGAGATCATCCCCCGCCTTTGTGAAAAGTGGCGAGTGGATCGCGTCGTTTCCCAGCGCTGGACGGAGCCTTTTGCACGCGAACGCGATCGGCAGATAGCTCAAGCGTTGCGCATCCCATTTGATCTCTTTGAGGGAGAGACGCTCTTAGCCCCCACAGAATGTCGAAGTGGCACGGGTGCCCCCTATGCTGTCTTCACCCCCTTCGCCCGAGCGTTTGCACTGAAGGCCAATCAGATCGGCAAACCCATCCCAGCGCCGCGCGTTATCCCGCCTTTGCCAGTCGATGTTACGTCGTCGGATTCCGTCATCGTTCCTGCTTTGGCCGATTTGGGCATCCCCCACAACCCACGCCTCCCTCGGGGTGGTGAGGCGGCGGCACGCGATCGGCTCCGCGCTTTTTTGCGCGGCCCTTTGGACAACTACGCTACCTCTCGCGACATTCCGTCACTCGCTGCAACGAGTGGTCTTTCGCCGGATCTCAAGTTCGGAACCGTGTCTCCCCGCACGGTCTGGAGCGCGTCGGGTCATGTGCCCGAGTCGCATTCAGTGTTTCAGAAACAACTTTTATGGCGCGAGTTCGCGCACGTCACGCTTTGGCACAGGCCCGAGCTCCTCGAACAGCCTTTTCGGCCCGAATTCCGTGGATTTCCCTGGCGTGACGATCCGCAGGGTTGGCGTGCCTGGATCGATGGCCTTACAGGTTATCCTCTTGTTGACGCAGCGGCTCGACAACTCTACGCAGAGGGATTCGTCCACAATCGCGCCCGAATGGTCGCAGCGAGTTTTCTAGCAAAGCATCTCCTGATCGACTTTCGTCGCGGGGAAGCGCATTACATGAAGTACCTGGTCGACGGCGACTGGGCGAACAACAACATGGGATGGCAGTGGTCCGCAGGCACCGGATGTGACGCTCAACCCTACTTTCGAGTATTCAATCCGACCCTCCAAGGGCAACGCTTTGACCCAGAGGGAACCTACGTAAAACGCTGGGTTCCCGAGCTCGCCAAAATGCCCGCAAAGTTCATTCACTGCCCGTCAGAGGCCCCGAAGGAGGTCTTGAAGCGCGCGGAGTTTGTACTCGGCACCACCTACCCCCTGCCCTGCGTCAATCATGCTTTCGCACGCGACCGCTTCCTTCACACAGCAGAAGCGCACCTGCGGGTGATGAAGAAGCAGCGCTAGCTCCTGCAGCCTTGCACAAGGCCGGCCCCACCGCGACCCTTGCAAAACGCAGAGCGGGTTCTAGGTGCTGAATAGGTCAATTCAGACACTTCTCAGTGAACGCTGGAGTTCCCATGCTCAAACACAGATCCGTGCGCCTATTTGGCCTTGCGGCATTTCTTTCGTTCTTATTGTCCGTAGGTCTTTGGTTTTCCGGTGATCGAGAACGTGGGTTATTTGTGGGTCTTTGGGTGCCGTCCATTCTGAGCCTCGGGTCCCTGTTGGTCGCAGCCAAGGGAGCTTCCCGTGAGTAACGGGGATGTCATTCTGTTCGCGCTGGGGCTGTTCATCATGACCCTTGTCGTCGGAGCGGTTTACCTTATCTCCCGCATAGAGACGTGACTATGGCTAAGCGTTATCAGCTTCAGCGCACGCAACTGATCCCCGCGGAAAGGAAGCTGGTTTTTGGTTTCTTTTCGGAAGCAGCTAACCTGGAGGTGCTCACTCCGCCATTCCTCAACTTTAAGATCATGACGCCTCCGCCCATCAACATGGCGCCGGGCACACTGATCGATTACGAGCTTCGGTTGTACCGAATTCCGATCGGCTGGCGAACAAGGATTGAATCCTTCGTCGCGTTTGAGAGCTTCGTCGACCTGCAGGAGAGAGGGCCATACCGATACTGGCGCCATCTTCACGAGTTTACCGACGCGGAGGGAGGCACTTTGGTGCGAGACACGGTGGACTACGAGCTGCCCGGAGGCCCCTTGGGACTGCTTGGCCACGTGTTCGTCAAACGTTCTCTGGAACGCATCTTCAACTTTAGACGCGAGGCAATCGCGAGGATTTTCCAATAGCCTGTCGCACGCTCTCCGCCTTCCGTGGCAACTTCTGACCGGAGTGAAGCAGGAACCGAGGTGGGTCCCGCTCTTCGAAACGATAGTAAGCATGCTTACTATCTCTGTGCTCATTAAAGCAGGGTGCCGGGGCGGCGTTCTCACGAAGGCATCCGTGAGAACACTGTCGGGATCCGCCTAGCGGACTGTTCTCAACCTATCCACCACGAGGTGCCAGTCGGGAACGCCGACTAAAAAGTGTGGAGCGCGCCCTTCTTTCGAGCCCGCAAACTGTGGGACAGCGCTGGTATCCCACACGCCAAGGCGCAGTTCGGAGCCCGCACCGGAGAGCACAAGCACCGGAAAGCGGTGACTTCCATATCGCGTCCGATAAACGTAGGTTTCCTGTTGCACCTGAAGTACGGCTGAGTCCGCCACCCAGATGCTCTTTCCACTCGGATCTACGAGAGATACGCCACCATTCAATATCAAACAATACTGAGGCTTCTTCTGAGCCGCGCTCAAAAAGGTCCGGTACACTCCGAAGCCTATGGCGCCCAAGCTCACACCAGCGACAACTGGCATACCCCACGCCTGCTGCGTCAGCATTTCTCCAAAAACCCCACCAAACACACCTAAAAAAGCCAACGTAAAGAACCACGGGAGCATCCCTCGGAAGGCTCCGCCAAGTCCCGTATGGCGCACGATAGAGATACGCAGCTCGCGCGAGCCTTTTAGATCCGCTGCGGGTTCGTTCGGGATTTGAAGTGCATGCAGCAGCGCCGAAAAATCTTCCGGCGTGAGGAAGCCGTCAGGACTCGAAGTCGATCCCTGCCCACGGCTACCACTAGGCAGCACCTGACCAGCTGCGCCGAGAACCAGTGCTCGTGACCCTTTACCAGCTAGCTGAACGCGCACGGCTGCCCCGTGCGTGGAGCCGACCCCCGGAAGAATCCACGGTATGAAGGTAACGTCCGCGAACAGGCCCTCCACCGGTGTTGAGGCCCATCCCGTGATCGTGAGCCTCCCGTGATCCAGCACGATCTCCACCGGGCGCATTCGAGTCATTGCGAAGCTCCAGATCAAGAACAGAACCACTGGCACTCCCGTAAAGGGAACGAAAGCGACTGCCTCTGGAAACTGAGAAAGAAGCGCGAAAAGCAGCGGACTCATGCCAGCAACCAACAGCGGCAGGACAACCCTCCAGTAACGCGGAGCAGGGCTTCCGGAAGCTTGGATTCGAAGCCTAAGTGGTGCGGCTTGGGGTCTCATGATCGACGAACTTAGGCCCTAACCTGACTGAAACAGCTTATTATAATAAGTCTGAATCTTCTCGTTGTTCACGTAAGCCCAGAAGGCGCTCACCCCGAGCCACATCGCCAAGCCATTCAGATCCCGAAACATCGGCGGCATGTAGCGCGGAACTGCGACGACACCCTCGTGGGCGCGCGCGGCCAAGATGGGAATATCTTCGAGCGCCACTTTGCCTGCAAAAAGCCAACGAATTAAGTCAGGCCGCCCCCCCGTGATCGCACTTCTCAAGAAGTTGAAGTTACTGACCAACCCTTTCACGTAAGAAACATCCTTGGTGAAGGGCGCGCCACCATCCACAACGCCGCCGCGAAAGACGCGTTGCGTGCTCCAATAGCAGACGGCCTCGTCGTAACCTTCCGTGCGAAACCACTCAAAAACATCGTAAAAAGACGCCCCATCTTCGGCTTTGTCCACCGCCAACGCACGATCGTTCAAGCGGCGAGCGCGCCTCGGATGGCTGCACAGCGTTAACACTTCGGTGAGCGTGGCCAAGCCTTCTTGCGTCGCAGCAACCCGGGGCGGGCCCACCGCAAGCCAACGAGCCACGGGCTGGCGCTGACCATTCACACTCGTGGCGACATGCACCCAGCCCTCGTGCACCTCCAGGATCTTGACGTCACGCTCACTGAAGCGTGCATCACTCCGCACCTTGATATAATCAGAACCGGCAGCCGCGTCGGCAACGATGCCATCGTCTAAAATCACACGCACCGAGACATCATCAAAAACCTCAGCCAGCCTCAGCTTCAGAATCTCTACCGCTTGCTCGGCAGAAAGCGACTGCTCCGGTATTGGCCCGAGCACCCGGTCATCAAGCTGCGTGAGCAGTTGATACATGCGCTGCGCCACCTCACGCACCGCCGTCGTCCCATCTTGCAATAAATCCTTCGGCGAACCGTACAGCTCACGACTCAACGTGTAGAAACGAGGTGTGCCGCGGCAGCGCAGCATCTCAAGCACTCCGATGTATTGCTCGGCTGTGTGCAACAGGATGCGGCCGATGGCGTCGTCGCCAAGATCGCGCTGTACGTCAGCGGCAATCTCAGAAAATTCGCGTTCCTTAGCCGCCACGTCGAAGCCTTGATTCAGCGTGGCGTAGTAGCTCTGGTCCAAAACCGGCAATTCTCGAAAATGCGACTGTCTAAAATTTTCGAACGTATCCGCTGGCCACTTGATAGCGTTCAAGACCCGAATCGGGCGCTGCGCGTCCACAATGCGCTGGGCCAGCGAAGCTACGGACTCTTTGTAGGAGCGCCAGGGTCGCGTCGGGACCGCTTCATTCAGCATAACCGCATGTTAGCGCAGCTTGACGCAGCGTGAACCGTGAGCTCGACGGTGAGGGCTCATTTTTGCTTAGGCATCCACTGGAAAAACGGCTAAACGGCTCGCGATGCCGGCTTCAGTAAGCTCTCCTAAAATCAGTAACGTGCTCGCCACCCGCTACGCCAGTTCGGCAATGGCTGAGCTTTGGTCGCAAGAGAGCAAGATTGTCCTCGAACGAAAACTCTGGGTAGCCGTCCTGAAAAGCCAGCGAAACCTTGGCATTCCTCTGGCCGACGGTGTGATCGAAAGCTACGAGCGCGTTCTCGATCAGGTCGATCTGGAATCGATTCGCAACCGCGAGAAGATCACCCGCCACGACGTGAAGGCCCGCATCGAAGAATTCTCGGCACTCGCCGGGCACGAGCACATTCACAAAGGGCTCACCTCCCGCGATCTCACCGAAAACGTGGAGCAGATGCAAATTCGCGCAGGGCTTTCATTGCTCCGTGAACGCACCATCGCTGCCCTGATCCGGCTTGCCAAGCTTGCCCTCGAACATCAAAGCCTGGTGCTCACAGGACGGAGCCACAACGTGCCCGCCCAAGCGACAACTCTCGGTAAACGCTTTGCGAATTTTGGGCAAGAGCTATTGTTGGGCCTTCGGCATCTCGAAAGCATTCTTGAACGCTACCCGCTCAGGGGCATCAAGGGGCCGGTTGGAACGCAGCAGGACATGCTGGATCTTTTTGGCGGCGATGCGAGCAAGCTCGATAAACTGGAGCGCACCATCGCCGGGCACCTTGGCTTTCAACAAGTGCTCAATAACGTGGGCCAGGTGTACCCACGCTCACTCGATCTAGAAGTGGTGTCCGGGCTCCTACAGCTCTGTTCAGGGCCCGCTAACTTTGCGAAGACGCTGCGCTTGATGGCGGGGCAAGAGCTGGCCACTGAAGGCTTTCAGCCCGGGCAGGTGGGCTCTTCGGCGATGCCACACAAGATGAATTCTCGATCGTGCGAGCGCATTTCTGGGTTTGTGGCCATTTTGAGCGGGCACGTAACGATGGCGTCTGCACTCGTCGGCGATCAGTGGAATGAGGGCGACGTGAGCTGTTCGGTGGTGCGGCGCGTGATGTTGCCCGATGCTTTTTTTGCCTGCGATGGCTTGTTTGAAACGTTCATCACCGTGTTGGATGAGTTTGGGGTCTATCCGAAAGTTGTGGAGGTGGAGCTCTCGCGTTATTTGCCGTTCCTGGCCACGACCAAAGTATTGATGGCGGCTGTCTCGGCGGGCGTCGGACGAGAAACAGCGCACGAGGCCATCAAAGAGCATGCTGTGGCCGTCGCGCTCGGAATGCGTGAAAAGGCCACAAAACAAAATGACTTACTGGAGCGTCTCGCCAACGATCCACGCCTCCCGCTCTCACTGCCGGCGCTGCAAACCCTGCTCGCGGCTCCGCTCAGTTTCGTGGGCGCCGCGCAAGCACAAGTGGCTGCGTTTGTCTCTGAAGTCGAAAAGCTCGCCACTCAACATCCCGAGCTCGCCGGATACGCGCCGCGCGCGCTGCTCTAGCACGCGCTTGGACACTGAACTGTTAACCTGCGATGTCAACACTCTCTCCCTGGTATCTTCTGGTAGGCAGCTACACGCGACCTGACGCCAACGATGGGCTTTCAGCCTACGAAGTCCTCGAACCGAGCGGTGAGCTTGAGCTCGCATGCCGAACACCGGCGGAAGACAGCACCTATCTCGCCGTCCACCCTCAAAAACCGCTGGTTTACGTGACGAATGAACTTCGCACGTTCCAAGACGAACCCGGAGCTGCCGTTTCGAGCTACCGCTTCAACGAGACTCTCCGTTCCTGGGAGCTGCTCGGGCGGCAACCCACCGGGAATTCGCTGGCCTGCCACGTTAGCCTCGATCCCCAAGCTCGCTATGCCGTCGTTTCAAACTACGGCGAAGGCAGCGTCGCCGTGTTCCCGATCGAGACTCAAGGTCAGTTGGGGCCGCGCACGGATCTGGTGCACCACGCCGGTAAGCTGGGCCCCCACCCCACGCGTCAGGTAACTCCGCATGCTCATTGTGCGCTCTTCGTGGGCAGCACCGGTCGCGTGTTGGTTTCAGACTTGGGGCTCGATTGTATCATCAGCTACGACCTCGATTTCACCAACGGCAAGCTGCGCGAAGTGGCGCGTTCTCCCCTGCCAGCTGGCACTGGCCCTCGTCATCTTTGTGTTCACCCGGAAGGTGGTTGGCTGTACAGCGTGAATGAGCTCACCTGTGAGGTGACGTTATATCGGAACACGGGGAACGGAGTCTCCGTGGCCGAGTCTTGGTCGCTCTCAGTCAACGAAGGCGACGACGCCGTTCGTGCCGCGGACATTCAGCTTCATCCGAATGGTCGCTTCCTGTATGCGAGCAATCGCGGCCGAAACACACTGACCGCGTTCGCCATCGCTCCAGAGTCGGGCCGCCTCACCTGCATCGAGACGCTCGCTTCGGGCGGAGCCATGCCGCGAAGCTTCGCCATTCATCCGAACGGGCGCTATCTGTACGTGGCTAACCTGCAGAGCCACAGCATCTCCCAATTTAGGATTGACCCGAGTACCGGACAATTGGACCCCACAGGTTATTCCATCCCCTACGGTCGCCCAGCCTGCCTCAAATTTACTCGCCTCACGCTGGCTGTCCCGAGCTGACTGTCGAAACGCCGCCTAGTGCACTAAACCATCGGAATGGTCACTCGACGATCCATTCTCGGCGGGGCAGCCCTCACCGCCCCCGCAGCAGCACTCCTTCTCCGTCCCTCCAGCGCGGGAGCCCAAGCCCGCACCTGGGAGGCTAGCTATAGCGGAGGCTCGAGCGGGCCCGTCCGCGCTCCTGGAGTTCCCAGCAAAGATTACCAGCCCGTCACGACTCCGAACGGCTCAACCTTGCCTTTTACGCTGAAGGACGGAGTGAAGATCTTTCATCTGATAGCTGAAGAGGTGGAACATGAGTTCGCACCGGGGCTCAAGGCGTATTGCTGGGGTTACAACGGAAGCGTTCCCGGCCCAACGCTTGAAGCTGTCGAGGGCGATCACGTGCGCGTGTATGTCACCAATCGTCTGAAGGAGCCGACCACGGTCCATTGGCACGGCGTCTTTTTGCCGAATGGTATGGACGGCGTAGGTGGCCTCAATCAGGTGAGCATCGCGCCCGGCGAGACCTTCAAATACGAATGGACGTTTCGCCAACACGGGACTTTCATGTATCACCCGCACCACGATGAGATGACCCAAATGGCGATGGGCATGAGCGGCATGTTGATTGTGCACCCGCGGCAAACTTCGGCCGATACTCGGGTACAGCGGGACTTCGCACTCATGCTGGGAACCTGGAAAATCAAGCCTGGAACAAGGCGGCCCGATCCCAATGAGATGACGGATTTCAACGTGCTCACGCTGAATGCGCGTGCTTTTCCGGGCACCGCGCCGCTCGTTTGCAAAAAAGGCGACCGGGTGAGAATCCGCATCGGCAACCTGAGCGCGATGGATCACCACCCGATCCATCTGCATGGCCACAATTTCAAAACCACAGCCACAGACGGCGGCATGATCCCCGCTTCCGCACAGCACCCGGAGACAACGGTGCTCGTGCCCACGGGCTCCACTCGCACCATCGAATTCATAGCGGATGCCGAGGGGGATTGGGCTATGCACTGCCACATGACCCATCATGTGATGAACCAAATGGGGCATGGTGTTGCGAACTTGATCGGCGTCGATGCGCAACGCCTCGACAAGGCTGTGTCGCCTCGCGTCTCCGGGTACATGACAATGGGCACGAACGGGATGGGCGATATGGGGGGAATGGTGATGCCCGGTCCCAAGAACAGCATCGCCATGCAGGGCGGCAAGGGTGCTTTCGGCGAAATCACGATGGGCGGCATGTTCACCATCTTGAAAGTGCGTGAAAACCTGACAAATGCCGACGATCCTGGCTGGTATCTGCCCCCGCAGGCAACGCAGGCTAGGCTTGCAACTAACGACGAACTCGCACAAGACGGAGTGAAGCTGTGAAGCACGTTGCAGATGCGATGAGTGCGCTCGGCCTACTGCTGTTGAGCACAGCCTGTGTGTCTGAGAGTCGCGGCTACCGCCCTGTCCAGGACGTGCTCCGCGAGCGTGTTGGCACAGGAGTGGAATGGCGCAGAATAGATACCGACGCAAAGCACGACGAAAAAGTGCAAGCGCTGCTCAAGGCTCCGCTGACGCCAACGAGCGCCGTGCAGCTCAGCCTACTCACGAACTTTGAGGTCCAAGCCAAGCTCGAAGCCCTGCGTGCGGCGCAAGCTAAGCTGATGCAAAGCACCACGCCCAAAAACCCAGAACTCGAAGGCTCGCTTGGGTTCCATCGTAAGTCATCGACGCGCATCGAGCTGAGCGCCACTCTAGAGCTCACGAATCTTTTGTTCCTGCCAAGCGCCTACCGCGCTGCGGAAGCCGATTTTGACGCCGAAAGCCTCGCAGTTGCCGGTGAATTGGTCGATTTTGTGTTTCAAACTAAGCGCGCCTTCGCACGCGCCCAAGCCGCGGCCCGGGAAGCCGAGCTTCTGCAGGAGATCGTGCTGGGCGAACGAGCGCAGGTGGAGTCAGCCAAGGCGCTTCACGCCGCAGGCAATCTCAATGATCTGGATCTGCTCACCTTTGAAGCCGCAGCACGCGAGGCCGAAGTGAGTTTGGATTTGGCGCGTCAAAATGCTTCGAGCCTGCGCGACGCCTTGACCGTACAACTGGGGCTCTGGGGCCGAGACGTGAACTATCGAATGGATCCCGCTTCCGCACCGCAGGCACAGAGCCCAAGTGTTGACCATCTCGTGACCCGAGCGTTCGATCGCAGCCTCGACCTACGGCTGGCTAAACTGCGCATTCTTGGCGCCAGCCAAGGGCTGGATGTGACCCGCGCGCGCGGCATTGTGCCGAAGCTCCACGGAGGCGTGAACGCACAGCGCGAGGAAAACATATGGTGGGCAGGGCCCATGCTAAAGCTAGAATTGCCCATTTTCGACCACGGACAAGCGGAGACCGCGGCCAAGGAGAGCGAGCTCTACATGCAACAGCGTGCCTACCAAAGCCTAGGCGTGAAGCTGCGCTCGAATGCTCGCACGATCGGGACGCGCTTCCTGTCTGCTAGAACAACGTTAACCCGCTACGATCAAGATCTTCTGCCGATGCGCAAGAAAATCTTGAAAGAAACTCAGCTTCACTACAACGTGATGGGCGTCGATGTCTTCCAACTTTTGGCCGCAAAATCATCGGAAACGAAAGCAGCGCTCGCCCGCTCTGAAGCACTCGCCAACTACGAGCTCGCGCGGATCGACGTCGAACAACTCCTCGCGGGCCGCCTCCCGCCCAGCTCACAGCCTGGCGATTGACGAAAGCTCAAGCAGTCGTGGGGGGAATGACCAACATTGCCACCTCCACGAGTCTAGCCGACGCAAGCGACCAGCTTTCGCGCCTCAGCTGCCAAAAGCGCTAAGAACGGCGAAGAAGGCGCAGCATACTGGGCTCCCTTCGAAGCCGAGTTTCGCCGCCGCGCTACCGGGCGCAGCTAAGGTACAATGCGGGCAGGGGCAGAAAGCGTGCTATTGTCTGCCGAGTGAGCCAACGCCGACTGGAAGTTCGAGTTTTCGACAATCATGAAAAAGCCCGTGCGGCTGACGTGGCTGAGTGGTCTCAGATGACCAAAGAGGGTAGGCTACGGATCGGCGCCGAGCTTCATGCCTTCTGGGTCCGGAACTACTTCCCCAATGCTCCCCGATTGGATCGAACTGTGCGCCTTGTTCAACGCCCACCGCGTTGATTTTTTGTTGATTGGTGGACAGGCGGTGATAGCCCATGGTTATCCCCGATTGACCAAGGACATGGACCTCTGGGTTCGACCGACCACGGGGAACGGCGCGCGACTCTTGTTGGCGCTTGCTGAGTTCGGGGTAGATATCCCCGGTTTCACCGCCGAACGATTCAGTGACCCCGCCACGATTGTCATGTTGGGACGTGAAAATAGCACCGAGGTGGCGCTAATTTCGAAGGAAGATCTCATCACCAACAAGAAAGCAGTCGGTCGGCTTCAAGACTTGGCGGATGTTGAAGCGCTGGAGGCCGTAAAGTCTTGACGCGAACGCAAGGTTGACCAGAGTCCCTTTTGCCTAGGGTGAAGCCCCGGCGCGTGAGACCTAGCCCGAAGGGCACCTCAAAGATCTGCCAGTTCAAAGCCGAAAGCAAGACCGGCGGCGGACAGCCGCTCATCGTAGCTGGCTATCACCACGCGCTGGCCATGGGCACGGAGAAAATCTGCGGTTGCCAAATGAAGCGCATCCAGTGTTCGAACGTTCACCGGAAACGGCTCCAGTGCTCGCTGCAAAACTAGCGGCGTCATTTCAACGAATGCTATACGCGAGAGCAGCTCTCGTGCCAGATCCCCGTGTGTGCGGGTGAGCGAACGAGCATGCAGGCGCACCCACAACTCGTATTCGAGCAACCGGCTCGACACGAGCGGAGACCCCCAAAGGGAATCCGGAGGGACGCGATCCTCGCTCAAAAGGTGTGCGAGCGCTACGGACGTGTCCAGATAGATCAACGTTCGCCTCGATCTTTGGACAACTCCTCCAGCAGCTTCGCTGATCGAGCAACTGGCAAGCGCCGTGGTGGCTCGCTCGTGGGGTTGCTTGCAGGCGTTAACCAACCTTGCCTTGTAAGCTCAGCCAACAACGCGTCAGGAAGCCTATCGCTTCGACCAGCAGCCGGAGGACCCAGCTCAGCCACCACCCGATCCCGATCTGTCACGAGCACGCGTTCGCCCCCCGCTGCTAACCGAACATAGGCACTGAGCTGATTTTTGAGGGATTTGATGCCTATCGAACGCATTGGAGTATTGTAGCTACCAGTAGCTACCCACGCAAGCAAACGCCACTGACCCAGAAGTTGAGCATCCCCAAGTGCTCCCAAACTTGTCCGTGACCTCTATCTCAAAGTCGAACACAAGATAGTAAGCATGCTTACTATCTTCCAACGCTCAGCGGGCACGCCTGCAGGATGAAACCCGCCGAGGCAGCCCCGAACGACGGAACCATTGAGAATCCAGGCGTGAACGCGCAAAGACCGTGAGAGTGCTGCCCTTGGCCGAAAAGTACCAAGCTTAAGTCCGACGTACACATTGGCAATTTGCGGTCCGTGAATCACCCTGCTGGTAACTGAAAACGTGCGGCTGTCGCCCGTTCACTTGTGAGCATTCAACGCTCAAAAAGGACGTTTCTGTGCACCTTATTCGGA
>JBBSBI010000149.1:0-13853 GCA_038251425.1 Polyangiales bacterium
GCTCACTTCAGGGTCCAGATTCTTTCAGATCCCAGCCCAAGTCGACACTTGGTTTGGACCGAATCCCGCAGTTGACGCGGCCGACCATCGATCGACGGGGGGAGCGCTCACCGCACTCCGCCAGGCGCGCTGCAAAGAAGCTCCGCTCAATGCCTTGGCGCATGGCGAACTCTAAGCACGGCTCGATTGCTGTCAGCTCACGCCGTCAGGGTAAAGGCATTTAGGTGTTTGATCGCCCAGGCTCGGACGATTACTCCAATACGGTCAACGGTTGAGCTTTCCGCCAAGCGCGTTCATAGCTTGAGAGCCTTCTTGGGAAGGTGGGAGACCTTCACGCGGCGAAACAGATAGTAAGCATGCTTACTACCTGTTCTCATCGCAGAGTGCCTTCCCCGCTCGGGGGTCGGACCGGCTTAGCCAACGCTGCGCGGCGGCATCAGCGTAGGAATCGTTTGTCGGCGGTTTCTGCGATAGACACGAAAATCGTTGTCCATTGTGAGCACAATCGGCCGAGTTTCGAGTTCGGTCATTCTCACCAGGCAAGCATCCGCTAGTGACATTGGGACGTCGGAAAACTTTTTCATCAAAGCGCGGATTGCGTCAATTTCGTTGGCGAGGCGGAAATCGCACTTGATGACGCTGCGAGCTATCAACGCGAGCACGGCGTCCCGGCCGCCCTCAAAGTCACGGAGCAGAAAGCAAGCCTCGGAAATGACGGCTTCGCACGTCCAGAGGGGTGGCTCGATGGTATCCAGCACTGCGCTGACCCACGCGTGCTGGCGATCTCGCTTGTTGAGAAGCGCTACCAGCGGCCCGGTATCGAGGACAACTGTTGTCACTTTCCGTAGCCGGACAGGTGCTTCGGGTTGGTGGATAAATCTGACGGACCTTCGATCGAACCAACGAGATCCTTTGCCGCTTCCGTCACTGAATGGCGTTTGCCTTTTGCCAGAGCTTCCAAGGCTTCTCGAACGAGAGCAGAGCGGCTCGAATTTCGCACGCGGGCCAGCTCATCGAGCTCCCGGTCGAGCTTTTCTGAAAGCTTGAACGACACCGTCTTCATCGGGCTAGCCATGGTAATACCTTCTACGCAAAATAGTACTACGGAGCCTGTCGTCGATCAAGCCAGCGGTGGAGCTTGGCAACGCGGGCCAAACTAATATACTGAATGGCCACCGTGACAGACACTGACAACGCGCTCACCGATCTCAATGCACCCACTCAGGCCAGCGAAGAAGCGCTCGGGGAGGGCGGCGTCACAGCCGTTGAAGATCCACTGGAGGTGGCTCGCGCCGAGCAGGCCCGCCTAAAAGATCAGCTGCTGCGAGTTGCAGCCGATTTTGATAATTTCAGGAAACGCTCTCGCCGCGATATCGTAGAGGCGGAGCGTAAGGTTCGAGAAGATCAGCTGAGAGAGTTCTTGCCAGTCTTCGACAATCTGGAGCGCGCCGCGACGCACGCTGAGTCTGCCACCGACGTGAAAGCGCTCTTGGATGGGATCCACATGGTGCTGCGCCAGTTCCAGGACACGCTTGGCAAATTGGGCGTGGAGCGCTTGGACGCGGTCGGGCAGTCCTTCGATCCGGCGTTGCACGAAGCTATTTCTCATATCGAAACCCGAGATTTCCCACCAGGCTTCGTCGCGGCCGAGGCCCAGGCGGGCTATCGGATGAATGATCGGGTGGTTCGACCCGCGCTCGTCGTGGTGGCGAAGGCTCCGGCGGCTGCGGCCACGCCTGGAATCGAGACGGACGCTTAGCTCCACCTTCGACCAGCGAGCCGAGCCCCCGAGGGAGCTTAGCAGTCGCGTGTGCTCGGGCTATCTTAGCGGGTGATTATGGGAAAGGTGATTGGCATCGACTTGGGGACGACGAATTCATGCGTCGCTGTCGTGGTGGGGATCCAAGGCTCCGGGGAGCCTGAGGTCAAGGTGATCCCCAACCTGGAGGGAGCGCGCACCACGCCTTCCGTGGTTGCCCTGTCAGCTAAGGGCGAGCGCTTGGTTGGCCAAGTCGCGAAGCGTCAAGCCACCACGAATCCCGCCAACACCATCCATGCCGTTAAGCGGTTGATGGGCAGGAAGTTTGTCGATAGCGACGTGGCGCACCAGGCAGGGATTGTTTCGTATCAGGTGATCGCTCACGAAAATGGCGACGCTTGGGTGAGTTTGAATGGCAAGCCCATGTCGCCGCCCGAAGTATCATCGGTGGTGCTGGCTTCGCTGAAGGAGATTGCTGAGCGTTACCTGGGTGAGACTGTAACTGAGGCCATCATTACGGTGCCCGCTTATTTCGACGATGCCCAACGCCAGGCCACCAAGGATGCTGGCACGGTGGCAGGCCTTGATGTGAAGCGCATCATCAACGAGCCAACCGCGGCCGCCATCGCCTACGGCTTGGATAAAGCGAAGGCCGAGAGGGTAGCTGTTTTTGACCTCGGTGGTGGCACGTTTGATATCTCAATTTTGGAAATTTCAGGCGGGGTTTTCAATGTCAAAGGCACGGGAGGCGATACTCACTTGGGCGGTGAGGACTTCGACAATCGCATCATCGAGAAGCTGATCGAAGAATTCAAGACGGTCAATAGCTTCGATTTGAGCCAAGATCGTATGGCTCTGCAGCGGTTGCGCGAAGCAGTCGAAAAGGCCAAGCATGAGCTGAGCTCGTCGCTGGAAACGGAAATCAATATTCCATTTATCGCATCCGGGGCCGGGGGGCCGCTGCATCTTGAGCGAACGTTCAAGCGAAATGAGCTTGAAGCGCTCACGCGCGATTTGGTGGAGCGCAGCTTGGTCGTCTGCCGGCAGGTGCTGAAGGATGTAGCGTTAACTCCGAAAGATGTTGATCAGGTCGTGCTCGTGGGCGGGATGACGCGCATGCCGGCTGTGCAAAAAGCGGTGAAGGAGCTGTTCGGTCGCGAGCCTAGCAAGGAGGTCAACCCGGACGAAGTGGTCGCGGTGGGCGCCGCCCTTCAGGGTGCGGCGCTTTCGGGAATGATCGATGAAGTCTTGCTCTTGGACGTGACGCCACTGTCGATCGGCGTTGAAACTGGCGGTGGCATTTTTACGCGGCTGATTCCGCGAAATACCACCGTACCCACCGAGCAGAGTGAAATCTTCACGACGAGCGTCGACAATCAACATTTTGTTCCGGTTCACGTGCTCCAAGGGGAACGTGAGATGGCGGTGGATAATCGAAGCCTTGCCCAGTTTGAGTTGAGTGGTATTCCGCCGGCGCCGCGTGGAGTCCCCAAGATCGAAGTAAAATTTCAGGTCGACGCCAACGGCATCTTGTCGGTGCGCGCCACCGATCTCGGCACCAATAAGTCCCAAGAGGTCAAGGTGCGACCCACCAGTGGGCTCTCAGAAGAAGAGGTGACGAAGCTCGTCGCTGAGGGGGATAAGTTCAAAGAAACCGACCAGCTGCGGCGTGACTTGGCTGAGGTCAAGAATCAAGCAGAGACCCTGATTTACACAACAGAGCAGGCGCTCGACGCCTACGGCGACATGCTCGGCGAGCGCTGTGAGCCTGTGCGTAAAGATATGAATCAGCTCCGTCAAATGTTGGAGACAGGCGCCGACCTTAGCTTGGTGCGAGATGCTTACGCGCGCCTCGAAAATGCCACGTTTGAGCTCGCAGAAGCCATGTACGGCGAGCCAGGAGCCTAAAAAGAATTCCCGTGGTGGATTTTGGACGCTACAGGCTGACTGGCTCGCTCGGGCGCGGACGTGTCACCGAATCGTTCAAAGCCAAGAGTTTTGGCGTGGAAGGTTTCGAAAAAACGCTCGTCGTGAAGCGTTTCCGAGAGGAGCTCGTTTCTGATCCGGAACTTTTGGCGCTGGTGGTACTGGCCGCCAACCAATCGATGCGGCTCAGTCACGCGAATGTGGCTCAGGTGTTTGACATGGGTGAGGTGCAGGATGAGGGGCGCGCGAGCCACTTCATTGCTACCGAGTTCGTGCCGGGCTTGAGCCTGCGGAATTTGCTCGACAGAAGTCGTGCTACCCGGGTGGAGCTCCCCGTGGGAGTCCTGTTATTTTTGGCGGCGGAGATCGCCAAAGCCCTCGACCACGCGCATCGTTCGCTCTCGGATAATCCGGGTTTGCCCGGCATCCTGCACGGCGCGCTCACTCCGGATAATGTGCTGATAAGCTGGGAGGGTGAGGTAAAGGTCACCGATTTTGGCTTGGTGAGTGCGATCGTGAAGCGTGGGCCGCGTCCGAGCGTCGAGGGTGATCTCGAAGCTCTCGCCGATATTCTGAAAGAAGCAGCCGGTGCTCGGGATGTAACGCCGGAAAGCTGGCGCTTCTTGGATGCGGTCTTTCCTGCGCCAATCCCAGGCGAAACGCGCTCTTCGGGGGGTGTCTATGAGGCTCTGATGGAGCACGCCTACTCGATCAAAGCTCAGCCCACCGCCGAGGGCCTAGCCGAGCTGGTTGAGAGGTTTCGGATGACCCCGCTCACCAATCCTCCGGCTCGCTTCGAGGGCGCGTTCGAACGCCAGGGCGAATCGTTGCCACCGCGCGCACCTATTTTTGGCAAGCCTTCAGAACCGAGCACAGGAGGGCAAGCCATCGTGGCGCTCGCGCTGCGCTTTGACGAAGGACCAGAGCTTCCAGCGGTAAAAAATCTTGCGCTTGACTGGCTGCTCGCGAACGAGGCGCGTGTGGTGACGAAGGCATCCCGCGAAATCGAAGCGTTTTGGTTGCTCGGTGCGGAAGACCAGGCAGCCGTCACGCTTGGAGCACGCTCAGCGCTTGAGATCTTGATCCGCGGTGCCAAGCTCGATCCGAATTTGAGTGCCGGCCTGGAGCTGGGAGAGGTGCATTTGGAGCAGGATTCCAGTGTCGCCGACGACGAAAATAGCCGCATGCTGTTCGCCTCCACTCGTGCGCTTGCTTTGAGTTTGCCGGCGCGGCTGTCCGTGGGCGAAAGAGCGGCAGCCTGCCTTCAGGGCTGGTTCGAATTGGAAGCCAGCAAGTTCGATGCGGGCGTCTGGCTCGTGGGGCAAGTGCGCCCGCTCCACAGCGCGACCCGATTTGTCGGGAGAAAGCAGGAGCTTTCGGTGTTGGGGAGCCGCCTCGTCAATGCCGTGCGCGGCGCGTCCGCCCCGATAGCGATTGTGGGGGAGGGCGGCATCGGGAAATCTCGGTTGCTGCGCGAGATGCGACGACGCTTGAAGAAGGGCACGGTGAGTGTTGGCTTTTATCTCGTCAATTGTCGCGTGAATTCGAGCAGTGCTCCGTACTCAGCGCTGAGTGACATGCTCCGAAAGCTGTGTGGTGTGCGAGAGAATGACGTGAGCGATTGGGCGGCGCTCGTCCAGCCGCGCCTACGCGCGCTCGGTCTCGGTGAAGAAGAGGTGCAAAGCATCTTGATCAGTCTAGGTTCTCGGCATTCGAGTGCCCATCGCTTCAACTCGTTGTTCTTGGAACGCGGAGTTGCCAAAATGCTGCACAGCCTGTCTCTCGAAAGGCCGCATCTTTTTGCGTTCGATCGCGCTGAGCACCTCGACGTACCCAGCGCGGAGCTTTTGGGCGGAGTGGTAACGCGGCTCAAGCATTCAAGGACGCTCCTGGTGTTCGCAGGCCGTGCTGGGAATGTGGGATTTTTGCGCAAAATACCTGGATATTCTGAGCTTGCCCTGGGCCCGCTCAGCGAAGAAGAGATTCTGCGTCTGGTCGAACAGGGTACGGGAGTTGCGCAGGTTCCAGAGCTTTTGGCTGATTTTGTGGCGGCGCAAAGCGGTGGCCATCCGATGGTGGCGATTGAACTTCTGCGCGAAGGTATTGAACAAGGTTTCATCCGCGGTGATCAAGCGCAGAATTTGGAATTTTCGCGGCCATCGGGTGCTGAGCGGGAACGACCGCTAAAAGAGGTTTTGGAGCAGCGCCTCGGTGCACTCAGCGAGGAGGAGCAACGCGTGCTCGCTGCGGTTGTGGTCTTGGATGAGCCCGTTGAGCTTGGGGCGCTGGCTGAAGTGGGAGAGCTCCCTTTGTTGCAGGTTGTCCTGATTGTTGACGATCTTGAGGTGAGGGGATTGGTTCAGAGGCTCTCTCCGGGCACCGTGGCGATCGCCGTGCAGGTGCTGGCGGAAGTCGTAGCGGAAGCAGCAGAGCGCGCAGAGTGGCAGGCTTTGCACGCACGGGCGGCTCGGCACTACCAAGGTCGAAAGGGGGCGCTTGGCGCGGAAGCTGTGCGCCGCGTCGCGCAGCACTTGGAAGCTGCGGGTAAGCGGGAAGAAGCCCGTATTGCCTATGGAGAGAGCGGGCTTGTCCTTTTGAGGCAAGGTTTGCTTGAGCTAACGGCACGCCACCTGGGGCGGGCCCTAGCGCTCACCTCTTCGGACTCCAAAGACCTTGAGGCGGTGGCCGCGTGGGTGTCGGGACTGCTGGCGTGTGCTCCGCAGGCCTCCCTTCACGATCTCGCCCCCTCCTTGGCTTCTGCCGGCGAGTTACTGCTGCGCGGCGGAAAGCGCGCACCGGAGACGATCAGAACTCGCCTCCTCGACGCTGTCCTGGATGCTGCTGAAGTGCTCGTGGGCCTGCATCGTTTTCGAGAAGCAGAAGGCTTGGTGAGTGCGGTTTTGGAAGAGAGCTTGCGTGTTCCTAAGCTGGCGCGACGGGGCTTGCTGCTCGATGCGGAGATAGCCAGCAGCCGCGGAGAATTTCCGCGGGCAGTGCGCGCGCTTGAGCGCGCCGCCGAGCTTGGGTCTCCTCTCGTGGAGGAGAAGCATCGCCTCCTTTTAGCGTTGTCCTACGCGTTGGCCGGCGTAGGCATGCACACCCGCGCTCTGGGCACGTTGCTTCAGGCTGAGGAGTTGAGTGGCGCTGTCGCTGCCACGGAGTCCTGTCGGCTTGAGCGCACTCGGGCATTCCTCTTGGCTTGCAGCGGTGAGCATGCTGAGAGTGCGGAGGTCGCAGGCCGTGCCGCCGAGCTTGCCAAGAACTCCGCAAAGCTTGGCGAGCTTGCGCTCGCGCTGCACGACGAAAGCGTCGCGCTGCTCCTCGCGGGGGATCTGCCGAAAAGCTACTCAACCTGCAGCCGAGCCCATGCTGCTGCGGCACAAATCGGATCTCAGCGCCTGCTCAACGTGTGCCGGCTGCTCTTGGCCTACCTGGAGGGTCAGCGCGACGGTGAGAACCTGGGTAACAGCAGGGCCATTGAGGCCACGCTACGGGAGGCCATGGGCGAAGCTGAGGAGCAGGGTTGGACGAGCGATCTGATTTTTGCTCGATATCTTTTGGGGCGCTGGCTCGTATTCACCGATCAGCCCGCGCTTGGCACGGAACAACTTCGTGCGGCGTTAGCTCTTGCGGAGAGCGTCGGCAATCAGCGCTGGAGCGCGCTGTGTATCAAGGCGCTGGCCTAGACGGCGTGCTTGGTGCCACTACCCCGCGGAATTTCCCCGTATCATGCGTGGCCGGTAATCCCTGTTGACCACCCCAAGTGCCCCCAACTTGACCGTGATCTCTATCTCAAAGTCGAACACAAGATAGTAAGCATGCTTACTATCTCCAAGGAACGAAAAGGGCAGCTCACTTGGCGCTCCCGTCGCGCGGTTTGAGTGTGGCGCTGGCTTCAGTTGTCGGTCTAGCCAGTTGTCGGTCTAGCTATCTGAGGAGGCCAAACGGCGCTCCAGCTCTTCCAGGTGAGCCTTCACTTGGGGATCGGTGCCACGCAAAGACTCCACCTTCCGCACCGCACTCATGACTGTCGTGTGGTCACGGTCGCCGAATGCGCGGCCGAGCTCTGGGAAGCTGGAACGCAAGCGCTGCCGGCAGAGGTACATCGCAACCTGGCGGGCGAAGGCCACGCTCTTGTGGCGATCTTTGCCGAGCAGATCATGGCTGCTCAGTCGAAAATGATGGCAAACGGCCTTCTGAATATCGCCCACACTGAGCAGATCCGGCCGCTGCGGAGAAACCACCGCAATTTCTCGCTGCATGAAAGCCAGATCAATCGGCTGGCCCGTGAGCGAAGACTTTGCTGCTAGCCGGATCAGAACCCCTTCCAATTCACGCACGTTGCTCTGGATCGTTTGCGCCAGGGCAACCGCGATCTCATCGGTGATGACGATGTTCTCGAGCTCAGCCTTCTTCCGCACAATGGCTACACGTGTTTCAAGCTGTGGGATCTGAATATCCGCAACTAACCCTGACGTGAAACGCGAGACCAAGCGTTCGGGCATGCGCTGGAGCTGCTGCGGATACTTATCGCTCGTGACCACAATGGGCTTATCGGCATCCCGGAGCGCGTTGAACGTGTGGAAGAATTCTTCCTGGGTTTGCTCGCGGCCAGCCAGAAACTGAATGTCGTCGAGCAGCAACAGATCACAATCACGCCGGTAGCGAGCGCGGAATTCATCCATTCGGTGATTCTGCAGAGCCTCAATGAACTCGTTCGTGAAGTGCTCAGCGGAGACGTACACGATGCGGGCCTCCGGCTGCCGATCCAATACTCGGTGAGCGATCGCGTGCATCAAGTGCGTTTTGCCGAGGCCTGTGCCTCCCGCAATGAACAGCGGATTGTAGCGAGGGCCGCCACCACCGGCGGAGCCAAGCGCCGCTGCATAGGCTAGCTCGTTCGAGGGGCCGACCACGAAGTTCGCGAAGGTGAACTTCGGCATCAGCGTCGCCATGAGCCGTGCGCGAGCGGCGATGCTCTGGGGGCTCTGGGGGCGGTCGCTGCGGGGGCGGTCGCTGCGGGAGCGTGTGCGCGCGTTCGGCACCGCTTCGGATCTGGGATGCGAGACCTCTGGCGGAGCCTCGCAGACAGGCTGCTGAATGTCTGAGCGAACCACCCAGCTGACCAAAATCGGCTTCGCCGCCAGACGCTCCAGCTCATCCTGCAACGCGGGCAGAAAATGAGTCTTCACCCAATCCAACACAAACTCATTGCGCGCGATGAGCTCTAAGCGCTCACCATCGAACGCTTGAAACTGTACACTTGAGAACCACTGCTCAAATGATGCTGGTGAACGTTTGCGTGTGTGGTCCACCGCCTGCGTCCACAAGAGGGCGCAATCCGAAGACAGAACGGAAGATCGATTGAGGTGCGCAGACGATTCGAGAGCCACTATTAGAAAACCCCTGTTTTTCCAAAGGATGAAGAGCGGGACGCCGGGTCGCTCCGTGCGGAGCCTGCAATACAATGCAACCTGGGTCCCAGACGCCCCACTGTTTGCAATGAGAGCTAATCTAGGAAGCGAAGGCGAGTACCACTCCTTCACCAAGATCCGCAAGCATCGGATTTGGGTTCACACGTGTCATCCGAACAAACTCCTCACAAACGTGTCACAGAAAAAGTGACGTCGAGCAGACCCAGCTTGCGCTCACAAACACATCCATTCTGCGTGCAGATGGACCACCATGAAATCAGCTCCGGCCAACTGCTCTCACGCTGGAACGCGGCGAAATGTAACCGTTTTATGAGTCAAGTGCGCGGCCGCGTTTTCCTTCTCTTTTACGGGTCCTGTTAAGCCCGGAGCCCTTCGAACAAGTTTTCAGTTGCTCCTTTGGTGTTTCAATGCTTCCGATGCGCGTCATGATCCAGCGCTCGCGTGCCAGCTTCCGACGGGGTGCGGCTTTGCTCACACTCTTGTCCATTCAATTATGGGCTGAAGCGGGTCACGCGGAGGCTAGCCGCTTGCCGCCCGAGTTGGGTTACAACTACGGCGACGTTGAGACCGCGCGCATCCTCGCAACCTCGCAATCCCAACGCGCATTGTCGAATTCGGTGAGCGCTCTTTATACCAATCCCGCGAACATCGTCAGCACTCGCGTTTACCATGTTGCGGCTCTTCTCGCGCTTCGAACGCCCGAAGCTCAACAGCGCACGTTGGGAGCGGCCGCCGTGGATTCGGTCACCAATGGATCTCTTGGCGCGGGCTTTGGAATCAATTGGTCGCGTCAGGATCCAGATGGCATCAATCGCGAATATTTAGACGGGCGGCTTGCGTTGGCGGCGCCTGTTTCAGACAGTTTTTCCATGGGCGTGGGTGCTCGCTACCTCAAGCTCACCCAGCAGGGATTTGGGCCGCTGATGGAGAGCGTTCCTTCCTCGGGGTTGGGTGCCGACCCGATCGTGAGTGATTTGGGGATCGATGCAGGGATTACGGTCAAGTTGTCACCCGCTTTCATGCTTTCCGCGGTGGGCATGAATCTGAACAACCCTGGCAATGGGTTCATGCCCACGAGCAGCTCGGCAGCACTGGGCTTCACGCAGGATAACCTCGCGATCGGAGCTGACGTCACGTTTGATTTCACCACCTGGCAGAAGACGACCTGGCGTCCCGCGCTGGGTATCGAAGCGTTGATGGGTGACAATTTCCCGGTTCGGGGCGGTTACCGCTACGACGACGGTGCGAAGACTCACGCGGTGAGCGTTGGCGTCGGCTACCTAGACACGAACATTGCCGTTGATGTCGGCGCGAGCAGAACAGTGATCGGCGACGCCTCGACCGCATTTGCTGCCACGTTCACGTATTTCCTGGAATCCAACGGGCTGGAGTCTTCTCCCACCGATTCCTTCTGATCCGGCTAGTCGAGCGCTTCGGTCAGCGAGTGAAGTAAGAGCGCGGCGCTTTCTTTAAGGCTTTCAACATCCGTCTCCGTCTCCGGGACGCGTGGAGCTTCGGAGCGCAATTGGTCGATGGCCTTGGGGTTACGAAAGAAATCGTCGTTGTGGAGTTCAATCATTTGCAGAAGCTTGCGGTGGCCCAAAAATAGCCCAGAAAGGCGTTGAGCGTCGTCCACATGCAGCCGAAAAGTCACGCCAAACGCGTCGAGCTTCAGCGGGAAGCCAAGCGTGTCGTAGGCGAAATCTTCAATTTTCCGCCCGAGGGCGCGGGGCCCTGAAAGTGCCAATGGCCGGAGCACGATGGCGAACGCCAGCGCACGGCTATAGGCCAGGAGAGTTAAGCCGAGAGCTTGTCGGTGTGCGCGGATGGCTCGGGGACTCAAATCGAGCGAGTGTTTGAGAAACGCGGGAGTCGTGAGCAGGGTCCCAAAAAAAGCTCCAAAGCTGCGACGCTTCAGCCCATAAGGATCGTGTGTCATCACGAAGGGCTGATCTTTAGGGGCTGTTGCGTCCACAAACGAGGCTCCGAGGCGCGCCATGCCGCGCAGGTAACTTGAGGCTCCGAAAGCTTGCGGGAACGGTCCCGGGTCGAGCGCAAGCGATGTGAAGAGGTGCCCCGATCGAAACCAATCCAGCAGCGCCGGCAACGTTAACCGCGCGGGCCAGCCTGCGTCAGCTTTTTTCCCAAGCGTTGAAGCCACGTATTCCGAGAGGCGAGGCTTTTTGAACACCTCCCAAATGCGTTGCGTGGCCTCCAACCACTCTTCGGCCAGAGGCAAAACATCGACACCGCAGCCTTCGATCGACGCTGGGTTCTCAACTTGCATCCGCACAGCAATCTCTCGGCGCCGCTCCCAGAGCAACTGGTGCTGCATCGATAGCTCCCGGCTAGTCTGTGTGAACGTGCGGATCCAGCCCGTGCGGCGCGCGTCATCGACTAAGACTTGCTGAAAGATCTGTTTCAGGGAAAGCCGGTTGCGCTCGGGCTCGTCGATCACTTGCGCCACCCCTCGGTAAGCGTACTCAAGCCCAACTAAGGTGTTGTGATTGATGCGCTGCTCCGCAAGCCGATAGATCCAGCGTCGGGCCGCCGTGAGCACTGGGTCGGGGGGAGCCGCGGAGACTTCGGAAAATGTTTCCAGAGTGGAGACCCAACGCGTGGCCTCGTAGGGCTCAAATGGCGCCTGGCCTTGGCGGAGCTCACGCTGAAAGCTGCGCGAGCGCCGCGCTGTGCTGCGAAGGTCACGATCTAGCTTGAGGAAATCGAAGTCACCCATAGTTTTGCCGGAAGGCTGTAGCTTGCCTCAGAATGGCGAGGAGCCGCGAGAGTGGACCGAAGGGTGGTGCGGAGCTAGGCTGAGCATGCCATGGCCCATTTGGATGACGAACTTGCTCAGGCGCTGAAGGATTCGGAGGAACAGGCTGCAACGCAACCGATGGTGGCTCCCGTGGCGTCGCCGCCCGGGGATCTCGGGAAGCCGCCCGCGTCGCGTGGGAACTTGGGCCTGTTGGTAGGGCTGCTAGTAGCGGCTGGCGGGATTCTGGCGCTCGTCCTCAACAACGTGGATGATTCTGCGATCTACTCCAAAGATGTCGATCAGCTCCTAGCACAGGCGCCGAAGCTGAAGGATCGCAATGTGAACGTCAAGGGGATGCTGGTGAAAGGCACCCTTCAGTCGAACCTCGCGTACATCCCCAAGCAGCCTTGTGAATATCGATTTGTGTTGTACGCCAAGGACGGTCAAAAATTGCCGGTGCGTTATGGCGGCTGCGTGATTCCGGACACCTTCCGCGATTTGCCCACGATGGATGTGGAGGTCACCGCCACCGGAAAGCTGACAGCGGAGGGCTACTTCCAGGCCGAGAACATCATGGCCAAGTGCCCGTCGAAGTATGAGATGAAACAGCGCGCACTCGCAGGCGAAGCTGCTCCGCATCAAGGCTCTAAAGGCGCGGGCCCCGGCTCTAACTCACTCCCGCCGCTCGGCACACCGCTCGACAACGTTGAAGATCAAAAAAATGTGCCCCGGGTAGTGTCGGGCAGCGGCAAAGAGGGCTAGTTTCCCGAGCATGTGGGATCGCTTTCTGCGTGCAGCCCGGCGTGAGCCTGTTGATACAACACCGGTCTGGTTCATGCGGCAGGCAGGCCGCTACATGGCCGAGTATCGAGAGATCCGAAAGAAACGGACGCTCATCGAGATCTGCAAGAGCCCTGAGCTTGCCCTGGAAGTGACGCTGCAGCCCGTTCGAGCACTGGAGGTGGATGCTGCGATTTTGTTCGCAGATATCTTGTTGCCGTTGGAGCCGATGGGTGCGCCGTTCGAATTCGCGGCGGGTGAGGGCCCCGTGATTCACAATCCTGTTCGGGATCGAGCAGGCGTGGAGCGCTTGCGCGTGATCGAGCCTGAAGAAGGCTTGGGCTATGTGCTCGAAGCCGTGCGTCTGATCCGAAAGGAGCTCGACGGCAAAACTCCGCTGATTGGGTTTGCCGGTGCACCTTTCACGCTGGCCAGTTATCTGATCGAGGGCGGCAAGAGTACGAATTATGCGCTCACCAAGTGCATGATGTACAACGAGCCGGAGACTTGGCACGCGCTCATGCAGAAGTTCGCCGAGGTGGTGCGTCGCTATTTGCATGCGCAGATCGATGCCGGCGCTCAAGCCGTGCAGCTGTTTGATTCTTGGGTGGGTGCGCTCTCCCCTGAGGATTATCGCGAGTACATCTTTCCGCACGTAAAATACATTCTGGAGAGCGTCGAACAAGCCAATGTGCCGGTGATTCATTTCGGCACCGGCACCGGCTCGCTTCTGGAATTGCAGAAGGAAGCCGGAGGCAGCGTGATCGGCGTGGATTGGCGTGTGCCGTTGGATCAGGCTATTTCGCGGCTAGGGCCAGACGTTGCCGTTCAGGGGAACCTCGATCCCTTGCTGATGTTCGCTAACGACGAGCTCTTAGAAAAACGGGTAAAATCAATCGTTGATCGGGGCCGTCAAGCAGCGGGCCATATCTTCAATCTGGGGCATGGGATCTTGCCCGAGATGTCGCTCGAAAAAGTGCAGAGCGTAGCCCGTTGGGTGCATGAACACGGGAAACGCTGAGTCTGGGCGTGTCGCCCGCCTGGAAATCCTAGGCCAGTTCGAGGCAGGTTCGAGAATGGTGTTGAAGATTCGTGGGGTCTGCTAGGCTCCGCGCGCTTTTTCGGGCGTCGTCTAAAGGTAGGACAAGGGACTTTGAATCCCTTTATCTAGGTTCGAATCCTAGCGCCCGAGCCA
>JBBSBI010000150.1:0-13647 GCA_038251425.1 Polyangiales bacterium
AGCAAACTGCCAGGAACGATGGCGCCACTCGCCTGAACGGGGCTGCCTGCATGCGGTGAAACGAGCCAACAGCTGCTCTGCTCCCATGTGGGTCAGACACAACGCCACCACGTACAGCACCGTTCCTTCAACGCGGTGTTCCCGGTGCAAATGCAGAGCCCAAAGAATGCGAACACTGTTCACCAGCAGCGTGACGACATAGGCCGCACTCAGAGCAGCTGCTAACCATCCAACCTGGCTACGCCAAGACTTCAAGCTCCGAAGGCCGGTAACCGCCAACATCGCAAAACACACGATCAGGAAATTCACGCCCGCGCAGCCCCGCGTGATCGCTAGCTGCGCAGACTGACTTGCGATACCCACGCCAGCCTCAAACCGGAAAGGGTGACCACTCACCAGCTCCACGAGCCAGCCTGTAGGATCAAGAATGTAGCGAAGCTGGCTGAGCGCGGCGTGGGAATAATGCCATTTGAGCGCAAAGCAAAACAAAGCGGTGGCCGTCATGAGAGCAAAACTGATCACGAGTGAACCTGCAGTGCTGACTGCCTGCGCCATGCCAAAACGCCAAGAGCCAGACTCGCCGCGCAGACCAAAAGCACGAGCTCGGGCTCATCGGCACCAGTGACATCGCCACCCACGGCCAGCTCGGAGACACCCACTGGCAGCGACAAAGGTTGCACCACATTCGTCGCATTGCCACCAGGGTTCCGCACTTGTTCGTTCACTGCGATGAACGAAGTGAATGGCGTGAGCAGGTTGTATTTGAGCCCCAGGGCCACGACCTCCTGTCGCTTTAGAGGAAGCTCCGGACTCGCGAAATCTGATAACGTACCAATTCGTGTACGAGCCCAAAGATACGGCAGCGCACTGTTTTCTGGGGAACTTTTAGCATCTTTCACCAGTAGCCGGGCTTCGTAGGGCCCCGCACCGGAGATCCCGCGCAGCACGACGGCACCCTTGGCGTCTCCGCGCCATTTTCCGTGGATCACCACCGGGCGATCGGCGAGAACATCTGGCACAGCCTTGGGCTCAACCGCGTACGCATCGAGGCCTTCGAAACTCACTCGAACCCGTGTGAGCGCCGGCGCGGAAATGTACTCACGCAGCTTCTTGGCAGCGGCGGGAGCTTGACTCGGATCCGTCACCACGAATGGCACACCGAGACCCGCACGAGCGACCCCTTCCACCAAGAAACGATTGACGCTGGAACCAATGCCGAAACTGTAGACATTCGCCTGTCCTAGATGATTGCGAATGTGCTCAAACACTTCTGGCTCCGCGCTAATATAGCCATCCGTGATCACCACAAAGCTGCGCGAACGCGCTGGATCACTCCGTAAAGCTAACGCTTGCTGAAGTGCGGGGAGCAGCTCCGTCCCGCCGCTGCCGTCGATATGTTCCAACATGCGCAACGCCGCGTCAAGATTCTCTTGGGTCGCAGCCAGCGAGGCCGGCGCCATTAACTTGGAATCGCCAGAAAAGAACAAGAGATTGAAGGTATCTTTGGGACGCAGCGCTGAGATCAAGTCACGGAGCAGCACCTTCGTGGTGTCGATGGGGAAGCCTTGCATGCTGCCGGAGACGTCAACAATAAAGACGAACTCACGCGCCGGGACCGCCACAGGCTTCACGCGTTCGGGAGCTTGCACGATGGCCAGGAAGAACTTCTCCCCATTCTTCTCGTAAAGCGAGAGACCACTCTGAATGGCATCACCAGCCAAGCGATAGCGAAGGATGAAGTCTTTGCTAGCGGCGGCGCCTTGGTTCGAATCGAGGGCAAAACGAGCCACGCTGGGCGTATCCCAGCTGATCTTGACCGGGTGGGTGTCGACGCCCATTTTCGAGATCGGAAACCCCGCGGCGACCGTTCCTTGAATGCTGAACGTTGCTGAACCCAGGTTACCTTTGTGCAGGTAAGGGCTCTCGACGAAACGATTGTTGGCTTTTGGATCGGCTGCAGCTTGGTTCGAGTAGCGAGGACCGACAACGGTGGGAATGACGAACTCGTAGGTTCCCGACTCAGGGATCAGCAATTCCGTGTAATCGAGAGTTACTTCGATTTGATCGTTGGGCAGGATGTTGGCAACGCCCATCGAGAAGACATTCGGACGTTCTTCTTCCAGCAATGTGGCCGTTTTTCCGGCTTTTTTGGCGGCATCGAACTCCGCTTTCGCTTGTTCGCGCTCTTTGATTCTGGCCACGATCAGCCGTTCCCCCAGCTTCATGCTGAGGCCATGCACGGCCGCACGGGTTGAGGCCGGGAAGACGTAGCGTGCGTTGATCGGAGCCTTGCCACCATTCTTGTAGGTTTGGGTGACGCGTACGTCTGCGATCACTCCGCTCACGGCGACGTTCACCGCCGTTGAGAGCAGAGGGAAACTGTCCGTCCCCGAGTCCCCACCTTCGACAAAGAAGTAGGGCAAAAGCGTCCGATCTTGAGCTGATTTTCCTTCCTCAGCCAGCGATAAAGTAGACGAAGCCAGCAACGCAAGCAGCGCGCACACAGAGAACAGCACACGGGTGAACACCGCGCGTGCACTACAAGAACTAGTGAATGTTGAAGTGGCCTGGAGCATGGCCGCCCCATCGCAAGCGTCGTGCCGTACGCGCGAGGGCCCATTTCTGCGGAAGGATGCCCATATCCGAGCCTACTAGCCGATGCGGCTGTGACTCCCGAACCAACGGCTGTGTCCATCCGGACACGACGCACCTGGTGCACCTGGCGTGCACGCCACTCACTTCAGATCGCGAGCACAACGAACGCCAATGCTGTCCCCGTGGTACTCCGGCGCGTAAGCGTAACGATAAACAGAGCTCAAGAACGACACGTAGTGCCCATAGTTACCTCCCCTGAGCTCCCGACCCATCGACGGTTCCAGGTTTGCACAATCCTGGCACAGGGGAAGATAGGGGGCATGCCAGTCGAAGGTCCATTCCCAGATGTTGCCCGCAAGATCAGCTTGACCAAACTTGCCGTTCCCAGCTGGGATGGAGCCCACCGGTGCAATATCCAAAGCTTCACAGGATGAGGTGCCGTAGTAATCGCACCCATACGAGGCTAGCGCAGCGTCCGCTTTGGGGGCCGTATCGCCCCACGGGTAGATTCGTTGTTCCGCGCCGCCGGCTGATGCGTAGTTCCATTCGGCTTCGGTGGGTAACCTGCCGCCATCCCAAAGACAAAAGGCGAAGGCATTGTACCAGCTCACACAGCCCACCGGGCGGAGCTCATTGTCTCCTGGAACTTCCGTCCAAGTGGCCACGTTCTCGCAGTTTAACGACTCCGAAAATCCCTGTGCGTTGGCTGTCAGTTGCGACTCCCAAGCGGCATCCCAGCCCGTCCCGGGGATCCGCGGGTGTGCGCCCTCGCCCACTTCAGGGTGCCCGGCGCCTCGCCACTCATCGTACGCGCCAACGAACTGACGGAAGCGACCGACCGTGACCTCGTACTTATCCAACCGAAAAGCACTCAGCTTGGCCGGCGCAGCTAGATCGTTGCTCCGCGCAAACTCGCCTCCCGACACAATGGGACTGAGGCAGCAGCTTTCCCTGCTAGAAAGGCCACAAATTGGCGGACTGTCGACGCAACTCCGTGCCCCTACCAAGTAGCTCTGGTCCTCCGCTTCAGCTGCCGGCTTGGTCCCGCTACAGGCTAGCACCCACGAACACAGCACAATGGGCGCACTGATTCTAGCCAAAGACGCCAGCCAACGGACCCGAATTGTAATCGGGGTGACCGAACGTGGTGGCGGTGGAACCGAAGGCATTGGCAATCGAGAGCAGGAGCTTGTTGTGTGGAACATCTTGGCACAGCATGCGGCGTCCTGCACGGAGCTTGTTGCCGCCGCCTGCGAGCAGGAAGGGCATCATCGTTGTGCCGTGCTCTTCAGGGTGCGAAATCTCCGAGACTGAAAGCACCACACTGTTGTCGAGAAGTGAGACCGGGCCCTCTTTTACATCCTCCATGGCCTTCAAGAGATCCGCGAGTCGCTCGGTATGCCAGCGCTCGAGGATCGCAAGGGAGTTCGGCTGGTATCCTTTGTCGTGCTGATAGGCGTGGTAATTCTCAGTAAATCCGAGGAACGGAAAATGGTGGAAAGCGATGGAGTCAGCGAATACTAGGCTCGCCACGCGTGTTTGATCGCAAGCCAGTGCCATGACCAACAAAGCGGTCATGATTTTGGCCACCTCAGGTTGGCTGTTGTCGTCGTTGATGTCGACTGAGGCGGGCGCAGTGGGCACGGTGCATGTCGTCACGCCTCCTCCCATTCCGCCGAGGCTCATCTCCAAGTCGCGGACGTGCTGCAAGTGGGCATCGAGCCGCACCTTATCACCCGCACCGAGCGTGCTGTTGAACGTGGTGAATTCAGAAATCACCCTATCCAACACCGAGCGCCGCTGAGCTCTGAGCGCCGCCATGGGATCGGGCCCCATCGGAGCGGGCGTCGAAAGCCCGGAAAAAATTTCCCGGAAGATTTTGCTCGGATCCACGCTGGGTGGAACCGGCTGGGCGGGCCCAGCATAGTTGATGATATTCAGCGATGAGCCGTTGCCACCACCACCCGTTGGCCAGCTAACTCCGAACTCACGCGAAGCAAAGCGCGTTGCCGAGCCCACCGTCTTGGCGATCACTTGATCCACCGAAGGGCCATCCGCAAACCCGTCATTCCCTTGCAAGATCTGGCCCGTGAGCATGGCTCCGCTACCCACCGCGTGGGCATTACCCTGGCTGATCTCCGCAACTTTCATGCCTAAATCTTGGGTGATCAGGACCTTCTGGCGCCAGGGCTCCAGCGGCGCCAGGACGGACGGCAGCACGTGGTCGGTTTCCCCGGTGCCCGTAGGATTCCAAAGTTCTGGAACAGCGCCCCCCGGTGCATAGACCACCACAAAACGCTGTGGCGAGGCGGCTTGGGCCTGAGCCTTTGCTCCCCACAACATCTCAAGAAAAGGCAACGGCAGGCATACGCTCGCGGCTCCGAGAAGCATACGGCGTCGAAGCTTCGGCGACACAGTCATAGTGAATCTCCGGACTGGTTTTGTGGAAGAGTTCTCATGGCAGTGAATACCCCGGTGCAGCGAAGGCGTCTGAGGTCGCATGGGTGAGCACCAGATCCCGGACCCCGAGGCCTTGACTCGAGAGCACGGCTCCGAGGTCCTTGAGGACACAGGAGTCCTCGGGTCGCGCACTTCGCCCGAGCGCAAAAGTGAACCATTGCTTGGCCAAGCAATCTCCTGTCTTCGGATTGGTGGCCAAAAGATTCGCCAACTCCACCGCACCCACGAACGGGATGGACCCTGTATCCGAAACGATCTGCCCGCTGGCGTCGATAGGCTTGCCGTTCTCGGTGGTTCGCCACTTGCCGATGGCGTCGTAATTCTCGAAGCCAAAGCCGATCCCATCTATCAACGCGTGGCATGCCGCACAGCTCGGGGTCGCTTCGTGTGCCGCGAAGCGCTCACGCGTCGTCTGACCAGGCTCTCCCGCCGGCTCCACGCGATTCACGCTGGCTGGCGGATCGGGCAAAGTTTCGCACATAAAGCGCGTTCGAATTAGCTTTCCACGGGTCACCGGATTGGAACGGTTGGCGGGCGTCATGCGAACCAGTAGCCCCGCTTGCGTCAAGAGGCCCATACGCTGCGTGGGATCCAGCGTGACCTTCTGAAAGGTATCGCCGGTAACCCCCGCGATACCGTAGATAGCCGCAAGCTTCTGGTTCATGAAGGAATAGGGCGCTGTGAGCAACGTCTTCACATCCCCCGGCCCGTTCCAAACCACATCATTCCAGAACGCACTCATCTCCTGCTGATAGAAGCCAGACATCTCCTGCGTAAATTCTGGAAACGTGGCCGCATCGCGCTGAGCAACCGCCAGCACATCTAGCCCCAGCCACTGCGTTTGGAAGTGACTCAGCTGCAGCTTAGCCTTCGGATCAGCCATGAGACGGGAGGCTTCCGCACCCACTTGAGCCTTAGTGGCTAACTGACCACCACGTGCCGCGGCTAAGAGCGCATCATCCGGCATGCTACCCCAAAGCGTGTACGAAAGCCGCGACGCTGTATCGAAAGCATCCGCGCCATCTGCGGAGCGATAAAGGAATTTTGGCGACTGCAAGAAAACTTCTAATAACATTCGTACGGAAGTGGGCGCATCGAACCTAGCCCGTTGCGTGTCGTAGAACGTTTGAAAATTCTGAACCTCCGTGGTGCTCAAGGTGTGGCGGTAGGCCTTGGTTCCAAAGCCTTGAATAAAGCTCGAAATGCATCCGGGGGCTTCGGGGGCGCAACCTAAGAGACCGTTCAGGTCGGTTACCACATGCTCGGCGAGGCCGTTGGCAGCGCCGTGGTAGCCGTCGATCAAGATCCGTGAAGGCGCTGATGCTGTACTGTCTGTGTCGTAGCCGTTCGTCGAAGGTTCAGGGGGGAACGTCTGGGCCGGCGCGGTCGTGTCACGCAGCAGCACGTTCACTGTATTGTTGTACTCGTAGCGCGTCAGCCTGCGTACCAGCGCGGGTCCGAGCATTGCGCAAGCTCCAGGGACAACCACGCCGCCCCCACCTGTTCCAAGCGGGCCACCTGGAGCACCTGGGCCAGACCCACCGCTCCCTGTTGGCAAGCCGGCGCTGGGTGACCCCGGAGTGCCTGAAGTGCTGGTGCCCGGACGCCCCTTGCTGGCATCCACGGATGTGCTGCACCCTGCCATGCCGAAAACTGCTGTGAGTGCCAAACCCTGTGCGCTGAACGCGATAAATCGAGGTTTCATAGAGGTAAAGCTCCCACGAGACGGCTTCTTACTCAGACCCTGAGTCTGGCATTCCTTAATGATTTCGGCACTGGCAGAGCGCGCCAAACTCTAGTGAGTTTGCGGCAACGCCGTTAGCGAGTGGCGGCTCGCGTACGCCGACGCTTAAGGCTTGCGCCAAGCAAGGAAAGTCCAAGAGCGGCCCAGCCGAAGCTGGCACGTGGCCTGGCTTCGCTGAGCGAGCACGACGACTTACCTGAGGACGAGCCTGAACCTGACGAGACGGCGCCGCCGCCAGCCGTGCTCGCCGTGCTGCCCCCGGTCGTCCCTGCAGGCTTCACACCGCCGCTGCCATTGGGACTCGTGCCGCCCGCGCCTGTTGCTTTGCCGCCGGTTGCAGCAACTCCGCTACCGCCAGTTCCTGCTCCGCCGGTACCTGCCGCACCACCCGTGCCGGTGCCGCTCGCCGGCGCCCCACCTTTCACCTGAGAAAACATCCAATCCGGCATCGTCGAATCGTCCCGACAACCGTAGCCGTTGCCGTGTCCGCCCGGAAATTCCTGATATTTGTAGTTCTTGGCGGCTAGTACCAGCATTCGATCTCGGAAGGCTCGCGCTTGCACTACTTGGCCAACGTCCACGCCATACATGGTCATGTCTTCTTCGCCCTCGCAGTTCCAGCTGGCCATATTGAGAATCTTCTCCGCACGCGCTGCATCCGGCGCTCCATCCATTCCGAGCACAGCCGCAAACATGTCGGGGTTGCGCATCGCAACATCCCACACTCCCCAGGACCCCATGGATTCACCTGACAGATAGAGCCGTTTGGTATCTATAGAAAGCTCGCCTTCGAGCTTCTTGATCAGCTCCACGGCCATTCGACCATGCGGCTCTTGGGGATCTTTGCCCCAATCTGCGGGTGCGCCTCCCCAGCAATAGTAGCTACACGGCGATTGTGGAGCGAGCACGAACGAGGGATATTTTGCTTGTACGTCGGCGTCGTACGGATGCAGGGCATCCAGGTGTTCACCGTTGGTTCCGTTTTCACCGGCGTGATGCAGCACAAGCACCAGCGGATATTTCTTTGCGGGATCGTATCCCTGGGGAACGAATAACCAGTAAGGAACGCTGCCGCCGCCCGGACTGTCGTAGGTGGCCATGTTCACCACGCCTGGCGTGAGAGCTTGTGCGCTTGCGACCGGTGCCCAAACCAGGAATGAACTGAGCAAGGCTGCTTCTGCGGCCAACATTGGGAAGCGGTTGTTCCAACTCATTGCAAATCCTCATTGGCGATGCAGAAACCGTGATTGGCTAGTGGGCCGCCGCGGATTTACTCTATGATTCAAGCATGCCGTCGGCCACACACGTTTGCGCAAATAAACTTATCGTTTGCGCCAGCATGACCAAAGTTCAGTCGTTTTTGGTTAGGGGGAATGGGTCCAGGTCGTGCGTATCGCGTTAGGCATTGAGATGAACATTGGCTACTACCGCGGAACACTTCGCGGAGTTGCCAGGTACGCACGGACCAGAAAAGGTTGGCATCTCAACCAACAAGGTCCCACGGTTGAGGGCTTGCAGTGGCTCAAGCGGCGGAATCCCGATGCTCTGATCATCGGCGGAGCGAGCGTTGAGATTCTGAAGTCAGTCGCGAGCTTTGGCATCCCCGTGGTCAACGTGGGAAAGTCTTTCCCTGAGGTGCGATTACCCAAGGTGAGCAACGACGAGGTAGCCATCGGTGTCATGGCGGCTGAGTATTTCTTCGGCCGGGGTTACCGCCACTTTGGCTACGCGGGACACGGTGGCAATATTCAGGATGGGCGAGGCGTGAGCTTCGAACAAAGGCTCAGAGAACTGCAGATCCATTGCAGTTCGTTCGCGGACCCTGCCTGGCCCGAGGACGCGCGGAAGAGCGAGGCCAACTCTGCGGCGTTCAACGAATGGCTGAACGGCCTGGAAAAGCCCGCCGCCATCTTCTGTCATAACGACCACCGCGCATGGATGTTGGCAGAGCAATGTCAGGCGCTCGGGTTAGAGGTGCCGCGCGAGATTGCCATTTTGGGTGTCGATAACGACGTGACCGTCTGTTCGCTCTCAGATCCACCGCTGAGCAGCATTCAAACTGCCTCCGAACGCATCGGCTACGAAGCGGCGCGCTTGCTCGAGAGCCTCTTGAATGGAGACGTGAACACCCCCAATCCCCCGCCTCTTCCGCCGTTGCGCGTCGTCCAACGCCGCTCCACGGATGCGCTCTACTCCGACGATGAAGTCGTCGCCCGTGCACTTTGCTACATGCAAGAGCACTTGTTGCGCGAGGAGGGCGTCGAAGCGCTGACCAAACGCATGGCTTGCTCGAGGCGCAGCTTTGAACGCAGATTCCTTGAGGCGACCGGTTCAACGCCAGCGCACACCTGGACCAAGTTTCGAATCGCCGAAGCACAGCGCTTGCTCGCCGAAACTTCCCTCACCATCGACCAAATCTCGCAGCTTACGGGCTTTAGCGATGGGAATCATCTCTCAACCACGTTTCGCAAACAGACTCGGCTGACGCCCGCGCAATTTCGCAAGCGCTCACAGTTGGCTCGGGAGTAGCCCTCTGGCTCATTAGCACAAGAGGCTGCGCCGAAGGGCGCTCGGTGTTCGCCCTGTAGCTCTTCGCAGCGCCAGCGTGACCCGACGCCCGTCGCCGAACCCAGTTCGGGTCGCGATGGTTTCAACCGATAGATCGGTATCAACCAGCAATCGTTGAGCTTCCTCAATACGGAAACGCGCCCAGGCTTGAGCTGGCGTGAAACCTGTGCTTGCGCTAAAACGGCGTTCCAGCATTCGTCGCGAACATTTGAGTTTCCGGCACACTTCCAAGATCCCAACAGGGCCGGCGAGATGCGAACGCATCAGCTCCATGGCGTGTCCGACCAACCGATCGCCAACAGCCACCGCGTCCGTGGAGCTCCGATTCACGACTCGCGTGGGTGGCAGGAGAATCGTCTGTGTTGGCTTCTGCTGGTTGTCTAACGAGTGACCCAGTAGCGTTGCGGCTTCGTAGCCCGTGCGTTCAAACGGCAGCTGAACGCTACTGATGGGCGGCTCACCGAGCCCGCACACCGACTCGTGATCACCCACACCAAGAATAGCTACTGATCGCGGCACCTCAAGCTTTGCCAGTTGGCATCTTTCGGAGACGGCCAACGCCACGGCATCACTCTCGCACAGGAGCCCTACCGGTTTCCGACACGTCGGCAACGAACCTAACCCGAATTTTTCACAGGAAAATCCCGCGCGTTCAAGGGCGAGCACGAACGCGCGCTCGCGGCCACTGCTCAGTGCTGAATCCGAACCGACGTATCCAAAGTGGCGATAACCGCGAGTGGTGAAGTGCTCCACGGCAATTCCACCGATCTCGGACTCATCGATCAAGACTTGACCGAGCTGCCGTTCAGTTCGTTCACCGAGCACCACTGTCGCGACCCCCGCGTGCTCGAGCAATTCCAACAAGACGTCGTCGGCCGTGGCAGTCAGAAAGCCATCTGGCTTACCGCTCAAAAACTCCGCGACATTTCGGGCCGTTGGCTCGACTAGTTGGGTCGACCAGCCGCGATGCTCACGCAGGTAGTTGCTGATCCCGCGCAGATAAGAGTGTGAGCGGTAACTCTCTAGGTCAAATCCGAGTCCAATCCGCATACAGCCGCTCTACCGGCATTTTTGACATGCTCGGAGGATATCGGACCTACGGATCTTGCGCGCTTAACTTCCGATTCGCTTCGCTCCGCTCAGGCGGCAAAATCAGCCGCTTCTTGGCGCTGAGTCGCCAAAAGTGGGGTAGCTGGTGTAGCTTCCCCCCAAATGCGTCCCCTGAAGAAGCTTGCGCAGGCTCTGTTCCTGGCCGTCTGGTGCTCCACCTGGATCACGCTTGCGTTGCTCGCTGCGTTGCTAACCTGGAATCGCGATGTCCCACTCTGGATGGCACGCCGCTTCTGGGCGTACCCGCTGATTTGGGCAACGGGCGCCCGCTACCGAGCTGAGCCCCTTCCTGATGTGGACTTTTCAGCCCCGCACATTTTCGTCATGAACCACCAATCGATGCTGGATATCGCCTGCGCTTTCCACTCGATCCCCAGCAATCTCAGGTTCATGGCCAAGGAGGTCCTGAAATATGTGCCCTTTCTCGGTTGGTACATGTGGGCCACGGGTATGATTTTCATCGATCGCTCCAAGGGAACCAAAGCGCTGAAGAGTCTGAGCAAGGCAGCCGAGCGAATTCGCAATGGCGCCAATATCTTGGTTTTTCCTGAGGGCACGCGTTCCAAAGATGGCTCCATCCTGCCCTTCAAACGCGGACCTTTCGTGCTCGCATTGCAGGCAGGTGTACCGATCATCCCTGTCGCGATCGAAGGATCCGGCAGAGTCTTGCCCACAGGCGGTTTCGACATTGTTCCTGGGGATGTTCGCCTCAAGTTGGGGACACCCATACTTACACAGGGGCGGCCCAAGAACAGCAGCGAGGCCTTGATGCACGAAGTGCATCGGGCGCTTATCGAGTTGCATCACTCGATTGGTGGAAAGGGCGCACAGCCGTGCCTCCCGACACCCGCGACCTGACTTTAGACACGTTGCGAGGTTTCGCCCTCGTGAGCATGACGCTCACGCATGCGGCGCGGCTGTCTTCATTTTCGTTGCTAGTCAACAGCCCCGTCTACGTCGATGCCGGCGATCTGTTCATCACGATCTCCGGCTTCACCTTGGGAATGCTCGGAGTGAAGAAGCTCCGAAGCCAAGGTCCTCGGCGAGTTTACGCAAGTGTTCTCGGGCGCGCGCTTCAGCTCTGGCTGATTCACGTGAGCTTGATGCTGCTGGCTGTGGCGCTCAACGAGTGGGTAGTCAACCTGGGGCTGCCCCAGCTTCAGGCGTTTGGCGGTCTCGTGCAGACGCTCGGGGCGGTGTTGAGCTTGCGCTTTCAGAGCGATCTCTTCTTGAATATTCTGCCTCTTTTTGTGGTATTTTTTTTGGTGGCGCCGCTCTTTTGGGAGGCCATCCGGCGCAAGATTTGGCCGCTCGCGCTCGGAGTTTCCGTGCTGCTCTGGTGTGGTGCGCAATTCAAGCCGAACCTGTTGCCTTGGTTGGATGCGAGATCCGGTACTCCCGTGTTCTCGTTGGCCGCTTGGCAGTTCGCGTTCTTCGTCGGGCTTCTCCTCGGCGCCATGCGTGAGCGCTTAGCCGCATGGCTGAAGCCACACGAACGCTCGCTACTCACGCTCGCACTCCTCACCTTCACGCTGCTGTTCGTGTTCGTGAGGCTCCAAGGTCCAAGCTTCGCACGCCTCGGACTCCAGCTCCCCGATGCAACCTGGCGCTGGGCGTTTTTAAAGCAAACCTGGGCACCGCTCCGCGTGCTGTACACCCTGTCGGAGCTGGTGCTGCTCTACGCTGGCTTTCGCGCTGTCGCTCAGGCAAGCCAAAGAGCGCGCTGGGCCCATCTTATCGATCGCCACCTGCTCACCCCCTTGTCGACCATCGGCCAGCACAGCCTCGTGTGCTTTGTCGCCCACATTCCTCTGGCGATCTTTTCGGTGCTCGCAGCGTTTGATGAGCGTCCGCGAGTGTTCCGGGACCTGTATGCTGTTTTTAGCCTGGCTGTTATCTATGGCGTGGCCGCTGTTTCCCGAAAGTCATCGCGACGCTTGGCCGTTGGCTTTGGCAACAAAGGGCAATCGTGACCGTGGTACGTCAACATGATGGCGCTGGAGCGCTTGTGAAGCCGATAGCCAATGGCTGAGCCTCTCAAGACCTTCTTCTCGCCCGTGCTCGTGCGGCGCCTCTCTGGCGAGCTAGCACAAGTTCTGCCCTCGTTCCCGTCGCGAGCCTTCATCGCGCAAGCCAGCGCGGGGCTCGATGGGCTTGAGCTACTCGACCGAGGCAAGCACATCGCACGTGCCCTCGCAGACCACCTTCCAGGCGACTACCCGAGCGCCCTCGACGTACTGCTTCGTTCGCTTGGCCCAGAGCACGCGACAGACGAACTCGTCGGTGCGGGCATGGCCCCTTTTTTCTATCTGCCTCACGTGCTGTTCGTCGCTGAGCGAGGGCGCGACCACTTCGACTTGTCGATGCGCGCGCAGTACGAGCTGACGAAGCGCTTCAGCGCGGAGTCGAGCATCCGCGCTTACATCGCGCAGGACCCCGAGCGCACGTTCTCGATCCTTCGCGAATGGACGAAGGACGCGAACGCCCATGTTCGACGGCTCGTTTCGGAAGGCACCCGGCTCCGACTACCGTGGGCGAACCGAGTGGCGTGGCTTGATGCCAACCCAAACCGCGTGCTTGAGCTGCTTGAGTTGCTGAAGGACGACCCCACGACGCTGGTCCGCCGCAGCGTAGCCAACAATCTGAACGACCTCGGCAAGGTCCATCGCGAGCTCTTAGCCGAAACCTGTGGCGAGTGGTTAGAGGGCGCTTCGGCCGAGCGCCACGCGCTCATCGAGCACGCTCTCCGCAGCGCCGTGAAACGTGGCGAACCCGCCGCTTTGCGACTTCTTGGCTACTGCGCCAAGGCCTCGGTGTCCATTAATGGCGCTCGACTTGAGCCGCGACAGGTCAAGATTGGCGGCCATGTCACCCTACGCTTCGTGCTGACGAGTACGTCTCGACGGCTGCAGGACCTCCTCGTGGACCTTGCCGTCCATTTCGTAAAGGCCGACGGTCGTACAGCAGGCGCCACTACCCGGGCCGGCACCGCGCCGAAGCGATCGTCAACGGGACGGCCTATCCGGTCAGGGAATTCACGGTGAAATGATCGAGTGGCTGCTCTCGTCTAGCGCTTGATCGCGCGGATCACAGCCGACGTCGAGCACGCGCTGCTCGGGTCAAAACGAATGCCAAGCGCACGAGGTGCCCTCTCGCGCTGCTTCGTCTTG